>NZ_JAQVEJ010000022.1 GCF_028698005.1 Hydrogenophaga sp.
CTGGACGTCACTGGAACGGCTTTTCTGGAAAAGCCGAACCGTGACAATGACTTGCAACACTCCATGGACGTCCTTGGAACGCCCTGGAAAGTCGAAGTGGAGCGGGTGAAGGGAATCGAACCCTCGTATGAAGCTTGGGAAGCTGCCGTTCTACCATTGAACTACACCCGCACAGCCTTCAAGTGTACGCGATTTGAGAGCGCCCTCAGCGGATGAACACCACGTAGGCCAGCCAGTACAGGCCGGCGGACAGCAGGATGGACACCGGCAGCGTCAGCACCCACGCGATGAGGATGTTGCCGATGGTCTTTTTCTGCAGGCCGCTGCGGTTGGCGACCATCGTGCCGGCCACCCCCGAGGACAGCACGTGCGTGGTCGACACCGGCAGCGAGAACACGTTGGCCGCGCCGATGGCCATGGCCGCAGTGACCTGTGCGCTCATGCCCTGGGCGTAGGTCATGCCGTGATTGCCGATCTTCTCGCCCACCGTCGTCACGACGCGTTTCCAGCCGACCATGGTGCCGGTGCCCAGGGCCAGGGCCACGCCCAGCACTACCCAGAAGGGTGCGTATTCGGTGGTGGCGTTCAGGTCCTTGCGCAGCCGGGCGAGGTCGCGGGCCTCTTCCGGGGGCAGATAGGCGAGCTTGGACACCTTGCGCGCCGTATCGTCCAGGCACAGCACGTAGCGACGCACGTCCAGGCGCGCCTGGGGTGCCAGCTGGTCGTAGCGCGTCACGCCTTCGAGCGAGCGCAGCAGCGCGGCGATGGTGATCTCGGTCTGCTCCGGGTCGCAGCGGAACTTGGCGGGCAGGTCGGAGTTGTTGCGCGGCCTGCCCAGTGCCAGGTAGTCTGACAGCGCACCGGCGTTGCGTTGGTAGAACTCATTGAGGTAGGTGGCGGCGTCGCGCGTGCGGTCGATCTCGTACTTGGTCGAATTCACGTTCAGGGCAAAGTGCGCTGGCACCAGGCCGATCAGCACCAGCATGATGAGGCCGATGCCTTTCTGGCCGTCGTTGGAGCCGTGCACGAAGCTCACCGCCATGGCCGAGATCACCAGCACCATGCGGTTCCAGAACGGCGGTTTCTTCTTGCCCGACTGCTTCAGGCGTGCTTCCGGCGTGCGGTGCATGCTCGATCGGGGCTTCCACCAGCGCAGGGTGATCAGGAACAGGGCAGCCACCGCGAAGCCGGCCAGGGGGGATACCACCAGCGAGATCGCGATGTCGATGGCCTTTTGCCAGTTGACGCCCTGTGACAGCTCGGTCTGCGTGATCAGTGCGTTGGCCATGCCCACGCCGAGGATGGCGCCGATCAGGGTGTGCGAACTCGAGGCCGGGATGCCGAAGAACCAGGTGCCCAGGTTCCAGGCGATGGCCGCCGTGAGCAGCGAGAACACCATGGCCAGGCCGCGGCCTGAATTGACATCGATCAGGAGATCCACCGGCAGCAGGTGCACGATGGCGTAGGCCACGCCCACGCCGCCGAGCAGCACGCCGAAGAAATTGAAGATCCCTGAGGCGATCACCGCCGTCGTGGGCGGCATGGCCCGGGTGTAGATCACCGTCGCCACCGCATTGGCGGTGTCGTGGAAGCCGTTGATGAATTCGAAGGCCAGGACGAAGGCCAGCGCCAGAAAAAGGCTGATGAGCAGCCACGGCTCAAGGCTGCCGAGCATGGAAATCATGGTGGGGGAGTGGGCGTGTAGAGGTGGACGGCTCCTCGCCCATCCTGCAGTTCATGAAAAATCGATGTCAAACCGATGACAGCCCGGATTTTCGCCGAATTTCGCCACCGCCCTGCAGGCGGGGTGGCGAAAGACGCGGATCATCGGTATAGCAACTGGGGCAGCCACATGCCGATCTGCGGCCACATGTACAGGAAGAAGATGGCGAGGATCTGGATGCCCATGAAGGGCATCATGCCCAGGAAGATCTGGTTCAGCGTCACGTGCGGCGGTGCGACACCCTTGAGGTAGAACGCCGACATGGCGACCGGCGGTGAGAGGAAGGCGGTCTGCAGGTTCAGCGCGACCAGCAGCCCGAAGAACAGCGGATCGACACCGAAGTGGTCCAGCAGCGGAATGAAGATGGGCATGAAGATCACGATGATCTCGGTCCACTCCAGCGGCCAGCCCAGCAGGAAGATGACCACCTGCGACAGCAGCATGAACTCCACCTTGCTCAGGTTCAGCGACAGCACCCAGCGCTCGACCAGTTCCTGTCCGCCCAGCAGCGCGAAGGCGGCCGAAAAGATGGCCGATCCCACGAACAGCCAGCAAACCATGGCCGAGGTCTTGGCGGTGAGGAACACGGATTCCTTGAGCACGTCCATGTTCAGCCGCTTGTAGGCCGCCGCCAGCAGGAAGCCGCCGGCCGACCCCATGGCCGCCGCCTCCGTGGGGGTGGCCAGACCGAAGACGATCGAGCCCAGCACCGACAGGATCAGGATCAACAGCGGAAAGAACGAGCCCAGCAGCATCTTGAACACTTCGAGCCGGGCAAAGCTCAGGAACAGGTAGAAGCAGAGCGTGAGCGCGCCCAGCACCGCAAATCCCGCCCACCACCAGGTGGGTGTCGGCTTGCGGGTCGCCTCGGCCGCGCCGGCGGAAGGCTCGTCGGCCGCCTCGCTCGCCGCCGCAGGCGGTTCGGCCACCGGTTCGGCGCCCGGGGGCGCGGCCAGGGCGGTGTCGGCGCCCGGGGGCTCCTGCAGGCCGTCGGCATCGTCCAGCGGCGGCTCCTGCAGCCCGCCTTCCACGGGGGGCTCCACCAGGCCGGTGCCGGACTCCGAATCGCCGGCGCCGTCCGAAAAGCCGATGGGCTGGATCTCGTAGATCGCTTCCGGTGGCACGATCGTCGCGGCGCGCCACGTGCTGGTCGCCAGCAGCACGAAGAGCAGGCCCGGCAGCACGACCAGGGCCAGTTGGCGCAGCACGTAGCCCATGGGGACGTCGGCATTGCGCTGGCCCTTGAGGGCCGCCAGCAGGCGCGCGGGCGCGTATTGCTCGTTGCGGGCGGGCAGGGTGCTGGTCAGTGGTGGCAGCTCGACGTGGCGCTCCTCGGCCGTGAGCGGCGGTGCCCACTTGGGCTTGAGCTTGGCCACCAGGATCACGTAGCCGAAGTACAGGCCCGCGAGCATCAGGCCGGGGAAGAAGGCCCCGGCGTACAGCTGCACCACCGACACCCCGGCCGTGGCGCCGTACAGGATCAGCAGCACCGAGGGTGGAATCAGGATGCCCAGGCAGCCGCCGGCGGTGATGGCGCCGGCAGCCAGGGGCGTGCTGTAGCCGGCGCGCAGCATGGCCGGCAGGGCCAGCAGGCCCATGAGGGTGACGACCGCGCCCACGATGCCGGTGGCCGTCGCGAAAACGGCGCAGGTGGCCAGCGTCGCCACGGCCAGAGACCCTGGAATGCGCGCCATGGCCAGGTGCATGCTCCGGAACAGCGATTCGATCAGGTTGGCGCGCTCGACCAGGTAGCCCATGAACACGAACAGCGGGATGGCGATGAGCACGTCGTTGGCCATGCTCTTGTAGGCCGCCTGCACCATCAGATCGAGCGTGCGGGTGATGTCGCCGTCATAGGCCAGCCAGGTGAAGATCATGCCCATGCCCATGAGCGTGAACGCGGTGGGAAAGCCCAGCATGATGGCCACCACCACGAGCGAGAGCATCAGCAGGCCCAGGTGGCCCTTGGTGATGGTCTCGACACCCAGCAGCATCCAGACGATGGAAGCCAGCACCAGGCCCATGATGGACAGGCCGAACCAGAGTTCCTTGCGCAGCTTCATTGCTTGCCCTCCCTGGCGGTCAGGTCGCGATCGAGGGCCTGGATGTCGCTGTCCTTCACCTGCACCATCTCCTTGAGCTTCTCGACGTCCACTTCCTCCACGTCGTCGCCACGCCGGGGCCACTGGCCGTTGCGCAGGCAGATCATGCAGCGGATGATCTCGGCAATGCCCTGCAGCAGCAGCACCGCGCCCGCCACCGGGATCACGAACTTGAACGGGTACAGGGGCAGGGGCTCGGCGGAGAAGGTCTGCTCGCGGATCGCCAGCGATTCCTGCGCGTAGGTCCAGCCCGCCCAGGTCATGGCGATCACCCCCGGCAGGAAGAACACGACATACAGCGTCAGGTCCACGGCCGCCTGCACGCGTGTGCTGAAGAATCCGTACAGCACGTCGCCGCGCACATGCCCGTTTTTGGACAGCGTGTAGGCGCCGGCCAGCATGAACATGGAGCCATAGAGCATGATCTGCGCGTCGAACACCCAGGCATGCGGGTGGTTCAGCGCGTAGCGGGAAAACACTTCCCAGCAGATCAGAATGGTGAGGGCGACGGCGCACCACGCCGCCGTCTTACCGATCAGGGTCGAGAACGCATCGATCCCAAGCAAGAGTTTCTGCATCGATGGAGCGGGGCTTCGCCCGGGGCAGGGAGGTACACAAAGGGGCGCCGCCAGGGCGCCCCTTCACTCTTCGGGGCAGGGGGCGACGGTCACCCGGCGCCTACAGTCGCCCGATTCAGCTCCGGCGCTGGCCGAAGTAGTGGTTCCAGGCCATCTTGAAGTCGATGTCGGTGTCGTTCTTCCAGCGGCCGCTGCGCTGGGCGAACGCACGCATGGAGTCCATCACGCGCTTGAACGTTTCGTTCTCCGCGGCTTTCTTCTGCGTGACCTTGTCCCATGCGGCCAGCTGCGCGCGCAGGATCGAGTCGGGCGTCTTGTAGAACTTCACGCCCTGCTCGGCCTGCATGGCGGCGTAGTCCTTGGCGTAACGGTCGGCCGCCTTCCAGCTCATGTCGGCGCTGGCCGCCTGTGTCGCATAGTCGATGATGGCCTTGAGCTCGGTGGACAGCGCGTCGTACTTGCTCTTGTTGAACAGCACCTCGAACTGCTCGCTGGACTGGTGGAAGCTCTGCAGCATGCAGTTCTTGGCCACGTCCGGGAAGCCCAGGGCACGGTCGCTGGAGGCATTGTTGAACTCGGCCGCATCAAGCAGGCCGCGGTCCAGCGCGGGCACGATCTCGCCGCCGGGCAGCGGATTGACGGCCAGCCCCATCTCGGTGAACACGTCCACCGCCAGGCCCACGGTGCGGAACTTCAGGCCCTTGAGTTCCTCGGCCCGGGCCACCGGCTTCTTGAACCAGCCCAGTGGCTGGGTCGGCATGGGACCATACAGCTTGGACACCACGTCCAGGTTCAGGCTCTTGTAGATATCGTCGAGCAACTCCTTGCCGCCACCGTAGTAGTGCCATGCCAGCACCATGTTGGCGTCCATGCCGAAGGCCGGGCCCGAGCCCCACAGGGCCACCGCCTGATTCTTGCCGTACCAGTAGGCCACCACACCATGGCCACCGTCCAGCGTGCCCTTGGCGACCGCATCCAGCAACTGGAAGGCCGGTACCACGGCACCGGCCGGCAGCACCTCGATCTTCAGGCGGTTGCCGGCCATGTCGTTGATTTTCTTCGCGTAGTCCTGCGCGAATTCGTGGAAGATGTCCTTCGCTGGCCAGGTGCTCTGGAAGCGCCAGGTGATCGTCTGTGCCTGGCTGACCATGGGTACCGACATGGCGCTGGCCGCCACGGCAGCGCCCTTCAGGAGGTTGCGGCGGCGGGTACTACTGCTGCTCTGCGTCATCGTTGTCTCCTTCTACATGGGGTGCCTGGACCATCCAGACCCCCCATCTTGGGAGGAGAGATGCATGAGCTGAAACAGGGTTTTTACCCATCGGGAGTGAATTATTTTCACTCCCGGGTTGCGACACCTTATTTCAGGACGTCGCCGACGCAGAGGTACTTGATCTCGACGTAGTCGTCCATGCCGTGGTGCGAGCCTTCCCGGCCCAGGCCCGACTGCTTGACGCCGCCGAAGGGCACGTGCTCGGTGGCCAGGATGCCCACGTTGATGCCGACCATGCCGTATTCCAGCGCCTCGCCAACGCGGAAGATGCGGCCGACGTCGCGGCTGTAGAAGTAGCTGGCCAGGCCGAACTCGGTGGCGTTGGCCGCGTCGATGGCTTCCTGCTCGGTCTCGAACCTGAAGATGGGCGCGAACGGGCCGAAGGTTTCCTCGCGCGCGCACAGCATGTCGGGCGTGGCGTTGGCCACCACGGTGGGCTCGAAGAACTGGCCTTGCAGCTTTTGGCCGCCGGTCACCACCGTACCGCCCCTGGCCACGGCATCCTCGACGTGGCGCTGCACTTTCTGTACCGCGGCATCCTCGATCAGTGGGCCCTGTACCACGCCGTCCTCGAAACCGTTGCCGACCTTGAAGCCCTTGACGCGGGCGGCGAACTTCTGCACGAACTCGTCGTACACGCCGGCCTGCACGTAGAAGCGGTTGGCGCAGACGCAGGTCTGGCCCGCGTTGCGGTACTTGCTGGCGATGGCGCCTTCGACGGCCGAATCGATGTCGGCGTCGTCGAACACGATGAACGGCGCGTTGCCGCCGAGTTCGAGCGAGAGCTTCTTGACCGTGGGCGCGCATTGCGCCATGAGGATGCGGCCGACCTCGGTCGAGCCGGTGAACGAGAGGTGGCGCACCACGTCGCTGGCACACAGCACCTTGCCCACGGCGATGGAGTTGTCGGCGTCGGCGGTGATCACGTTGAGCACGCCAGCAGGGATGCCGGCGCGCACGGCCAGTTCGGCCACGGCCAGCGCGGTCAGCGGCGTGAGTTCGGCCGGCTTGATGACCACCGGGCAGCCGGCGGCCAGGGCGGGCGCGACCTTGCGCGTGATCATGGCCAGCGGGAAGTTCCACGGCGTGATCGCGGCGCAGACACCGATCGGCTGGCGCAGCACCAGCAGGCGGCGGTTGTTGTCGAAGGTCGGCAGGGTCTCGCCGTTGACGCGCTTGGCTTCCTCGGCGAACCACTCGACGAAGCTGGCGCCGTAGGCGACCTCACCCTTGGCTTCGGGCAGCGGTTTGCCCTGCTCGGCGGTCATCAGGCGACCGAGGTCCTCCTGGTTGGCCATCAGCAGGTCGAACCACTTGCGCAGGATGATGCTGCGCTCCTTGGCCGTCTTGCTGCGCCAGGCAGGCCAGGCGGCGTTGGCCGCGCTGATGGCCTGCTCGGCCTCGGCCGGGCCGAGGTTGGCGACATCGGCGATTTTCTGGCCCGTGGCCGGGTCGTGGACGTCGAAGCGGGTGAGGCCCGGGACCCACTGCCCGTTGATCAGGCCGTCCGTCTTGAGCAGGGATGGGTCATTGAGTTGGGCCAGGGGGGAAGTTTTCATGTCCATGGTGTCTCCGTGCGGTGAAAGTGGGTGAGCTCGGGAAGCAGGCACTGTCGGTCATGTTAAACAGCTTGTGACCACGGCCCGGCAAAGCGCCAAGCATAGATCGGTGGCGCATGGGCTGCCATATATAGGAAAATGGAGGGTTTCAGGCGCCGGCGTGGCGCTTTCAGAGACCCACACCCTCACACCATGACCGTTCCTGTTTCCGTCGCCGACATCCGCAAGACATTTCTGGACTTCTTTGCGGCCAAGGGTCACACCATCGTGGCCTCCAGCCCCCTCGTGCCCGGCAACGACCCGACCCTGATGTTCACCAACTCGGGCATGGTGCAGTTCAAGGACGTGTTCCTGGGCACCGACAAGCGCCCCTACACGCGCGCGGCCAGCGTGCAGACCTGCCTGCGCGCCGGTGGCAAGCACAACGATCTGGAGAACGTGGGCTACACCGCGCGGCACCACACCTTTTTCGAGATGCTGGGCAACTGGTCCTTTGGCGACTACTTCAAGAAGGAGAGCATCGAGTGGGGCTGGGAGCTGCTGACCAAGGTCTATGGTCTGCCGCCGGAGCGCCTGCTGGCGACGGTGTACGCGGAGGATGACGAGGCCTACGGCATCTGGACGCAGATCATCGGTCTGCCGCCCGAGCGCGTGATCCGCATCGGTGACAACAAGGGTGGCCGCTACAAGAGCGACAACTTCTGGATGATGGCCGACACCGGCCCCTGCGGCCCGTGCTCCGAAATCTTCTACGACCACGGCCCCGAGATCCCCGGCGGCCCTCCGGGCAGCCCCGACGAGGACGGCGACCGCTTCATCGAGATCTGGAACCACGTGTTCATGCAGTTCGAGATGCACGAGGACGGCTCGGTCACGCCGCTGCCGGCGCCCTGCGTGGACACCGGCATGGGCCTGGAGCGCCTGGCGGCCATCCTGCAGCATGTGCACAGCAACTACGAGATCGATCTGTTCGACGCGCTGATCAAGGCCGCGGCGCGCGAAACCGGCTGCGCCGACCTGGCCAACCCCTCGCTCAAGGTCATCGCCGACCACATCCGCGCCACGGCCTTTCTCATCTGCGATGGCGTGATCCCCTCCAACGAAGGCCGCGGCTACGTGCAGCGCCGCATCGTGCGCCGCGCCATCCGTCACGGCTACAAGCTGGGGCAGAAAAGCCCGTTTTTTCACAAACTGGTCCGGGATCTGGCGCAGCAGATGGGCCAGGCCTACCCCCGCCTGGCCGAGCAGGAGCAACGCATCACCGAGGTGCTCAAGGCCGAGGAAGAGCGTTTTTACGAGACGCTGGAAAACGGCATGGAGATTCTGGATGCCGCCCTCTCCGGAGGGGAGAAGCTGCTGCCCGGTGAGGTGGCCTTCAAGCTGCACGACACCTACGGCTTCCCGCTGGACCTGACCAATGACGTCTGCCGCGAGCGCGGTGTGGGCGTGGACGAAGCCGGCTTCAACGCGGCGATGGAAAAGCAGAAGGCGCAGGCGCGGGCAGCCGGCAAGTTCAAGATGGACAAGCTGCTCGACTACGACGGCGCCAGCAACACCTTCACCGGCTACGGGTCGCTGCAGGAGCAGGCCAAGGTGGTGGCCCTGTACGTGGACGGCACGCCGGTGGCCGAGCTCAAGGCCGGCCAGGACGGCGTGGTCGTGCTCGACACCACACCGTTCTATGCCGAAAGCGGTGGCCAGGTCGGAGATCAGGGGGTCATCCACACGCCCCTGGCGCGTTTCGACGTGGCCGATACGCAAAAGATCAAGGCCGATGTGTTCGGTCACCACGGCACGCTGGTCGAGGGCACGCTCGCCGTGGGCGATGCCGTGACGGCGGCCGTGAACACCGAACTGCGCGCGGCCACGGTGCGCAACCACAGCGCCACCCACCTGATGCACAAGGCGCTGCGCGAGGTGCTGGGCGAACACGTCCAGCAAAAGGGTTCGTTGGTCAACGCCGAACGCACCCGCTTCGACTTTGCACACAATGCACCCGTCACGAGCGACGAAATCCGTCGCATCGAGGCCATCGTCAACGCCGAGGTGCTGGCCAACGCACCCACGCAGGCGCGCGTCATGGACATCGAGTCGGCCAAGGCCACCGGCGCCATGATGCTGTTCGGCGAGAAGTACGGCGACAGTGTGCGCGTGCTCGACATCGGCTCCAGCCGCGAGCTGTGCGGCGGCACGCACGTGCAGCGCACCGGCGACATCGGCCTGTTCAAGGTGGTGGCCGAAGGGGGTGTGGCCGCCGGCGTGCGCCGCATCGAGGCCGTGACGGGCACGAACGCGCTGGCCTATCTGCAGCAGCTGGAATCGACCGTGGAAGAGGCGGCCGGCGTGCTCAAGGCGCCGACCACCGAGCTGACCGGTCGCGTCGGCCAGGTGCTGGACCAGGTGAAGGCGCTGGAAAAGGAAATCGCCGCGCTCAAGAGCAAGCTGGCTTCCAGCCAGGGCGACGAGCTGGCGGGCCAGGCCGTGGACGTCAAGGGCCTGAAGGTGCTGGCCGCGCGCCTGGACGGCGCCGACGCCAAGACCCTGCGCGAGACCATGGACCAGCTCAAGAACAAGCTCAAGACCGCCGTCATCGTGCTGGCCGCCGTCGATGGTGCCAAGGTGCAACTGGCCGCGGGCGTGACCACCGACAGCACGGGCAAGGTCAAGGCCGGCGAGCTGGTCAATTTCGTCGCCCAGCAGGTGGGTGGCAAGGGCGGCGGCAAGCCCGACATGGCCATGGCCGGCGGCACCGACGCCGCGGCCCTGCCGGCCGCACTGGCGAGCGTGCAGGTCTGGGTGGCCGAGCGCGCCTGACGGCCATGGCCGGCACCTGTTCCCCTCGCCGGCGGGTCCTGCGGATGCTGGGTCTGGTGGCAGCGGGGCTGGCCGCGGGGCCGGTGCGGGCGCAGGGCCAGGGCGAGCTGCCCGGGGTGGACAAGGCCGACTGGCCGGCCGGCCAGCCCATGCCCGCCTTGCGGGCGCCCGATCTGCAGGGGCGCATGACGGACCTGGCATCGCTGCGCGGCAAAGTGGTGCTGGTCAACTTCTGGGCCAGCTGGTGCGCACCGTGCCGGGTGGAGATGCCGCTGCTGCAGGCGGTGCCCGAGTTGCTTGGCGAAGACCGTGTGGCCGTTCTGGCGGTCAACTTCAAGGAGTCGCCGCGAACGGTCGCCCGTTTTGTGGCGTCCCAGCAATGGCGCGTGCCCGTGCTGCTCGACCCGGCGGGTGAGGTGGCCCGGGCCTGGGGGGTGAAGGTCTTCCCGACCACCTTACTGATCGACCCGCAAGGGCATGCCAGGTATGTCGTCCGGGGCGAGGTGGACTGGAGCCAGTCCGTCGCGCTGGACTGGGTGGAGCGGCTTGCCAGGCCCTGACGGCGCGCGCGCCGCCATCCGGTTATTCTTCGCTTTCCCGTGAGCCATGCGCTGCGCCCTGTGTGCGCGGCTCGGCTTTTTGCTGATCAGACCAGGAGTTCTCTGTATGAACCAGGATCGCCGTCACTTCCTGCGCTGCGCCGCCGCGACCGCGGCCGCCAGTGCCATCTCGCTGCCTGCGGGCCATGCCTGGGCGCAGGCGCCCGAGCGGCGCCGCTTTGCGCCCGAGCCGGGCAACTGGCGCAGCTTCGATGTCACCACACGGGTGGACATTGCCTTCCCCGAAGGCCCGACCCAGGTCTGGCTGCCGGTGCCCTCGATCGAGAGTGACTGGCAGCGGTCATTGACCAGCAGCGTCCAGACCAACGGCGCGGCCCGGTTCCTCGAGGACGGCCTGTACGGTGTGCGCATGCTGCACGTGACTTTCGGGAAGTCGGGCGCCACGCCCTACGTGGAGCTGACCAGCCGCGTGCAGACGCGCAACCGCCAGGCCGACTTCACCCGGCGCGGCGATGCGCCGGCCGCGGATGCCGCGTCGCTGCGTTTCTGGACCCGGCCCACCCGCCTGCTGCCCACCGACGGCATCGTGCGCGAGACTGCGCTCAAGGCCACGCAGGGCGCGCGCACCGACCGCGAGAAGGTGCGGGCGATCTACGACTGGGTGGTGGCCAATACCTACCGTGAACCCAAGGTGCGCGGCTGTGGCGAAGGCGACATCAAGACCATGCTGGAAACCGGCAACCTGGGTGGCAAGTGTGCCGACCTGAATGCCATCTTCGTGGGCCTGTGCCGCGCCGCGGGCGTGCCGGCGCGCGACGTGTATGGCCTGCGCCTGGCCCCGTCGGCCTTCGGCTACAAGGAGCTCGGTGCCAACTCCGCCAGCCTCAAGGGCGCCCAGCACTGCCGTGCCGAGGTGTACCTGGCCGGTCTGGGCTGGGTGGCGATGGACCCGGCCGACGTGGCCAAGGTTCAGCGCCAGGAAACGGCCGAATGGATCAAGACCACCGATCACCCGGTGGTCGCGCCCGTCAACCGCGCCCTGTACGGCGGCTGGGAAGGCAACTGGGTGGGCTGGAACATGGGTCACGACCTGGCGCTGCCCGGCGCGCAAGGTCCGGAGCTTGGCTTCCTGATGTACCCGGTGGCCGAAACCGGCGGCCAGCGTGTCGACTCCTACAACCCGGACGACTTCAAGTACCAGATCAGCGCGCGCGAAATCACCGCCTGATCAGGCGCCCGGCCAGGCCAGCGCCAGCCGGCTGTCGAAACGGCGGGGCTGGCCGGTCACCGGGTCGGTGAACGCGATGCTGCGCGCCAGCAGGCGCAGCGGCTCGGCGTAGTCTTCGGGCTCGCCGGGCCCCCGGCGTACCGTGGGGTAGAACTGGTCGCCGGCGATCGGCAGGCCCAGCGCGTTCATGTGCACACGCAACTGGTGGCGCTTGCCGGTGACCGGTGCCAGCGCGTACCGCGCCCAGGTGCCGCGCCGCTCGGTCAGGGTGATGCGGGTTTCGCTGTTGGCCTCGCCATCGGTCTCGATCATGCGGAAGAAGGCCGACGGATCTTCCTCGATGCGGCTGCGCTGGATGACGGTTGCCGAGTGGAGGGCCGCCCCTTCGGCCGGGCCCGGGGCGATGGCCTCGTAGGTCTTGTCCACCTGCCGTGCGCGGAACAGCGCCTGGTAGGCGCCGCGATCCTGCGGGCGCACGCTGAAGAGCACCAGCCCTGCGGTCTCCCGGTCGATGCGGTGGATGGGGCTGAGCGAGTCGATGCCCGTGGACCGCTTGAGCCGGACCAGCAGCGTCTCGCGGACGAACCGGCCGGTGGGCGTGACGGGCAGGAAGTGCGGCTTGTCCGCCACCAGCAGGTGCTCGTCCAGGTGCAGCACCGTCGCCTCGAAGGGCACGCGGTGTTCGTGGGGGAGGGAGCGCCAGTAGTACAGGCGCTGTCCGCCGCGGTAGGGCGCGTCGGCATGCACCGGCTGGCCCGCGTCGTCCAGCACCTCGCCGCTGGCCATGCGCCGGCACCAGTCCTCGCGCGTGACGGCCGGCAGGCGTTCGGCAAGGAAGTCGACCGTCGTCGGCCACGGGCAGTCCGCTCCGGTGGCTGGCAGCGCG
Organism: Hydrogenophaga sp.; assembly: GCF_028698005.1. Taxonomy (GTDB): domain Bacteria; phylum Pseudomonadota; class Gammaproteobacteria; order Burkholderiales; family Burkholderiaceae_C; genus Hydrogenophaga. The sequence continues at coordinate 12,724 of NZ_JAQVEJ010000022.1, forward strand.
ACGCAACTGGGCGAGATGCCGTCACGGGTCGGGATGAGCAGGTTTTTGGGCGGGCGGGCCACGATGGCAAAGCGAGGGGCAAGGGAAAAACCGGTATTCTCGGCCGTTTCGCCACCGATCGCGCCAGCACCGCCATGCCTGAACCATCCACACCCGCACCGGCCGCCGTTGCCGGCCCATTCCCCGGTGGCGCTGGCCTTCTTCGCCGCGGTGCGGCGGTGGTGCTCGCCTGCGTGCTGTTGCAGGGCTGTGCGGTGGTGGCCGCCGTCGATGTGGCGGCCTCGGCGGTGGTGGGGGTGGCCGGGTTGGCGGTTGACGCGGCGGTCGGGACCGCGCGCGTCGGTGGCAAGCTCATCGGCGCGGGCGTCGATGCGGCGCTGGGATCGGACGAACCCCCGGATGACGATTGAGCCGGCTGGCGCTCAGCGGCGCCGGAAAACCAGGTCCCACACGCCGTGGCCGAGCTTCAGGCCGCGGTTCTCGAACTTGGTCAGGGGCCGGTAGTCCGGCTTGGGGGCATAGCCGCCCAGACCCGCCCCAGCGGCCGTGTTGGCCAGCAGCGGTTCGGCCGAGAGCACTTCCAGCATCTGCTCGGCATAGGGCTGCCAGTCCGTGGCCAGGTGGATGTAGCCGCCGGGCTTGAGGTGCCTGGCCAGCCGGTTCACGAACGGTGGCTGGATCAGGCGCCGCTTGTGGTGGCGGCTCTTGTGCCACGGGTCGGGAAAGAAGATGTGCACGCCGTCCAGGCTTTGCTCGGGCAGCATGTGGTCCAGCACCTCGACCGCGTCGTGCTGGAAGATGCGGATGTTCCCGATGTCCTGCTCGCCGCACAGCTTGAGCAGCGCGCCCACGCCGGGCTCGTGCACCTCGCAGCACAGGAAGTTGTCGTCGGGGCGGCTCTGCGCGATCTGGGCCGTGGCATTGCCCATGCCGAAGCCGATTTCCATGATCAGCGGCGCCTCGCGCCCGAACACCTGGGCCAGGTCGAGCTGACGGCTCGCGTCGTAGGGGAGCAGGAAGCGCGGGCCGTACAGCTCGAAGGCGCGCTGCTGCCCGGGACCCATGCGACCGGCGCGGAGCACGTAGCTCTTGATCTGGCGCAGGTAGGCGCCGTTCTCGGGGGGCGTGCGCGAGGCGTGGCGGGGATCGGTCATGGTTCGGGCGAGCTGGCAGGGTGGGCGCTGATTGTAGAGGGCCAGGCCGCAGCCCAGCGGGCCAGGGCATCGGGGACGCTGCCTGTCATGGGCGGCAGGCCGAGCACGGCGGCGGCCTGGTTCAGGGCGGCCAGCGGGTCCGACAGGTCCAGCGCGCGGGCGCCGTTCTGTTTGCTGAGCTTTTCGCCGTTGTCACCTCGCACCAGCGGCGTGTGCAGGTAGGCGGGCGTGGGCAGGCCCAGGGCGCGCTGCAACAGGATCTGCCGCGGTGTGTTGTCCGTCAGGTCCTCGCCGCGGACCACATGGGTGATGCCCTGTGCCGCGTCATCCACCACCACGGCGAGCTGGTAGGCCCACAGGCCGTCAGCGCGCCGCAGCACGAAGTCACCGACATCGACCGCCACATCCTGCATTTGCGGGCCGAGGCGGCGGTCCGTCCAGCGAACCTCGGTGTCCTCACCCAGGTGGAAGCGCCAGGCGCGGGCCGGGCGTCCACGCAGGCCGCCGTTTTCCGGGCGGCAGGTGCCTGGGTAGACCGCCGCATGGTGCCGCGCGCGCGTTCGCCCCTGCGCCTGCAGTGCGGCCTCGATGTCCTTGCGTGAGCAGGCACAGGGGTAGGCGCGTCCGCGGCCTGCCAGTTCGTCCAGTGCCCGCTGGTAGTGAGCCCCCCGGGCCGATTGCCACAGCACGGGTTCGTCGCTGTGCAGGCCGCAGGCGGCGAGCTGCTGCAGGATGAGCCGGTCGGCACCGGGCACGCATCGCGGGGTGTCCACATCTTCGATGCGCACCAGCCAGACGCCGCCGTGAGCGCGCGCATCCAGCCAGCTCGCCAGTGCGGCCACCAGCGAGCCTGCGTGCAGTGGCCCCGTGGGCGAGGGGGCGAACCGTCCGCGGTAGTTCACGCCATGGCCAGTGCCAGTTCCAGGCCGGAGATGAACGCGTCCTCGACCCGGTGGCCCAGGCACCAGTCGCCGCACAGGCCGAGGCCCAGTTTGGCATCGAGCAGGTGGCTCTGGCCCAGCGGTTGTTCCGTCTGCGCCTGGGGCCATTGATGCGCCATGGCAAAGGGCGGGGTGGCACGGATGCCGGTGATTTCGGCGAATCCCTTGAGCAGCTTGTCGCGCACGCGTTCTTCGCTGTCGTTCAGGTGGCGAGCCGACCAGGCCGGGCTGGCTTGGACCGTCCAGCGCTCGATGCTGCCCCGGCCCGGTTTGCAGTTCTCGCGCGCCAGCCAGCTGATGCGGTGGTGCGTGCTGCGCGCGGCGTTCCAGTGGGGACCAAAACTGCCCATGCCCGGCTGGCTGGCCTGAGGGAACGCCAGCAGCAGTGTCCAGCAGGGCGCCACGGACACACCGGTCAGGCGCTGGCGCATGCGGGGGGCCAGATCCGACGCCGCCAGCAGGCCCGCCGATGCGAGCGGGGGCAGCGCCAGCACCACGCGGTCGAACCCGCCCAGCACCGCCTGTCCGGGTTGGGGCGCATCACTGCCGTCGTCGGTGCGCAACTGCCAGCGGGTCGGCGCCAGCGCGTCGCGTTCGATCCGTGTGACCTTGTGCGAGAGCAACAGGCGTGCGGGCAGGCCGCCGAAACGCTCAGGCTGATCAAGGGGTTCGGCCCAGTGGTTCAGCAACGAGACCATGCCTGGCTTGGCGACATAGTGCGGCTCGCTCGGCGGTGGTGCGCTGGCCAGTACATGACCGAGCTCGTCGAGCACGCGCACCGTGCTCACGCTCCAGGGGCGCACGAGGGCGGGTGTGTCGTCCAGCACGCGGCGAAAGCGCGGGTCACGCACGGTGAAGTACTGCACACCCGGGTCGAAACCGCCGAACGGGGTAGCCAGCGTCGTCATCCGGCCGCCCACGGCCGCCTCCTGCTCGAGCAGCGTGACGCGGTGGCCGGCCTGCAGCAAGGTGCGTGCACAGGCAATGCCGGCGATGCCCGCACCAACCACGGCCACATGCAGGGCCGGTGCCGGTGCCGACGTGCGGCGGGAGGGCGAAGTGCGGTTCGGGCGTTGGGGCATGGTGCGTACTCGGGCAGGAAAGGTGGATCCACTGTAGCAGCGCGCAGGCGCGCCGCGTCAGTCAGCTTTGGTGATGGTTGTGCAGCAGCGCATGTCGCGTGCCGGGGTGTTGCAGTCGGTCGAGCCACCAGCGCAGGGCACGCCCCTGACCGCTGGTGCCACGGCGCTGGCGCCAGGCGTAATGCATCCGGAGCATCCGGGTGCTGCCCTGCACCGGCTTGACCACCAGACGACCGGCGACGATGAAGGGCTGCGCCAGCGGCAGGGGCAGAAAGCCGACGCCGAGTCCGCGCAACTGGGCTTCGAGCTTGAAATGCATGCCGGGTACCGTGAGCACGTCTTGCCCGGGGGCCAGGTTGTGGGTCAGCCCGCGGCCCTTGACGGTGCTGTCGGCCACCGCCACCGCGCGATACTGCCGCCGGTCATCGTCGCTGAGGGGATGGTCCAGCGCCGCCAGCGGATGGTTCGGCGCCACGGCGAAAACGAAATCGACCGTGCCGAGCGGGCTGGTATGGATGTCGGGGACGCTGGGCATGGAGTCGCTGGCAATGCCCAGCGCCAGGTCGGCCAGGCCATCGCGCAGCGCGTCCGCCGTGCCCGACAGCGTCTCGGAGCGCAGTTTCAGCCGCGTCGGTGCCTGTTCGGCATAAAAGGCCTCGCACAGCTCGAACAGGGTGGCGCGCGCGATGATGGCGTCGGCGGCGATGGTCAGTTCGGGTTCCCAGCCGGTGGCCACGCGCCGCACGCGCTTGGCCACGGCGTCGAGCTCTTCGAGCAGATAACGGCCGGCGTGCAGCAACTCCTCACCCGCCGGCGTCAGCCGGGCGCGGCGTGCGCTGCGGTCGAACAGCAGCACATCCAGCGCGTCCTCGACCTGCCGCACGCGGTAGGTCAGGGCGCTGGGCACCATGCCCAGTTCGCGCGCGGCGGCGGCCATGCTGCCCAGGCGGGCGACCGCCTCGATCAGGCCCAGGTTCTCGGGCGACAGCGCGGAACGGGTCAGTGGGGTGGCCATGGCACTGCCTCCTTGGTTCATCTGAATTGAATGATGCCATCAATTCAATGCAAACCAAATGGGGTTGGATCTTTTGACAATGGATGCCATCGGGTTCGCTCAGAGCCCGCATCCCCGTCGAAAGGAGCCTGTCATGATGAACATCCGCCGTGCCGAAGCCCGTGGCTATGCCGACCACGGCTGGCTCAAGAGCTTCCATTCGTTTTCGTTTGCCGACTACTTCGATCCGGCCTGGATGGGCTGGGGCAACCTGCGCGTGATCAACGAGGACCGCATCGCGCCGGGCACCGGTTTTGGCGCGCACAGCCACCGCGATATGGAGATCATCAGCTACGTCCTGCAGGGCAACCTGGCCCACAAGGACAGCATGGGCAACGTCAAGGGCATTCCCCCCGGCGACGTGCAGCGCATGAGCGCGGGCACCGGCGTGCGCCACAGCGAGTTCAACCATGCGCCGGACCAGACCACGCACTTCCTGCAGATCTGGATCGAGCCCAACCAGCGTGGCATCGGGCCCAGCTACGAGCAAAAAAGCTTCCCAGCCGAGCAAAAGCGTGGCAGGCTGCGACTGGTCGCATCCCCCGATGGCGCCGACGGCTCCGTCACCATCCACGCCGATGCTGCTCTGTACGCAGGGCTGCTGGACGGCGTGGAAACGGCCGAGCTGGCGCTGGCCCCGGGCCGCAAGGGCTATGTCCATGTGGTGCAGGGCGAGCTGGACATCAATGGCCAGCGCCTGAAGGGGGGCGACGCGGCCGTACTGGCCGACGAGCCTCTGATTTCGCTCGCCGGTGGGCGCCAGGCCGAGGTGCTGGTGTTCGATCTCGCTGCATGACCGGCATCGTCCGGCCGTCGGCGGCGCAGCTTGGCCGGATGGTGCCGCACCGGAGGGGCGGCGGCCTCAGCGGCGCGGCTCAGCGAGCGCCAGTGCCGGTTGCCGCAGCGACAGCCGTGCGAACACCCAGCCGACCAGGGCGCCGCAGATGGCGTCGATGGCCACGTGCTGGTGCGTGGCCAGGGTCGACCAGGTGATGGCCACGCAGCAGGCCGCGTTGAACGCCAGCCAGCCACGCGGCGCACGCATGGTCCTGAGCAGGTGGTGCATCCAGTAGGCTGCGAACACAGCCGACGCCACGTGCAGCGACGGGCAGGCATTGCCGGCGGCGTCCACACCCTTGACGAACGACAGGCCGGGGTATTGCGACCAGTCGATGGGCATGGCCGGCACCTGCGTCGGGAAGGCCCAGAAGACGGCCAGGCAGCTCAGGCACAGCAGACCGACCCATGCACCGAAGCGCAGCAGTCCGCGGAAATTGCCCATCATGGCCGGCGCCAGCGATACATACACCCACAGCGACGCATAGACCCAGAAGGCCCATGGCACCAGCGGCACCCAGTGGTCGAGCCAGATTTCGGGCATCACGTAGGGCGTGCGCGCCGGCTCTGCCATCACGAAAAAGTAGCCCTGGAAGAACAGGATCATGAAGGCCGAGGTCCCGGTGGCCTTGAGCAGCCACAGGTGGGTGAGCCTGAGGCGCAGTTCGTGGGTCCAGGGTGTGGGCACAGGGAGCGAGTCTGGCATGGTCATGAAGTGACGGACCGGTGCCAGGCAGTGGCTCCGAGGCATCGATCATATGCGGGCCGGTGCGTCCGTGTCGGGGCGGCCTGCATGGGGCGGCAGATACAATCGACCCTGGCCGAAAACGCCGGGCAGCCCGCCGACCGGACGCCGGGGGCGTTTTCATGACATCAATGGCACTGAACCGCATGGACTCGACAGAACTCATTCGCACCTTTCTTCGTGACAGGCTTGGTGTGGAGGCAGACCGGGTGACCGATGGCGCGACGCTGGCCGATCTGGGGGTGGACTCGCTGATGCTGGCGGAGCTGATGTTCGAGGCCGAAGACCGCCTGGGCATTTCGATCAATGCGGACGAAGGCATCCCCCAGACCGTGGGAGAGATGCGCGCCGTGATCGACCGGTTGCTGGCTGACAAGGCTGGGTCGGGGGACTGATGCCGCGCCGCGTCGCAGTCACCGGGCTGGGGCTGATCAGCCCGTATGGCGGTGACCTGGAAACATTTTTCAACCGGCTGATGGCCGGCGAGTCGGCGGTGTTCCACCTGCTGACCGACGATCTGCCGCGTCCCCTGTCGATGCCCTTCGTGGGTTGCCCCGGCTTCGACGCCGATGCGCGCCTGGGCAAGCCGCTGGCCTCGATGATGGAGCGCTTTGCACACCTGGGCATGGCGGCGGCCTTCGATGCCTGGGCCGATGCCGGGCTGGCGCGCCAGCCCGCCGATGGCGAGGGGCGCGAGAGCTGGGGGTGCATCTGGGGCACGGCCCTGGGCGGCATCCTGGCGTTCGAGCGTGGCTACCGCGACATGTGGCTCAAGGGCCGCGAACGCCTGTCGCCACTGTCGGTGGTCATGGGCATGAACAACGCCGTCAATGCCCATGCCTCAATCCAACTCGGGCTGGGCGGCGTGAGTTTCAGTCACACCGCTGCCTGTGCCTCGTCGGCCATCGCGATCGGCGAGGCCTTCCGCCGCATCCAGGCGGGCGATGCCGACCTGATCCTGACCGGTGGCTGCGACGCGACGCAGACCTATGGCGTAGCCAGGGCCTGGGAGGCCATGCGCCTGATCGCGCCGGGCCAGGGCGAGGAGGCCACCGCGGCCTGCCGCCCTTTCGCGGCCGACCGCAAGGGCCTGGTGCTGGGCGAAGGCGCTGCCGCCCTGGTGCTGGAGGACTGGGAGCACGCGGTGGCGCGTGGCGCGCGCATCCATGCCGAAATGGTGGGCTATGGCAACACCTGCGACCACAGCCACCTGGTGCGGCCGGACGTGGGCGGGCAGGTGCGCGCCATTCGCTCGGCCATGCAACAGGCGGGCCTGCAGGCGGGCGACGTCGACTACGTCAACGCCCACGGGACTGCCACGCTCGAAGGCGATCCGGTCGAGGTGGCGGCCCTGCGCGAGGTGTTCGGCCGCCACGCGGCCGGCCTGCCGGTCAGCGCCACCAAGTCCATGCATGGCCACCTGCTGGGGGCGGCCGGCGCCATCGAGGCGCTGGTCACCGTCCTGGCCGTGGCCCGGCAGGCCGTGCCGCCCACGGCGCACCTGGCCGGACGGCTCGATCCGGCCTGCGAGGGTCTGGACCACGTGCTGGAAGGCCGCGAGGGTGTGCCGGTGCGCGCCGCGCTGTCCAACTCGTTCGCGTTCGGAGGCAGCAACGCCGTGCTCGCCTTCCGCGCCACCTCGTCCCACTGATTTCATCGACTGTCCCGACCATGACGTCTGCATCTGCCTTTCCGCCCGCCGAACAACTCATGCCCGAAGTGGCCGCCCTGATCGTGGAGGCGCTCAACCTGGAGGTTCAGCCGGACGAGATCGAGCCCGACGCGCCGCTGTATGGTGAGGGGCTCGGACTCGATTCCATCGACATGCTCGAAATCGCGCTCGTGGTGTCCAAACGCTACGGCTTCCAGCTCAAGTCGGACAACGAGAACAACCAGAAGATCTTTGCCTCGCTGCGCACCCTGTCCGAGCACATCACGGGCCAGCGCACGCAATAAAGAAAGAGAAGGGTGGCCCGGCGATGAACAAGAGTCAGCCTGGCTGGCGCGCCTTGCTGGCGGTCCTGCTGGTGCTGGGCTGGATTGCCTCGGCCCACCTGGCCAGCTCGGGCATCGGCCCGGCCGACCTGCACACCGTGGTGGCCGTGGCGCCGCTGCTGGCCGCTGCTGCTGCCCTGCTGTGGCAGACCCCGCTGCGCGGCGCGCCCGCCTGGGGCCTGATGCTGTTGATGGCCGGGGGGCTGGCGTGGCGCTGGGGCTGGTTGCGCGGCAACCTGCCATGGCTGTACTACCTGCAGCACCTGGGCACGCACCTGGCCATGGCCGCCTGGTTCGGGCGTTCGCTCATGGCCGGTCGCGAACCGGTGGTGACCGGCCTGGCGCGCATGATCTTCGGCGATGGCCTTTCCGAGCGCAAGCGCGGGTACACCCGGCAGGTGACGCTGGGCTGGACGGTCTTCTTTGTCGTCAACGCGCTGGTGTCCACGCTGCTGTTCGCCTGGGCGCCCATCGAAGTCTGGTCGGTGCACGCCAATGTGCTCACGGGTCCGCTGATCGGCCTGGTTTTTCTGGTCGAGATGCTGGTGCGCCGCTGCGTGCTGCCGCCTGCCGAGCGACCCGGGGTGCGCGAGATCATCGAGGCCTGGCGCTCGCGTCAGGACCCGGGCCGCACGACCACCACCCGATCGACCTCGCCATGACCGGATCGCTGCCTCTGATCAGCGGGCGTGCCGCGGACGACGTGCTGGCCTGGCGCGCCCAGGGCCCGGTCACCGTCAGCCAGTATCTCGGCGATGTCCAGGCGCTGGCCGGCTGGCTGCCGGCCGGACGCTGGGTCATCAACCTATGCGAGGACCGCTACCACTTCGCGGTGCTGCTGGGCGCGTGCGCCATCAGCGGCCGGGTCAGCCTGCAGCCGTCGTCGCAGAGTCTGGAAACCCTGCGGCAATTGGCGCACGAGTACGCGGGAGCCTATGTGCTCGGTGACACCGGCACCGACCTGCCCGGCCTGCCGGTGCATGCCTGGCCCTCCCTGGACGCGCTGGCTCATACCGGTGACCCCCCCGCCGTTCCGGCCGAACGCGTGGTCGCCATCCTGTTCACCTCGGGTTCGACCGGGCGGCCGCAGCCCCATGCCAAGACCTGGGGCCGGCTGGTGGCCAGCGGACGCGCCGAGGCCGAGGCCCTGGGGCTGGCCGGCCAGCCGCATGTGCTGGTGGGCACGGTGCCGGCCCAGCACAGTTATGGCTTCGAGTCCACCTTTTTGCTGGCCCTGCACGGCGGCTGCACCTTCTGGACCGGCAAGCCTTTCTATCCGCAGGACCTGGCCGAGGCGCTGGCCGCGGTGCCACGCCCGCGCCTGGTGGTCACCACGCCTTACCACCTGTCCAGCGTCATGGCCGCGGACGTGGCGCTGCCGCCGGTGGACCGCTGGCTGTCGGCCACGGCCCCGCTGAGCGAGACGCTGGCACAGCGCGTGGAGGCCGCCACCGGCGCGCCGGTGCACGAAATCTATGGCTCGACCGAGTCCTCGCAACTGGCCACGCGCCGCACCACCGGAGGGTCTGCCTGGTCCCTGATGCCCGGTGTGCGGCTGGAGCAGGAGGGAGGGACCACCTACGCGGTGGACGGTCACGTCGAGGGCCGGGTGGCCCTGTCGGACATCATCGGCCTGCAGCCGGAACCCGGCCGCTTCGTGCTGCACGGGCGTCACGCCGACATGGTCAACCTGGCGGGCAAGCGCACCTCGCTGGCCTACCTGAACCACCAGTTGTGCGGCATCGAGGGGGTGCGCGATGGTGCCTTTTTCCTGCCGCAGGAAGACAGCGAGTCGCGCGTGGCGCGCTTGGTGGCCTTCGCGGTGGTGGCGCCGGGCCGCTCGCACGCCGACCTGCTGGCGGCGCTGCGCCGCTGCGTCGACCCGATTTTCCTGCCCCGTCCCCTGGTGCTGGTGCCGGCGCTGCCGCGCAACCACACGGGCAAGATCACCCGGGACAGCCTGGAGCAACTCTATGCCGAGCATGTCGCGGGGCAAGGAGGGGGCAGTGCACGCTGAAACCTGGACCGTGCCGGACGACCATCCCGCCCTGGCCGGGCATTTCCCGGGGCGTCCCATCGTGCCCGGTGTCGTGCTGCTCGACCGTGTGTTGCATCTGGCCCGCCAGGTGCGGCCGCAGGCCACCGGCTGGGCCATCGTGCAGGCCAAGTTCCTGCGCCCGGTGGGGCCGGGCGCCGTGCTGCGGCTGGCACTGGCGTCCACCCCGCGGGGCGCGCTGGGCTTCGATATCCGCATGGGCGATGAGGCGGTGGCCAGCGGTGTTCTGCAAAGCGATGGCGCATGAGCAGAGCACCGGACACTGGCTGGCGTCAGCACCGGGAGCGTAGCCACGCCTGGGTGCTGCGCCTGATGGTGGGCATCTCGCGCCTGTTCGGTCGCCGTGTCGGGCGTGTCGTCCTGTACGGCATTGCGGCCTATTTCACCGCCTTCGCGCCCACCGCGCGCCGCGCCAGCCGCGACTACCTGGGCCGTGTGCTCGGACGCGAGGCAAGCTGGGCCGATGGCTACCGGCATGTGTTGAGCTTTGCCTCCACCGTGCACGACCGTGTGTTCCTGCTTGGCGAGGACAGCCATGGCCTGCAGATCGAGGTGCAGGGCGCCGAGGCACTGCAGGCGGCCTGTGCCGGCGGCCAGGGTGTGCTGCTGATGGGCGCACACCTGGGCAGCTTCGAGGTGCTGCGCGCCATGGGCCGCGAGCGTGGTGGCATGCGCGTCGCCATGGTGATGTACGAGGAAAATGCCCGCAAAATCAATGACGCCCTGAGGGCCATCAACCCGGCGGCCATGCAAGATATCATCCCCCTGGGCCGAGTGGATTCCATGATGGCCGTCAGGGACCGCCTGGCCGAAGGTTGCCTGGTCGGCATGCTGGCCGACCGTCTGCTGGACGCCGACGGTGATGAGGGTGTGGCCCTGCCGTTCCTGGGCGAGCATGCGCGCTTTCCGGTCGGGCCCTGGCGCCTGGCGATGCTGCTGCGGCGGCCCGTGTTTTTCATGGCCGGCCTGTACCTGGGCGGCAACCGTTACCAGGTCCGCTTCGAGCCGCTGGCCGATTTTTCGCAGGTGCCGCGCGAGCACCGGCAGGCCGCCACTGCCCACGCCATGCGGGCCTATGTGGCCATGCTGGAGCGTCTGGCGCGCGAAGCGCCCTACAACTGGTTCAATTTTTACGATTTCTGGCACAAGCAATGAATTTCCGACGCCTCCTGGCCCTGCTGCTGGCCAGCGTGTCGCTGGCCGCCCATGCCGCCTTCGACATCGACACCCTGATGCGCGATCTGGCCCGGCACACGGGGGGCAAGGCGCGTTTTGTCGAAACGCGGACCATGGCCATGCTGGACAAGCCGGTCGTCTCCAGTGGCGAGTTGCGCTACCAGCCGCCCGACCGGCTGGAAAAGCACACACTCGAGCCGTACCCCGAATCCATGATGCTGGACAAGGACACGCTGACCCTGGTGCGCGCCAACCGCCGCATGTCCGTCAACGTGGCCAGCCGGCCCGAGGCGCAGGCCTTCGTCGAAAGCATCCGCAGCACCCTGGCGGGCAACCGGCAGGCGCTGGAAAAGCACTACCGGCTGGCGCTGGCCGGCAGCCCCGCTGCCTGGTCGCTGGCACTGACGCCGGTGGACGGCGCCGTCTCGGCGCTGATCAGCCGCATCACCGTCTCGGGCGGCGGCAACCAGGTGCGTCGGATCGAGTACCAGCAGGCCGACGGTGATCGTTCCGAACTGGCCATCGAGCCCATTGCCGGCGAATGAAAGTCACACCCCTCAAGGCGTTCCTGCTGTGGCTGGTCGCCGTGGCGGCCGGCGTGGCCTGGATCGTCCTGCACACGCGCTTCACTGCGGACATGTCGTTTTTCCTGCCGTCCGATCCCAGCCCCGAACAGCGGGTGCTGGTCGGGCAGATGAAGGACGGCAGCGTTTCGCGCCTGCTGATGATCGGTATCGAGGGCGGGACCGAGGCCGAACGTGTCCAGGCCTCGGGCGCGCTGCGCGATGGGCTGGCCAGCTCGGGCCTGTTCGTCTCGGTGCAGAACGGCGAGGCCGATGCCCTGGAGGCCGAGCGCGATGTCCTGCTGCGCTACCGCTACCACCTGAGCCCGGCGCTGACGCCCGAGCGCTTGGCCCCCGAGGGCCTGCGCGAGGCGGTCGATCGCGCCATCGGGGTGGCGGTATCGCCGGTCGGTTTCCTGTTCAAGCCCTACCTGCTGCAGGACCCGACGGGCGAGATGATCGAGATCCTGGCGCAGTTGCATCCGGGCAGCGAGCCCGATACCCGGGGTGGTGTATGGGCGTCGCGCGACGGCCAGCGCGCGCTGCTGCTGGCACAGACCCGCGCGCCCGGGGGCGACACCGATGGCCAGGCGCAGGCCATCAACACCGTGCGTGCGCAGTTTGCCGCCCTGCAGCAGGCGCACGCACTCGATGGCCTGTCGCTGAGCCTGTCGGGTCCGGGCATGTTCGCCGTCCAGGCCAGGGAGGACATCCGCTCCGATATCGAGCGCATTTCCCTGATCAGCTCGATCGGCATCGGGCTGCTGCTGTTGTGGATCTACCGCTCGCCCCGCATGATGGCGCTGGGCCTGCTGCCGGTGGTGGCCGGCACGGTGGCGGCCATCGTGGCGGTGGACCTGGTGTTCGGCATGGTGCACGGCATCACGGTGGGGTTTGGTGCCGCCCTGATCGGTGAATCGGTGGACTACGCCATCTACTTTTTCGTCCAGTCCGGGCGCGTCGGTCTGCAGGCCTGGCGCGAGACCTTCTGGCCCACGATCCGCCTGGGCGTGGTGACCTCGATTGCCGGATTCGGGGTGATGCTGTGGGCCGGCTTCCCCGGCCTGGCCCAACTGGGTGTGTATGCGCTCTCGGGCATCGCGGTGGCGGCCCTGGTGACACGCTTCGTTTTGCCGGTGGTGGCCGGCGATCGGCATGACATTCCGCCGCCTGGCGTGGTGGGCAATACCACGCTGCGCTGGCTCGGGCAGGCCTGGCGCCTGCGCTGGCCGGCCTGGATCCTGACGGCGGTGGCGCTGCTGTACCTGGTGCAGCACCACGACCGCCTGTGGAGCACCAACCTGTCCGCCCTGTCCACCGTCACCGAGGCCGATGCCCAGGCCGATGCCCGCTTGCGCACCGACATCGGTGCGCCCGATGCGCGCTACATGGTGCTGGTGGCCGCCGGTGATCGCGAGAGCGCGCTGCGGCAGGCCGAGGCCGCCGGGCAGCGACTCGACCGCCTCGTCGATGAGGGACTGATCGGTGGTTATGACAGCCCGGTCCGCTTTCTGCCCAGCGAGCACACACAGCGCCAGCGCCTCGACGCCCTGCCGCCGCGCGAAGAGCTGCAGCGCAGGCTGACGCAGGCCCTGCAGGGTGCCCCCCTGTCGGCCGAGCGCCTGACGCCGTTCCTGGACGCGGTGGCCGCTGCCCGGCAGGCACCGCCGATGACGCGGGCCGATCTGGCCGGCACGGCCATGTCGCTGGCGGTGGACGCCATGATGTCGCAGGCCGACGGGCAGTGGAACATCGTGCTGCCCTTGCGGCCGCCAGCCACGGGCTCGCCCGACATTCCCGCCGACGCCGTGCGTCAGGCGCTTGCCGGTACCGGCGCCGTGTTCATCGACCTGAAGCTGGAATTCGAGACGCTCTACGCCGACTATCTGCAGCAGGCGGTGTACCTGGCGCTGGGCGGTGTGCTCGCGATCACCGCCATGCTGGCGTTCGCCATGCGCTCCTGGGTTCGCATCGGGCGCATGGTGCTGACCCTGGCCATGACGGTGATCATGGTGATGGCCGCGCTGCATGCGCTGGGCACCGAGCTGAACCTGTTGCACCTGATCGGTTTGCTGCTGATCGTTGCCGTTGGCTCCAACTACACCTTGTTTTTTGACCAGATCGACGCCGATGGTGGTCTGGCGGTCGATGTCTGGTCGTCCATGAGCGTGGCGGTCGTGACCACGGTGATCGGCTTTGGCGCACTGGCCGCATCCACCGCACCGGTCCTCAAGGCCATGGGCACGACGGTGGCCCCGGGCGTGGTGATCGCGCTGCTGCTGGCGGCCGCTTTCATCGTGCCCCGGCAGGGAAAGCCGGCATGACGCCGTTGTGGTGCAGTGAGGGGGCCAGCTCTGCGCTGGTGCTTCTGCCTGGCGCCCAGATGCGTGCGTCGGACATGGTGGCCGCGGGCCTGCCCGCCGTGCTGGCTGCGTCGGGCCGGAGCCTGGATCTGTGGGTGCCCGAGCTGCCGGTTGATCTGGTCCGTATCGGCCATACCGTGGACGCGCTGGCCCACGAGGTGCTGCCACCCCTGCGTGACCGTTACCGCGAGCTGTGGCTGGGCGGCCTCTCGCTGGGCGGCTGGCTGGCGCTGGTCCACGCGCAGCGCGAGGAGGCCGGGCTCGCGGGTCTGTGCCTGCTGGCACCCTATCCGGGCAGTCGCCTGACGACCAACGCCATCGCCCGTGCGGGCGGACTCGATGCCTGGCAAGCCACGCCGGCGCAGGCCGCCGACCTGGAGTTCCAGCTCTGGCAAGGCCTGCGCGAGGGGCGCCCGTCCCTGCCGGCCTTCGTCGGCATCGGGTGCGGGGATCGCTTCGCCGACACCATGCGGCCGCTGGCGCAGCGCCTGCCCAACGCCACGGTCGAGGAGGTGGCTGGCGGCCACGACTGGGCCGCCTGGTTGCCACTGTGGCAGGTATTTCTGGCCTGGATGGCGCGGCGCGGGGAGCAGCGCTGATGGCAGCACGGCGCTGGCGACCCTCGGCCTTCCTGCAGGCCTCGGCCTGGTGCCATGGTGCGGCGCTGGCCGGTGCCGTGGCGGCGCCGGGGGCCTGGCCCTGGGCCCTGGGCGCCGTGGCCGCCAACCATGTGCTCATCACCGCCGCCGGACTGTTGCCCCGCATGCGCTGGCTGGGCCCGAACATCACGCGGCTGCCTCCGGCGCCCGCCGGCCAGGGGCGCGTGGCCATCACCATCGACGACGGGCCCGACCCCGAGGTCACGCCGCGCCTGCTCGACCTGCTGGACGAGCAGGGCCTGCGGGCCAGCTTTTTCCTGATCGGCCACCGCGCCGAGCGCCACCCGGCACTGTGCCGCGCCATCACCGAGCGCGGCCACCGGGTCGAGAACCATGGTTACAGCCACTCGCACGCGCTGTCCCTGTTCGGTCCGGCGAAACTGCGCGCCGACATCGCGCGCGCCCAGGCGCTGCTGTCCGACTTCAGCGGACAGGCGCCGCGTTTCTTCCGGCCCACGGCCGGGCTGCGCAACCTGTTTCTGGAGCCGGTGCTGTGCGGGCTGGACCTGCAACTGGCGGCCTGGACCCGCCGCGGCTACGACACGCGCAAGTCCGATCCGGGCATCGTCCTGGCGCGGCTCACGCGCGGGCTGGCCGACACCGACATCCTGCTGCTGCACGATGGCCATGCCGCCCGCGATGCCCAGGGCCAGCCTGTGCTGTTGTCCGTGCTGCCCGCCTTGGCACAGCAGTTGCGTGCGCGCCATCTGAGCGCCGTCACCCTTCATCAAGCGATCCAACCTGCATGACCACCTCTTTGCCGCGCGGCCTGCTCGCCAAGGCCTGCGAGCGCTTCCGCCGCGCCGACCGATTCGCCTTCCACTATGCCCGGGGCAAGCTGGGCGGCGATGCCATCTTCGCCGAGCTGCTGCGCAGCGGCCTGCTGACGGACGCCCGGCGCATTCTCGATCTCGGCAGCGGGCAGGGCAGCCTGTTCGCGTTGCTGCTGGCTGCGGATGAAGCCTTCGAGCAGGGCCAGTGGCCCCGGGGGTGGGCGAAGCCACCGAAGCCCGTGCAGATGCGCGGCGTTGAACTCATGGCGCGCGATGTCTGGCGCGCGGCACAGGCCTTCGGTGCCGACCACCCCGTGGTGCACGTCGAACAGGGTGACATGAACGCCGTCGACTTCGGCCACTGCGACGTGGTGACCATCCTCGACGCCTTGCACTACTTCGATTTCGATCTGCAGCGCCGCGTGCTCGAGCGCATCCGCGATGCGGTCGGGCCGGGGGGACGCTTCATCACGCGCGTGGGCGACCAGTCCGCAGGTCTGCCGTTCAAGCTGTCGATGTGGGTCGATCAGGTGGTCACCTTCTCGCGCGGTCACCGCCTGCCGCGCCTGTACTGTCGCCCGGTGGCCGATTGGTGCGCGCTGTTGCGCGACATCGGCTTCGATGTCGAGGTCAAGCCCATGAGTGGCGCGCTGCCCTTTGCCAACACCATGCTGGTGTGCCAGGTACGCCACCCCGGGACAGCCCCGTCCATGGCCTAAGATCGGAGCAGGAGACATCTGAACGTGCAGCCCCTACCGATCACCGCCAGCACCTACACCACCTGCCTCGGGCGGGGTCTGGCCGCCAACCTGCAGGCCCTGCGGGCCGGCCGCAGCGGGCTCGCGCCCTGTACATTCGAGACCGTTCGCCTCGATACCTGGATCGGCATCGTTGACGGGATCGACGATGTGCGCCTGCCGGCGACGCTGGCCGCCTACGATTGCCGCAACAACCGGCTGGCGCTGCTGGGCCTGGAAACCGACGGCTTCGCGCAGCGGGTGCGGGAGGCCGTCCGCCGCTACGGGGCCGAACGCGTGGGCGTGTTCATGGGCACCAGCACCTCGGGCATCTTCGAAACCGAGATCGCCTACCGCCACCGCGATCCGGCGACGGGGGCGCTACCCGCCAGCCTGAACTACGGCGGATCGCACAACCCGTTTTCGGTGGCCGACTTCACGCGTCTGGTGCTGGGGGCAGAAGGCATGGCACTGACGATTTCCACCGCCTGCTCCTCCAGCGCCAAGGTGTTCGCCGCCGCCGCGCGCCAGATCGCGCTGGGCAGCATCGATGCCGCCGTCGTGGGCGGGGTGGACAGCCTGTGCCTGACGACGCTGTACGGCTTCTCGTCGCTGCAGCTGACCTCCACGCGACCGGCCAAGCCGTACGACGCCACGCGCGACGGCATTTCCATCGGCGAAGGCGCCGCTTTTGCGTTGCTGGAACGAGGCGACGACACGTCCGCCGCCGCCGCGCAGGCCTGGCTGCTGGGCACGGGCGAGTCGAGCGACGCCTATCACATGTCGGCGCCGCACCCGGAGGGTCTGGGTGCGAAGCTTGCCATGGAGGCCGCACTGGTCTGCGCGGGGCTGCAGCCGCAGGCCATCGGCTACATCAACCTCCATGGCACCGCCACGCCGGCCAACGACGCGGCCGAAGGCAAGGCCGTGGCGGCGCTGTTCGGCGACCAGGTGCCCTGCAGCTCCACCAAGGGGGCCACCGGCCACACCCTGGGCGCTGCCGGTGCGATCGAGGCCATCATCGCCATGCAGAGCATTGCCGAGGACTGGATACC
>NZ_JAQVEJ010000023.1 GCF_028698005.1 Hydrogenophaga sp.
CTCTCGACCGCGGCCTTCACCGGGGTGTTGTCCTCGAAACACTTGACGGTCGCCACCGGACCGGCAAAGCGGCGCACGGCGCCGAAATCCCGAAACACCGGTGGCAGCACGCGAAACGCGCCGCTGCCGTCGCCCTTGTGGGCATCGCACAGGTCGCATGTGGCGGGAATGTGGGTCGTATCCATCACTGCAAAACACTCCATGAAAAATCCCGGTCAACCAGGTGAGCAGCGCACATCATGCCTGCCCACCACAGGGACCGGCACGCACCCGGTGGCCTGAGTGTTGTTTTCCGCGACACAAACACCCCCTGTCCCTCTGAAAACCACGCAAAAACCCATGGCGCCACCTTGGAATGGCGCATCAACTCCATTAGCATGCGAGACACCAGCGAGATCGCGCGTTTTCGGCTGGGCAAAGACCACTTCTAGAAGGAACATCGATCATGGCAACTGCAAAGAAAGCTCCGGCGGCGAAGAAAGCCGCACCCGCGAAGAAGGCTGCGGCCCCCGCGAAGAAGGCCGCCGCACCGGCCAAGAAGGCGGCAGCGCCGGCGAAGAAGGCCGCACCGGCAAAGAAGGCCGCGGCCCCCGCGAAGAAGGTTGCGGCCAAGAAGGCCGCACCCGCCAAGAAGCGCACCCCCAATGCTGCCTTCATGAAGGCCATGACCCCGAGCGCCGCGCTAGCCGCCATCGTCGGCGCCAGCCCGCTGCCGCGCACCGAGGTCACCAAGAAGGTCTGGGAGTACATCAAGAAGAACAAGCTGCAGGATGCCGTCAACAAGCGCATCATCAAGGCCGACGCCAAGCTGAAGGAAATCTTCAAGAAGGCCGAGGCGAACATGTTCGAAATGACCAAGATGATCAACGAACACCTCAAGTGACGGCGGGCCTCTGGGCCACTGCCTCATGCGATGCAAAAGCCGGCACATGTGCCGGTTTTTTGCTTTCAGCGCTCATGGCCTGGACCCTTGTACCAGGCGATCCGTCACCAGCGCGCCGGCAGGTTCTTGAGCAGCCGGATGCGGCGCTCGTGCACCTCGATGTACCCGCCGGTTTCCAGGTCCTTGAGCAGGCGGCTGACCATCTCGCGCGAGCATGCGAGGTGCTGCGACAGCTGCTGGTGGGTCATTTTCTCCTGCAGGCAACGTGCGCCCAAGGCATCGGGTGGTTCGGCCATGCGGTCGAGCAGGCGCACCAGGCGGCCATAAACGTCGATCAGTGCCACGCTGCGCGCACTTTCGGTCGCCATCCGCGCACGCCGGATGATGTTGCCCATGAGTTCCAAGGCAAATTCGGGATGCGCAGCGGTGTAGTCCAGCAGGACCTGGCGCGCGATCACCGCACAGGTGCAGGACTCGAGCGCTTCGACATGAACCGGGCTCGGTCCACCATCGAGCAACATCTCGCCCACACATTCGAGCCGCCCATGGACGGCCAGCGTCAGCTCCTTGCCCTGGCCACCCGCCAGAAAGGTCCGCAGGCGGCCTTTCAGGACGATGTAGAGCGAGTCGCCGGTCTCGCCCTCCTGGATCAGCAGCGCACCGCGCCGGTACCGACAAGGCACCCCCAGCGTCGCCAGTGCCTCCTTGTGAGGCGAAAACGTGGGCGACAGGGGGTTCTCGGGCATCCGGAGCAATGCAAGACGGTTGCCAGCACCTTCAATCGTGTGGACACGAGGCGATGACCCGCAACGCGGGCACCACGGGCGGCAACGCGTTGACACGCAACAGCAACTGACGGATGCTGGTGCAGCCGGTCTTTTCGCGCAGCGCCTTGATCTGGCTGCGGACGGTGGATTCGGCCACCTGGTTCTGGCGCGCGATGTCGGGGACGTCCATCCCCGAGCACAGCGAGATGAGCACGGCTTCCTCGGTCGGGCTGAGGCTTTGCACGCGCGCGAACAGGCGCACCGCCAGGTTGTCGCGGGTATCCTGACGCGACAGCAGAATCAGCACGCTGGGGCTGCCGGATTCAAGGGGACTGCACAGCGGCACCAACGCCACCGACAGTTCGCGGCAACCACGCGCAAACAGCAACAGCCGCCGTTGTCCTCGCAAGGCCTGCTCCAGGCCGGCTTGCACCTGTGCCGTGATGTCGATGGTCGCCCCCATCAGCATGCCTTGGCGGACCACCAGGGTACGACCGCTGGCCAGTTCGTGGCGCGCCAGGTGATTGACATGCCTCAGGTACCCGCGGCCATCGGCCACCATGAGGCCGTAGTCAATCTCGTCGAGTACCCGGTGCAACTGCACCGGATCCACCCCCGGTGGCTTGCCCGGCTCGGCAGCCGGATGGGCGCCGGCTTCGTGGCGGCTGGTTTGGTGGTGCTTGTGGGTGACAGACCACATCGTGCGTTCCTCCCATCAGTCTTCCTGCGAATGGAGAAACTATAGACCACAAAGTATTAACTCTTAAGTAAACAAAAGTACATACGCTTGTGATCTATTCACATTTCTGTGTCCGGCTGCCCACACGGCTTCGCCATCGCCGACCGACCCCGCCGAACCCGGCGCCGCCAGCGGCCATCACCGCCCTGACCGGCGGCCGACCCCGATCGCTGCGTACACCGACAGCAGCAACACCAACGCTGCGATGCCCAGTGTGGCCCCATACCAGCCCCGGTCCATGAGCAGGCCAAAGAACAGCGGCGAGACGGCAAACCCGGTATCCAGTCCGGAGTACACCGTGCCATACACGCGTCCCGTCGCGCCCTTGGGGGTGGCCTGCTTGATCATCATGTCCCGGCTGGGACCACCCACCCCGATGGCAAAGCCGGTGATCGACAGCACGGCCATGGTGCCCGATGCACCCAGCCAGCCGGTCGCGCACACCAGCAGCAGGACGGCGCCACCGGTCATCGCCAGCGCAACGACGCGGTCGCTCGACCAGCGGCGGTGCTGCCCCCAGGCGGCAACAAAGCCACCCGTCAGCGTGCCCGCCGCGGTGCACAGCATGTAGGCGCTCAGCGTGAGGGTGGCCGCCTCGACGCTGACGCCATGAACGGCCTTGAGGATCGAGGGCGCGAAGCTCTGCACCACCGCCAGCGTGACGGTGGAGAGGAAGAAGAAGGCAAAGCACCACCAGACCACCGGCAACCGGAGAAAGGCCAGGTCGGCGCCGGCCGGTGCGTCTTCGTGCCGCTCCACCACCCGGGTCTGCAGCCAGTCGCGTTGCCAGAACAGGATGCCGAGCACGATCGCATACAGCACCGCCGCCGCGTGGTAGGCCGCACGCCAGTCGGCCAGGGCCGTGATGCCGACCAGAAAGGCCGGTGCCAGCGCCCAGCCGAGGTTTCCCGTGATGCCATGGACGCTGAAGGCGTGGCCGAGCCGCTGCGCCGAGACACGCTGGTTCAGGATCGTGAAGTCGGCCGGATGAAAGGGGGCATTGCCCAGGCCGGCCAACACCGCCACCAGCACCAGCCCGCTGTAACCGGTGGCCAGCGACGCCGCCAGCGACGCCAGGAAAAAGCAGGTGATGGCCGCGAACAGCACCGGGCGCGCACCCATGCGGTCCACCACGAAGCCGGCCAGCGCCTGACCGACCCCCGAAATCACGAAAAAAATGCTCATGAGCAGGCCGACATCGGCGTAGCTCAGACCGAAATCCCGGATGAAAACCGGGAACAGCGGTGCCAGCAGCAGGTGTGAGAAGTGTGAGGTTCCATGCGCCAGCCCCACCAGGCCGATGACGACCGCATCGTCTTTCAGCGGCACCGGATCGGGCTGTGGCAACGCATCAATGGTGGCGGTACTCATCTGCCCGCCCCGGCCGGGTCGGGCAGCACCTCCTGCACGCGTTCTTTCGGCCGGCACAGGCGCACGCCCAGCGGCGTCACCACAATGGGGCGTTCGACCAGCACCGGGTGCTCCACCATGGTGTCCAGCAACGCGTCATCGCTCCACGACGGATCGGCCAGGCCCAGTTCGGCATACAGATCACCCTTGGCACGCAGCACGTCGCGCGGCCGCAGGCCCATGGCCTGCAGCAGCGCCTGCAACTGCTCGCGGGTGTAGGGCTGCTTGAGGTATTCCACCACCTGTGGCGCGTGGCCGGCTTCGCGCAGCATGGCCAGCACGTTGCGCGATGTGCTGCAGGCAGGGTTGTGATAAATCGTGACCGGGAAGGATGAGGACATGGAACTGGCTTCGTTCTTGCTAGGACCGGATGGAAACCGCGAGCATAGCCGGGATGTCAAAAGACCGTCATGACACGGGGACAAAATCCGACGAGGCCACCACCGACGACAGCACAGCAGGGGAACCCCGCCATGACCGACATCTGCGTGTCACGAACATCCGCCTGTCTGGCCAGGACGCGCCGGGCCTGGGAGTTGCTGCCATTCCCCCATTTGCTGGGACGGCAGGCGCACAGCCTGATCCTGCTGGCCAATGGCCGGCGCAGCCTGCGCGAGCTGTCGCTGCTGATCGGCGACGACGTGGTACCGGTCGCACGCCAGTTGCTCGACACGGGCCTGCTGCAATTGCAGTGTCCCTCCGAGGCCCCGCTGGCGGACTGACGCCACCTTGCCACGGCTGCCGCCGTCACATCCAGCGGCGCAGCAGGCCCATCAGCCGGCGCAGGCGCGGGCCGTACGGCGGATAGAACAGATGCCCCATGGCCCAGCGCGATTGCAGCAGTTCGGGCTTCTCGTGCGTGAAACGCAGAAAACCGGTTTCGCCGTGGTAGGCACCCCAGCCGCTCTCGCCGACACCGCCGAACGGCAGCCCCTCGTGCGTGATGTGCATCAGCGTGTCGTTGACAGTGACCCCGCCGCTGACCGTTCGCGCCAGCACTCGCTCACGGGCACCGCGGTCCTGCCCGAACCAGTACAGGGCCAGCGGCCGCGGGCGGGCGTTGATGAGGGCAATGGCCTCATCGGCCGAATCGCAGGGCAGCACCGGCAGTATCGGGCCGAAGATCTCCTCGCGCATCAGCGCACCATCCGGACCGGGCTCGAACACCAGGGCCGGCCGCATCTGGCGCGGGTGGTGGCCTTGCGGTGCATCGGGCACCGCGGCCTCCACCACCCGGGCGCCCTGTGCCCGGGCGTCGTCGAGCAGCCGCTGCAGGCGCTCATGGTGCCGTTCGCTGATGATGGCCGCGTAATCGCGGTGGCCCGGCAACGTCGGAAACAGGCGCGCCACCGCCGCTTGCCAGGCGCGTCCGAACGCCGCCTCCTGTCCGCGCGGCAGCAGCAGGTAATCGGGTGCGATGCAGGTCTGTCCGGCGTTGAGCAGCTTGCCGTGGGCAATTTTCACGGCGGCGGCATCCAGGTCGGCCGAGCGGTCGATGATGCAGGGTGACTTGCCGCCCAGCTCAAGCGTGGTCGGCGTCAGATGGCGGGCAGCGGCTTCGGCCACGCGCCGGCCGATGGCCGTCGAGCCGGTGAAGAACAGGTGATCGAAGGGCAGCCCGGCGAATTCGGCCGCTACCCCGGCCCCACCGTTGATCACGCAGAACTCGTCGGACGCGAAGCGCTCGTGAACCAGCCGGGCCATGAGTGCCGAGGTGGCTGGTGTCAGTTCGCTGGGCTTGAGCATCACCCGGTTGCCCGCCGCCAGCGCCATCAGCGCCGGGCCGAAAGACAGCTGCAGCGGGTAGTTCCAGGGCGCGATCACCCCGACCACACCCAGCGGCTGACGCCGGATGCGCGCCGATGCCGGCCACAGGTACACGGGCGTGGACACGCGCCGGGGCCGCATCCAACGAGGCAACTGGCGCCGGACCTGGCCGATCATGGCGCGCAGCACGAACAGGTCGGCCACTTCGGTCAGTTCGCGCGAGCGCACGCCAAAGTCGGTCCGCACGGCCTCGCACCAGGCATCCAGATGCGTTTCGAGCAGCGCCTGCAGGCGCTCCACGCGGTCGCGGCGGGCCTTCAGGCTGACGTCGGGCTGCGCACGACTGGCCTGAAACTGGGCATCGAACAGTGACCGCATGGGCGTCTCCGGGGCTATCGGCGTCATGCGACGATGGTAGGTCCTGGCGCCATTGGCGACCCGTGCGGCCCGTCGCGCCCGCGTCTCAGGCGCTCACGGGCTCACGCGCCTGGACATCCTCCGGCGGCTGCTCGGCCATGGCCCGCAGGGCCTGCGGCACCACCGGCCGGGTGGCGACCGGTCGCAACCAGCGCTGGGTCAGCAATTTCTCGCAGACGCGCCGTGTCATCGTGTGGGCACGCCCGCCCCGGCTGGTGAACATGAACAGGCTGCCCTTGGTGCTGGCCCATACCAACTGGGCCCGCAGCCACCGGCCATCCGAAAACAGGTCGACCCAGCCGCCCACGTGCAGGCTCGCCAGCAGCGCCGCCAGCTCGTCGGCCGGGACGCCATCCTGCTGCGCCACCGCGGTGCCGCCAGCGCCAGCGCCGGCGTCACCGGCACCCAGCTCACCGTGTCCGCTCGGCAGCGCCTCAACGAAACCGGCCGAGGCCAGCTCGCGCTCGCCGATCCAGGGCTGCTCCGGTGGCCGGGGCTTTTGCTGTTCGGGGGTGGCCACGTCCAGCGCCGGGTCGGGCACCTCGCTCTCGCCCCCGATCTCCAGCGGCATGGAGCCGGACGTCGCATGGTCGGTGCGGGCCTTGAGCCGGCGCAACTTGAGCACCGGCTCATGCAGCTTGAGCAGCGCATCAAAAAACGTCTGCGTTTCCTCGGGCGATTTGCCCAGCATGTCCAGCCCCTTGCGCAGGGTCTGCAGCATGCCCGGAACGATCTCGAACAACTGCCTGGGCTGGCGCAGCGTCACCTCCCGGCGCGTGCTCCACAGCAGATGACTGATGACCTTGCGGAAGCCGAACGGGTCGGGTCCCTGATCGGCATGGGTCAGTTGCGCCGATGCGATCACCAGCGACCATGAGCCATAGAGGAAATCCAGCACAATGCCGGGTACGTTGTAGATATCGGGGCGATGGCTGATTTCCCAGGCAATCTGGTCGGCCAGTTCCTGCCGAGCCTCGGCAAAGCGCAGGGCGTCAAGCTGGCGCTGCTTGCGGGTTTCCTCCTCGGCGTCGGCCCCCTGCCACTGCGCCTGCAGGTCGGACAATGCTTGCGCGAAGGGCGCGGCATCGGCCGATGCGGCCGCGTTGAGTGTCGCGACTTTCTCGCGCAGGGGCTCGAAGAAAGCCTCGAACTCGGGCGAGAACTCGTCGTTGTAGCGGAAGCTGCGCTGGGCGACGTTTTCAATCAGACGGCGCGCGGGATGCTCGTCCTGACTGAAATAGCGCGGCTGTGCCATCGCCAGGCGCAACAGCGCCGGCTCCAGGGCCACCACCGCCTCGCGCACCGGCGCCAGCAACAGCGGATCGCGCGCCACCTGGTTGACCAGCTTGCGAACCACATCCAGGCCTACCGCCTGCGATACCTTGTCCGCCTGGTGTTTGAGTTCGAGCAACACGCGCGAACGCTCGTGTGGCGCCGCGTACGTACCCCAGCGTTCGGTGCTGAGTTGCGAGCCGGCATTGACCAGCCGCGCCGGACGTTCGACCACGGGCAAATCGCGGTAGCGGTTGAGCTCGCGCTCGATCACCACCTCATCGAGCTGCGGCAGCGCGGCCTGCGCATCCACACGCGCCAGCTCGCGGCGCACCTGCTCGTAATAACTGTTGTCCAGACGGGCGTCGAACACGCCGTCCTCGTCGCTCAGGAAGGCCCGCATCACCTCGTGCTGCAGCGGTGTCTGCTCGCGCGCCAGGTCGCCCATGCGCAGGCTCATCGGTGGCAGCTCGGGACGCTCATGCAGCGAGCCCTCGCTGCCCCATGAGGTGACACCGGCGCCGTCTTCCAGCCGGCCACCCGAGGACAGCGGCGCCATTCTCGAGGACGAAGGCGAGTCCGCCACCAGACGGATGCGGTAGCTGGCTTCCAGCACATTGGCGCGCTGCAGCATCAGGGCCACCTGCTCGTACAGCTGTGACAATTCGCGGGCCAGCGGCGGTGCCACATGCTGCAGCCACAGCGTACGCACCTGAATGTCGGTTTCGCGTTCGGACATCAGGTCGCGCAGGGCACGCACGAACACCGACGGCCGGATCGGATTTTTCTCGGCATGCACCGTCTCCAGGCCGATGAGCGAACTCATGCGCGCATCCACCATGGCCAGTTCCTGCTCCACCGCGGGCATCAGGGCCTGCAGCAGCCGGGCCGCTTCCAGCGACTCGTTGATCGCCGAATCGTCCACCAGTTCCAGCAACGAAGAGTCGGACAGGCGCGACAACGCCGAGGTGTTCCCTTCTTCGCTGCCCAGCCGGAACGCCTGCTCCAGCCGTCCCGGGTAGTGGGCCGTCAGCACGCCGCGCTGCTGCTGCAGATTCCACCACGCGCGGGCCATGCGCTCGCGCTCCATCACCTCGCGCCCCTGGTTTTCAGCCTGCTGCAGGCTGCTGACGGCCGCGTCGATGCAACGCCCGAGCAACAGGGGCGTTTCACGCAGGATGCGGGCAAAGCATTGATCGAGCAGTGAAGAATCCGCCGACATATCCTGAACCAACGAAGCAATCCACAGATTGCAGAGAACCTGTCAGGTTATACCCGCGTCGCGCACCCCAAAAGTCGTCAGAGTGGCACGACCGCCACGGACAGGGGTCCTACCGGCCACAATCAATTGAAACTATTGGTTACTGACGTGTCAGGAATCCATAAATGATTACAAAAGCATGCATTCCGCCGGAATGCATGCTTTGCGCCCCACGTCAGGCCTGCACTTCAGGCTCGCCGAACTCGAACACGCCCGGATGGCGCACCGGGTCCACCGTCACCGGGATCACCGACTTGGGCGGGTAGCGGCCTTCGAGCAGGTAGCGCGACAACGGGTTCTCGATCCGCTGCTGGATGGCACGCTTGAGCGGCCGTGCGCCGAACACCGGGTCGAAGCCGACCTTGGCCAGCTCGGCCATCGCCGCCGGCGTGACCTCCAGGCGCAGGTCCATCTTGTGCAGGCGCTCCTGCAGCGACCGCAGCTGGATGGCCGCGATGGCTTCGATGTGCCGCGCGTCGAGCCCGTGGAACACCACCGTTTCGTCGATGCGGTTGAGGAACTCGGGCCGGAAGTGCTGCTTGAGCTCGCCCCACACCGCCTCCTTGATCTCCTCGGCCGGCTGCCCCACCATCGACTGGATCAGGTGCGAGCCGATGTTGCTCGTCATGACGATGACCGTGTTCTTGAAGTCCACGGTGCGCCCCTGGCCGTCGGTCAGACGTCCGTCGTCGAGCACCTGCAGCAGCACGTTGAACACGTCGGGGTGGGCTTTTTCCACCTCGTCGAGCAGCAGTACGCTGTAGGGCTTGCGGCGCACGGCTTCCGTGAGGTAGCCGCCTTCTTCATAGCCCACATAGCCCGGCGGCGCGCCGATCAGGCGGGCCACGGAGTGCTTCTCCATGAACTCGCTCATGTCGATGCGCACCAGGTGCTCCTCGCTGTCGAACAGGAAGCCGGCCAGCGCCTTGCACAGTTCGGTCTTGCCCACGCCGGTCGGGCCCAGGAACAGGAACGAACCCGTGGGACGGTTGGGATCGGACAGGCCCGAGCGCGAGCGGCGGATGGCGTTGGCCACGGCCGAGATGGCCTCGTCCTGACCGACCACGCGCTCGTGCAGCTTGTCCTCCATGCGCAGCAGCTTGTCCTTCTCGCCCTGCATCATCTTGGCCACCGGGATGCCCGTGGCGCGGCTGACCACCTCGGCAATCTCCTCGGCACCGACCTGGGTGCGCAGCAGTTGCCGGGCCGGCCCTTCGGCGGCCTTGCCGGCTTCCTTGGCCTGCGCCTCCTTGAGCTGCTTCTCCAGTTCGGGCAGCTTGCCGTATTGCAACTCGGCCACCTTGTTGAAGTCGCCCTTGCGGGTGTACTCCTCGATCTGCAGGCGAAGCTTCTCGATGTTTTCGCGCACCTGCGCACTGCCCTGGGCCTGGGCCTTCTCGGCTTTCCAGATCTCTTCCAGATCGGCGGCTTCCTTCTGCAGGCGTTCGATCTCTTCCTCGATCAGCTCCAGACGCTTCTGCGAGGCTTCGTCGGTTTCCTTGCGGATGGCCTCGCGCTCGATCTTGAGCTGGATCAGCCGGCGGTCGAGCCGGTCCATGACCTCCGGCTTGGAATCGATTTCGATCTTGATCTTGGCCGCAGCCTCGTCGATCAGGTCGATGGCCTTGTCGGGCAGGAAGCGATCGGTGATGTAGCGATGGCTCAGCTCGGCCGCGGCCACGATGGCCGGGTCGGTGATGTCCACGCCATGGTGCACCTCGTACTTCTCCTGCAGGCCGCGCAGGATGGCGATGGTCTGCTCCACCGTGGGCTCGTCCACCAGCACCTTCTGGAAGCGCCGCTCGAGCGCGGCGTCCTTCTCGATGTACTTGCGGTATTCGTCGAGCGTGGTCGCACCGATGCAGTGCAGCTCGCCGCGCGCCAGCGCCGGCTTGAGCATGTTGCCGGCATCGATGGCACCCTCGGCCTTGCCGGCGCCAACCATGGTGTGGATCTCGTCGATGAACAGGATGATGCGGCCCTCGTCCTGGGCCACTTCCTTGAGGACGGACTTCAGCCGCTCCTCGAACTCGCCGCGGTACTTGGCACCGGCCAGCAGGCCGGCCATGTCGAGCACCAGCACCCGCTTGTCGCGCAGCGTCTCGGGCACCTCGCCGTTGACGATACGCTGCGCCAGGCCCTCAACGATCGCCGTCTTGCCCACGCCAGGTTCGCCGATGAGCACCGGGTTGTTCTTGCTGCGACGCTGCAAGACCTGGATCGCGCGACGGATCTCGTCGTCGCGGCCGATCACGGGGTCGAGCTTGCCCTGGCGGGCGCGCTCGGTCAGGTCCAGTGTGAACTTCTTCAGCGCCTCGCGCTGGCTCTCAGCCTCGGGGTTGTCCACCTTCTGACCGCCTCGCACGGCGGCAATGGCCGTTTCCAGGCTCTTGCGCGACAGACCGTTTTCGTTGGCGATGCGACCGATATCGCCCTTGGCGTCGGCCGCGGCCAGCAGGAACAGTTCACTGGCGATGTACTCGTCACCACGCTTGATAGCTTCCTTCTCGGTGGCCTGCAGCAGCTTGACCAGGTCCGGGCCGGGCTGGACCTGCTCATGCCCCTGCACCTGCGGCAGGCGCTGCACGGCGGCCTCCAGTGCCTGTGTCAGGCCCGGCACATTGACGCCGGCACGCTGCAGCAGCGATGTCGGCCCATCGCTCTGGCGCAGCATCGCCAGCAGCACGTGCGCCGGTTCGATGTAGGCATGGTCCGCCCCCAGGGCCAGGCTTTGTGCCTCGCCCAGAGCTTCCTGGAATTTGGTGGTGAGTTTGTCCAGACGCATATTGAATCCCCCGTAATCGTGAACTGCCACCCATGTGGCGCCCGCGCGCCACATTTCAAGATCCGGTACCCCCGCCGCGGCCGGGGCCTTCAGCGCCAGTAGGCGTATGTCCAGGCCGGCCGGAAGCCGAAGCGGGTGTAGAGTGCGATGGCACCCTGGTTCGAGGCCTCGACCTGCAGGAAGGCCTTGTGCATGCGCCGCTCCAGCGCCTTCAGGGCCATGGCCCGCAGAATGCCCGAGGCCAGCCCCCGCCCACGCGCCTTGGGCACGGTGCGCATGCCGTGGATGCCCAGCCACCCCTCGCTCAGCGAGGCCATGCCGACCGCCTGTGTCTCGCCCACCATGCGCACACTCGCGTACAGGCAGCCCTTGGCCCGCGTCATCAGGCGGGCACGGTGGGCGCCGTCCTCCGCATCGAAGCCTGGGCCCACGTAGGTGGCCATCCAGTCCTCATCGGGCTCGGCGGACAGATCGCAGGAGGCCACCGCCGGCACCGACAGCAGACCGGCCAGCGGTGCCGTCATCACATGGGTCGGCTTGCTGCGCAGGAATCCGCGGTCATCCAGCGCCTGATGGACCGCTTGCCACGACGGATCATCGGGCACACGGAACCAGGGTTCGAACCCTGCCTTCGTGTAGAAGCCGTCGATCCTGGCGATGTCGTCCGGATCGGGTCGGTCATGCCGCAGGGGCACGGCGCTGCGCGCGCGGCCCACGGTGCCGTGATCCATGGGCAGCAGCCAGTCGCGCCAGGCCTTCATCTGGGGGGGCGGAACCGCCTTGAGCGTGGCGCGCTCCAGTGCGGCGATGTCCTCGGGTTTGAGCGGCATCCGGCCTTCCTCCGGCTCTCAGGTGTTGGGCTGGTGTATGCCCCAACGCGCCAGCGCCGCATCGTCGGCGGCACGCGCATCGACCCAGCGCGCGCCCTCCGGCGTGAGCTCCTTCTTCCAGAATGGCGCCTGGGTCTTGAGGTAGTCCATCAGGAACTCGCAGGCCTGGAAGCTCTCGCCGCGGTGCGCGGACGTCACCGCCACCAGCACGATCTGGTCGGCAGGCTGCAGCAGCCCGACGCGGTGGATGACGCGCACCCCACGGATGTCGAAACGACGGCAGGCCTCGTCGATCATGCCCTCGATGGCCTTCTCGGTCATGCCGGGGTAGTGCTCGAGCTCCATCGTGGCCACCGACTCGCCACCGCTGTGGTCGCGCACCGTGCCGACGAAGGTACAGACGGCACCGACACCGCCATCGCCCCTGCGCAGGGCCGCCACCTCGGCAGACAGGTCGAAGTCCCCGGTCTGGATGCTGACCCGCCCCGTCATCGCATCAGCCTCCGGTCACGGGCGGGAAAAAGGCCACTTCGGCGCCCTCGGGCAGCGCGGCAGACTCGTCGCACATCGCCTGGTTCAGTGACACACGCACCGCCCGTCCACGCGCCAGCGCCTCGGCATGAGCACCGCCACGGGCCACCAGCTCGTCGCGCAGTTCGGCAAGCGTGCCGGCCGCCGTGTGCCACGGCTCGCTGCCCGTGCCGATCACCTCGCGGATCGAAGCGAAATACCTCAACTGGATCTGTCTGGTCGTCATCCCTTCACCACCCTTCAGCGCGCCAGCAGATCGGCCAGCGACAGATAGGGAACGAGATCGCCGTGCCGGATCGTGGCGCCAGCGGGATTGTCCACCAGGCCGTCCGCCCAGACGGTGGACGTCAGCACGCCCGAGCTCTGGTTGGGGTACAGGTCCAGACCACCATTGGCGTTGCGGCGCACACGCAGGAACTCGCGCCGGCGGTCGGCCTTGGCGACGCTGAAATGCGCCGGCAGCATCACCGGCCGCACGGCCGGCTTCCAGTAGCGCTCGGCCGCACCCTGGAGCTTGAGCAGGAACGGCCGCACCAGCATCAGGAAGGTCACGAAGCTGGACACCGGGTTGCCCGGCAGGCCGATGAAGTGGCAGGGCTGCGCCTGGCTGGCACCCGCGCCGGCATCGCGGCGGATGGTCCCGTAGGCGAACGGTTTGCCCGGCTTCATGGCAATCTGCCACAGATCGAGGCTGCCCAGCGCCTGCACGGCGGGCTTGACGTGGTCTTCCTCGCCCACCGATACCCCGCCACTGGTCAGGATCAGGTCGTGGTGATCGGCGGCCGTCTTGAGCGCGGCCAGCGTCGCCTCGCGGCGGTCGGGCACGATGCCCAGGTCGCTGACCTCGCAGCCCAGACGCTGCAGCAGCACGCGCAGGAAGAAGCGGTTCGAGTTGTAGATGGTGCCCGGCTTCATCTCGGACGGCGGCAATTCGCCGGGCATGACCAGCTCGTCACCGGTGCTGAACAGGGCCACGCGCGGGCGCGCCTGCACCTGCACCCAGGCACGGCCGATGCCGGCGGCCAGGCCGATGGACGCGGGCCCCAGGCGCTCGCCACCGGACAACACCACGGCGCCACGGGTCACGTCCTCGCCGGCGCGGCGGATCCACTGCCCAGGCCGGGGCACCACGTCGATGTGCACGGCGTGCAGGTCACCGCCGACTTCGCGCGTGTCCTCCTGCATGACCACGGCGTCCGCCCCCTCGGGCAGCGATGCGCCGGTGAAGATCCGCGCGCAGGTGCCCGGCTGCAGCGGGGCTGCCTCGTGACCGGCGGCAATGCGCTGCGACACGGGCAGCACGACGCCGGCTTCGGTCACGTCGGCCAGACGGACCGCATAGCCGTCCATGGCGGAGTTGTCCTGCGGCGGTACATGCAGTTCGGAAACCAGGTCCTCGGCGAGCACACGGCCATCGGACGCCAGCACCGGCACCTGCTCGACCTGCGTGAGCGGCTCGACACGGCCCAGCAGATCCGACAGTGCCTCGTCGAGCGCCATCATGGGGGGGCGGGGTCGTGGTGCGTTCATGGTCCGGTTCTGTCAGTCCCTGCAGTGGTCGGCGATGTAGCGCTGCACGGCGGCCACATCGGGGGCCATCACCTGCACGCGCTTGGGCAAGTCTTCGATACCGACAAAGCGCGCCGGCCGATCAGGCTCGCGGTCCAGCGCCTCCCGGATGGTGTCGGCGAACTTGATCGGCAGTGCCGTCTCCAGCACCACCACCACCTCGCCGGCACGACGACGCTCGCGCGCGACCTTCACGCCGTCGGCGGTGTGGGTGTCGATCATCGTACCGAAGCGCTCCCAGGTATCCTTGATCGTCATCAAGCGGTCGGCATGGGTGCTCTTGCCGCTGACGAAACCGTAGCGCGCAGAGGCCTCGGCAAATACCGGCTCGCTGCCCAGGTCGAAACGGCCCTCGCGCGCGAGCTGTTCGCCGAACAGCGCCCGGGTACGGCCGGCATCGCGGCCAAGCAAGTCGAACACGAAACGCTCGAAGTTGCTGGCCTTGGAGATGTCCATCGACGGGCTGGACGTCTCGTACGTGTCGGCGCTGCCGCGCACGCGGTAGGTGCCGGTGCGGAAGAACTCGTCGAGCACGTCGTTCTCGTTCGTGGCCACGATCAGGCGGTCGATGGGCAGGCCCATCTGGCGTGCCACGTGGCCCGCGCAGACGTTGCCGAAGTTGCCGCTGGGCACGCAGAAGCTGACCGTCTGGTCGTTGGACGTGGTCGCCTGGAAGTAACCGGCGAAGTAGTACACCACCTGCGCCAGCAGGCGCGCCCAGTTGATCGAGTTGACGGTGCCGATCTTGTACTGGCGCTTGAACGCCAGGTCGTTGCTGACCGCCTTGACGATGTCCTGGCAGTCGTCGAACACCCCCTCGACCGCGATGTTGTGGATGTTGGCGTCCTGCAGGCTGAACATCTGGGCCTGCTGGAACGGGCTCATGCGGCCGTGCGGGCTGAGCATGAACACGCGCACGCCCTGCTTGCCGCGCATCGCGTACTCGGCCGCACTGCCGGTGTCACCCGACGTGGCGCCCAGGATGTTGAGCTGCTCGCCGCGGCGCCCCAGTTCGTATTCGAACAGGTTGCCCAGCAGTTGCATGGCCATGTCCTTGAAGGCCAGCGTCGGCCCGTTGGACAGCGCCTCCAGGTAAACGCCCTCCTCCAGCCGCTTGAGCGGAACGATTTCCTTCGTACCGAACACCTCGGCGGTGTAGGTCTTGCGGCACAGGGCACGGAGGTCGTCGGCGGGGATATCATCGATATAGAGCGACAACACCTCGAAGGCCAGCGCGGCGTAGCCCTCGTCGGCCAGCACGCGGCGCCAGCGCGCCAGGGTCTCGCCATCCACCTGCGGATAGGCTTCGGGCAGGTACAGCCCGCCGTCGGGCGCCAGGCCTTCGAGCAGGATTTCGCAGAAGCGCTTGCGCTCCGGGTGGCCGCGCGTGGACAGGTACAGCATCAGTTCAACTCTTCCTTGCGGATGCGGGTGATCGGCGCCAGCACGCTCGGCAAGGCTTGCATCTGCGCGATCGCCTCGTTCATCGTACCTTCGCGCGTGTCATGCGTCAGGATGATCAGATCGGTGGAGGTCGCACCCTCGCCGCCCACCTGGTCGGCCTCGCGCTGCAGCACGGCGTCAATGCTGATGCCTGTGCCGGCAAGCAGGCCGGTCACCTGGGCCAGCACGCCGGCCTGGTCGGCCACCCGCAGACGCAGGTAGTAGCTGGTAATGACCTGCTCCATGGGCAGCACACTCACATCGCGCATCTGCCCGGGCTGGAAGGCCAGGTGCGGCACCCGGTGCTGCGGATCGCTGGTCGCCAGGCGCGTGACATCCACCAGGTCGGCGATCACCGCGCTGGCCGTGGGTTCGCTGCCGGCCCCCTTGCCGTAGTACAGCGTCGTGCCCACGGCATCGCCATTGACCACCACCGCATTCATGGCGCCTTCGACGTTGGCAATCAGGCGCTTGGCCGGCACCAGGGTCGGGTGTACGCGCAACTCGACGCCCTCGCCTTCACGCCGCTTGGTGATCCCCAGCAGCTTGATGCGGTAGCCCAACTGCTCGGCGTAGCGGATGTCGGTGGCCGACAGCCGGGTAATGCCCTCGACATATGCCTTGCCAAACTGCACCGGTATGCCAAAGGCAATGGCGCTCATGATGGCGGCCTTGTGGGCGGCATCCACGCCCTCGATATCGAACGTCGGGTCGGCCTCGGCATAGCCCAGGCGCTGGGCCTCCTTGAGGACCACGTCAAAGTCCAGGCCCTTGTCGCGCATCTCGGACAGGATGAAGTTGGTCGTGCCGTTGATGATGCCGGCGATCCACTGGATGCGGTTGGCCGTCAGCCCCTCGCGCAGGGCCTTGATGATCGGGATGCCGCCGGCGACGGCCGCCTCGAAGGCCACCATCACGCCGTGCGCGGATGCGGCCTCGAAGATCTCGGTGCCGTGCACGGCCAGCAGCGCCTTGTTGGCCGTGACCACGTGCTTGCCCGCAGCGATGGCCTCGAGGACCAGCGCCTTGGCGATGCCATAGCCACCGATCAGCTCGATGACGATGTCGATGTCGGGGTTGGCGATGACCTCGCGCGCGTCGCCCACCACCCGCACACCATCGCCCACCACCGCCTGGGCGCGTGCGGTGTCCAGATCGGCGACCATGGTGATCTCGATGCCGCGGCCGGCACGGCGGCGGATTTCCTCCTGGTTGCGCTGCAGCACGTTGAACACGCCGCTGCCCACGGTGCCGATGCCCAGCAGGCCTACTTGAATCGGTTTCATGATGATGGATCGCTCGTCAAAGATACCTCGGCGACCGGTGCGCGATCGCCCTCGTTGGTCAAAAATGCTCAGGCGGCGGTGCCACGCCGCCGGCGGTACTGTGCCAGGAAATCGGCCAGACGCCGGATCGCCTCCCGCAGGTCTTCCTCGTGCGGCAGGAACACGATGCGGAAATGCTGGTTGTCCGGGAAGTTGAAGCCCGACCCCTGCACCAGCATCACGCGCGTGGCACGCAGCACTTCCATGAAGAACTGGCGGTCGTCCTCGATCGGGTAGATGGCCGGATCGAGGCGGGGAAACATGTACAGCGCCGCCTGCGGCTTCACGCAACTGACACCGGGGATGGCGGTGATCAGCTCGTAGGCCAGGTCGCGCTGGCGGCGCAGGCGCCCGCCTTCCCTGACCAGGTCGTTGATGCTCTGGTAGCCGCCCAGCGCCGTCTGGATCGCATGCTGGCCCGGCACGTTCGACCCCAGTTTGAGGTTGGCCAGCATGTTCAGGCCTTCGATATAGTCGCTCGCGTCCGCCTTGGGACCGGAGACCACCATCCAGCCGGCCCGATAGCCGCACGAGCGGTAGGCCTTGGACAGCGAATTGAAGGTGAGCGTGAGCACATCGGTCGACAGGCTGGCCATCGCAGTGTGCTTCACACCGTCGTACAGGACCTTGTCGTAGACCTCGTCCACCAACAGCACCAGACCATGCTCGCGCGCGATCTGGACGATGCCGAGCAGCAGGTCGTCGGGATAGAGCACGCCCGTCGGGTTGTTCGGGTTGATGACGACGATGCCGCGCGTGTGGGGCGTGATGCGCGCGCGCATGTCGTCCAGGTCCGGCAGCCAGCCGTTGTCTTCGCGGCAGGTGTAGTGCACCGGACGGCCGCCCGCCAGACTGGTGACGGCTGTCCACAGCGGGTAGTCGGGCGCGGGGACCAGCAGTTCATCACCTTCGTCGAGCAAGGCGTTGGTGGCCATCTGGATGAACTCGCTGGCACCGTTGCCCAGGTAAATATCGTCCAGGGTGACCCCGGCAATGCCCTGCTGCTGGGTGTAATGCATCACCGCCTTGCGCGCGGAAAAGATGCCGCGGCTGTCCGAATACCCTGCCGAATCGGGCAGGTTGCGCGCCATGTCCTGCACCACCTCCTCGGGCGGATCAAAGCCGAACGGCGCCATGTTGCCGATATTGAGCTTGATGATCTTCTGGCCCTCGTCCTCCATCTGCTTGGCCGCGTCCACGATCGGGCCCCGGACATCGTAGAGAACGTTGTTGAGTTTGGCGGACTTGCGGATGGTCTTCACGGTGCCTCCAGGCACGGATACAAGCAGGGATATGCGGGGTGGAACGGGCGGGCATGGCGGGCCGACGCTATATTACGCAGGCCTGCGCGGGAAAACCTGCAATTTGAACACAGATCGCTGGCGCCATCGTGCCGCGCCAGCACCGTCGCCGGGTCACGCCAGCCATGAAACTCCACGCCGACCGCCCCGACCAGTTCAGCATCACCGCCTACGGGCCCGGCTGGATCGCCGTCAATGGTGAACGCCACTCGGGTGCCCTGCTGCTGTCGGCCTTTGCCGGCGTACGCCCCTGGGCCTGCCCCCGCTTCGAGGACCTCGCCGCCGGGCATTTCGAGGCGGTACTGACGCTGGACCCCGTCCCGCCGGAGGTGGTGCTGTTCGGCAGCGGCTCGCGCCTGCGCTTCGC
Organism: Hydrogenophaga sp.; assembly: GCF_028698005.1. Taxonomy (GTDB): domain Bacteria; phylum Pseudomonadota; class Gammaproteobacteria; order Burkholderiales; family Burkholderiaceae_C; genus Hydrogenophaga. Next base: position 18,668 of record NZ_JAQVEJ010000023.1, read on the forward strand.
CCACCCGGCCCTGCTGCGCCCCCTGTTCGAGCGGCGCATCGGCGTCGAAACCATGGACACCGCCGCCGCCTGCCGCACGTTCAACATCCTGGCTGCCGAGGGGCGCAGCGTGGTCGCGGCCCTGTTCGTGGACTGAGCGCCTGACGGGCACCGTGACCAATCCCCTGCGAGGGGTATTCATTCGGGGTAAAATAGCAGATTGCTTCCTGCCGTGCAGCCAGCCCGGAACACCCGGTGTTACCACGGTCGCCGTGCACGACGCAATCGGGAAGCCAACGAATCACCACTTACTTACGTCAGGGGCACTCGCAGCATGGCAGTCGTTGTCAACAAACCCATTCCCGAATTCGAAGCCCAGGCCACCGGCGGCATCAAGGTCAGCCACCAGTCGCACCTGGGCCAGACGCTGGTGCTGTATTTCTACCCCAAGGACAACACACCCGGCTGCACGACCGAGGCCATGCAGTTCCGTGACAAGTACAAGGACTTTGTCAAGGCCGGCGCCCAGGTGTTCGGGGTGTCGCGCGACAACATGAAATCCCACGACGATTTCAAGGCCAAGCTGGAACTTCCCTTCGAGTTGATTGCCGACACCGAAGAGAAAATGTGCCACATGTTTGGCGTCGTCAAAAACAAGATCATGTACGGCAAGAAGGTCAAGGGCATTGAGCGCAGCACCTTCCTGATCGGCCCCGACGGCGTGCTCAAGCAGGAGTGGCGCGGCCTGAAGGTGCCCGGCCACGTCGAAGAAGTCCTCAAGGCGGTCAAGGCCCTGAAGAAGGCCGCCTGACCCGCTGCCGCTCCCTGGCAACGGCACGTCACACCGGGGAGCCTGTTGTCCGCCACAGGCGTCGTGCATAATGGCTCCATGACTTCAGGAAGCCGCTCAGCTCCTCGTTGCATTGCCATCCGCACCGCCGTCCCGAAAGCCGCCCGGTCTCCCTGGCGGCTTTTTGTTTTCTGGCTCTCACGCTGAACCGCTGCGCCCATGCCCCTGCCCCCCGCACCCAACAAACGCGCCACCCTGCTCGCTCCCGAGTTCTATCACCTCAAGGCCGCGGCCGACCCACGGGACACCGTCGATGAACGGGAACCGGCTGAGCGGGTCGATGGGCAACCCATGACGGAAGCCCCGGCTGCCACGGCACGCCCGCGCAAACGCCAGACACCGGTGGCCACCGCACCAACTGCACCCCGGGCCAGAGGCACGCGCCGGGCTGGCACGGCACCCGCCGAGAACGAAAAGACCGCGGACACGGCGGAAAACCGGCCGGCGGTGCCCACGCCACCGCCCTCGCCCGCCCAGCCTCCGGCGGCCCGCACGCACGAGACCCGCGCTCGCCCGGTGCGTGGCGGCCGGCAAGGACCGGCGCGCCTGTTCGTCCTCGACACGAACGTGCTGTTGCACGATCCGACCAGCCTGTTCCGCTTCGAGGAGCATGACATCTTCCTGCCGATGATCGTGCTCGAAGAGCTCGATGGTCACAAGAAGGGCATGACCGAGGTGGCCCGCAACGGCCGACAGACCAGCCGCACGCTCGACGCCCTGGTGGCCCAGGCCGGCGGCGACATGGCCAAGGGTCTCAAGCTCTCGGCCACCGGTCACCAGGCAGCCCGCGGCCTGCTGTTCTTCCAGACCGAGCCGCTGACCGACGACCTGCCGGCCAGCCTGCCCCAGGGCAAGGCCGACAACCAGATTCTGGGCGTCGTGCATGCGCTGCGCCAGAAATTCCCGCAGCGCGAGGTCATCCTGGTGTCCAAGGACATCAACATGCGCGTCAAGGCGCGGGCGCTGGGCCTGGCCGCGGAGGACTACGAGAACGACAAGACGCTGGACGACGGCGAACTGCTGTATTCAGGCTCGCTGGCCCTGCCGCAGGACTTCTGGACCCGCCAGAGCAAGACCATCGAAAGCTGGCAGAGCGGCAGCCACACCTACTACCGCGTCAGTGGTCCGGCGGTGAGCCAGTTGCACATCAACCAGTTCGTCTACTTCGAAGCACCGGGTGAACCCTCGCTTTATGCCCGGGTCACCGAGATTCGCGACAAGACCGTGGTGCTGCGGACGCTCAAGGACTACACCCACCTGAAGAACGCCGTCTGGGGCGTGACCAGCCGCAACCGCGAGCAGAATTTCGCCCTGAACCTGTTGATGGACCCGGAGGTCGATTTTGTGACCCTGGCGGGCACGGCCGGCACCGGCAAGACGCTGATGGCGCTGGCCTCGGGCCTGACCCAGGTGCTGGACGACCGGCGCTATACCGAGATCATCATGACCCGGGCCACGGTCAGCGTGGGCGAGGACATCGGTTTCCTGCCTGGTACCGAGGAAGAGAAGATGGGCCCCTGGATGGGCGCACTCGACGACAACCTCGAGTTTCTGGCCAAGGGTGACGGCGGCAACGCCGGCGAATGGGGGCGCGCCGCCACCAACGAGCTCATCCGCAGCCGCATCAAGGTCAAGAGCATGAACTTCATGCGCGGGCGCACCTTCATGAACAAATACGTCATCATCGACGAGGCGCAGAACCTCACGCCCAAGCAGATGAAGACGCTCATCACCCGCGCCGGCCCGGGCACCAAGATCATCTGCATGGGCAACCTGGCCCAGATCGACACGCCCTACCTCACCGAAGGCTCATCGGGCCTGACCTACGCCGTGGACCGCTTCAAGGGCTGGCCGCACAGCGGCCACATCACCCTTGCCCGCGGCGAACGCTCGCGCCTGGCCGACTACGCCAGTGAAGTGTTGTAACTCCCCCCTGCGCGGCGTCAGCCGCGCAGGGGGGTGATCCTAGAAATCATCGCCCATGCCCGCCAGGGTCTCGAAGCGGGTCAGCATGTTCAGGAAGGCGAGCTTGACGGTGCCGGTGGGGCCGTTGCGCTGCTTGCCGATGATGATTTCGGCCACGCCCGGTTCCTTGCAGGTTTCGCGGTTGTAGTACTCGTCGCGGTAGATGAACATGATGATGTCGGCGTCCTGCTCGATGGCGCCCGATTCACGCAAGTCGGACATCATGGGGCGCTTGTCGGTGCGCTGCTCCACCGAACGGTTGAGCTGCGACAGCGCGATCACCGGGCACTGCAGCTCCTTGGCCAGCATCTTCAGACCGCGGGAGATCTCACCCAGCTCGGTGGCGCGGTTGTCGCTGCTGTCCGCATTGGAGCCGCTCATGAGTTGCAGGTAGTCGACCACGATCAGGCCGAGCTTGCCGCACTGGCGCGCCAGGCGGCGCGCGTTGGCGCGCAGTTCACCGGGCGTCAGGCCCGGCGTTTCGTCGATGAACAGCGAAACGTTGCGCAGCTTCTCGATCGCTTCGGTCAGGCGTGGCCACTCGTCGTCGGTCAGTTTGCCGGTGCGCAGGTGCCCCTGGTTGATGCGGCCGATCGAGCCGACAACACGCACCGCCAGTTGCGCCGCCCCCATTTCCATCGAGAACACCGCCACCGGCAGGCCCTCGTTGAGTGCCACGTGTTCGGCGATGTTGATCGCGAAGGCGGTCTTGCCCATCGACGGCCGCGCCGCCAGCACCACCAGGTCACCCGCCTGCAGACCCGAGGTCATGCGGTCCAGGTCGATGAAGCCGGTGGGCACACCTGTCACGTCGTTGGGGTTGTCGGCCATCTCCTGGACACGGTCGAGCAGGTCGACAACCAGCTTGTCCATCGACTGGAAGCCCTCCTTCATCCGCGAACCTTCTTCGCCGATCTTGAAGATCTTCTGCTCCGCCTCGTCCAGGATCTTGGCCACCGGCCGCCCTTGCGGGCTGAACGCCGCCGTGGCAATTTCGTCGCTGACCGCGACCAGCTTGCGCAGAATGGCCCGCTCGCGCACGATCTCGGCGTAGCGCCGGATATTGGCGGCGCTGGGCACATACTGCGCCAGCGAATTCAGGTATGCCAGGCCACCGGCCTCGCCGGCCTTGCCCTGGTTCTGCAGGTGCTCGAACACCGTGACCACATCGGCCGGCTTGCTGGCATTGACCAGCGCCGCCACCGCCGAAAACACCAGCCGGTGCTCGTAGCGGTAGAAATCGGAGTCATTGACCAGATCGGCCACGCGGTCCCAGGCACCGTTGTCCAGCAGCAGGCCACCCAGCACGCTCGACTCGGCCTCGATCGAGTGCGGCGGCACCCGCAACTGGGCGATCTGACGGTCCACACCGGCAGCGCCGGGATCGAAGCCGGGATCGAAAGGAGACAGGTCACTCGAAAAAACGTCGGACATGGCGTCAGGTCAAAAGCACATGACATGGTAAGGCGCGAAAGGCCCCCTGTCATGGGACAAGTCTGTGGATAAGCGGTGCATCCGGCGTGCGCAAGCTGTGCAGCGACAACCGGCCGGCAGGACCCCACGCGCCACCGGCGCGGGTCACGGATCCGCCAAGGCGTCGCTTGTTGATGCGGGAGCCTGGCAGCAAAAACCGCGCCCAAAAACAAAGGCCGCCAGCCCGAAGACTGGCGGCCCTGGCGGTGAACGCGTCCTGTTACGCGGTCTCGCCCAGCACCGACACGCTGACGTCAACCGTCACGTCGGTGTGCAGGTGCACCTGAACGGTGTAGTCACCGACCAGCTTCAGCGGGCCGTTGGGCATGCGCACTTGCGACTTGGCCACTTCGAAGCCCAGCTTGCCGAGCTCTTCAGCGACGTCGTGGTTGGTGACGGAGCCGAACAGGCGGCCATCCACGCCAGCCTTCTGGGTCAGCTTGACGGTGGTGGCGGCGATCTTCTCACCCAGGGCCTGGGCCTCGGCCAGCTTGGCAGCCGCCACTTTTTCGAGTTCGGCGCGGCGGGCCTCGAAATCGGCGATGGCATCCTTGGTGGCGCGGCGGGCGCGGCCGGTGGGGATCAGGAAGTTGCGGGCGTAGCCGTCCTTGACCTTGACCACATCACCCAGGCCACCCAGGTTCAGGACTTTGTCGAGCAGAATGATTTGCATGATGTCAGCTCCCTTTTCAGACGCGGTGCTGGTCGCTGTAGGGCAACAGGGCCAGGAAACGTGCGCGCTTGATGGCCGTGGTCACCTGGCGCTGGTAGATGGCGCGGGTGCCGGTCAGGCGGGCCGGGATGATCTTGCCGTTTTCGGCGATGAAATCGCGCAGGGTGTCGATGTCCTTGTAGTCGATTTCTTCCACGCCGGCCACGGTGAAGCGGCAGAAACGCTTGCGCTTGAAAAGCAGCGATTGGGTGTTGCGCTTGGGGCGCCGGTCTTTGTTGAAACGCTTGGGTGCAGCCATGATGGGCCTTTCCTATGTCTTGCTGAATGCTTGGATATGGAACACGACGCCTTTGCCGTTGCGGGCATTGCCCAGAAATCCCTCGAACTCCGCCTGCATTGACAGCCCTTGCCGGGCCATCGTCTCGGCCATGGCGCCAAAAGCCACGGCCCGCAGCTGGAGCTTGACGGTTCTGGGGGTGTCCAGCTCGGTGACCACCGATTCGTGCTCCAGCACGAGGTTGATGGCCGGGATGCCTGCCGGGGTGTAGCGCAGGTTCTGCACCTGCACCACCGACGCGGTCAGACGAAGCTGGTTCACCCGCTCAGCCGAGGCGGCCGCCGCCTCAGGCGGAGGCCTGCTCCTGCTGGGACTTGCGGGCTTCTTCGCGCTCGACCGACTTCATCATCGAGGAAGGACCGGTTTCGGCCTTCTTCTTCTGCACGGTCAGTTGGCGCAGCACGGCATCGTTGAACTTGAAGGCGTGTTCCAGCTCGCTCATCACGGCCTGGTCGGCCTCGATGTTCAGGCACAGGTAGTGGGCCTTGGACAGCTTGTTGATCTGGTAGGCCAGCTGGCGGCGGCCCCAGTCTTCAACGCGATGGATCTGGCCGCCACCGGCGGTGATCATGCCCTTGTAGCGCTCGAGCATGGCCGGGACCTGCTCGCTCTGATCCGGGTGGATCAGCAAGATGATTTCGTAGTGACGCATGAACTCTCCTTGTGGATGGAAAAAACCGCCCCCGGCGTCAAACGGAGTGCGGCAAGGCAAGCCTTTTATTTTAGCAACATTTCGGCAGCAAAGATAGGCCGGGTCATCAGCCCCTGGCGTCACCCGCCTCGAGCGGGTAGCGCACACGCTCGACCAGGCGCCGAACCGCCCGGTCCGGCGGCCGGGTAACCAGGCTGACACCGATGATCACCGCAAAACCCAGCGGCACGCCGAAGATGCCGGCAGAAATGGGCTGAATCCCCCACCAGAGATCGACCGGCGACGTAATGCCCAATGCACCACGCAGCCAGGCCTGGTTCATGACCATGTAGTACATCGTGATGCCCAGACCCGCCATGATGCCCAGCGAAGCCGCGATGCCGGTGGTGCGCCGCCAGAAGATGCCCAGCACCAACGCCGGAAAGAAGGTGGCCGCCGCGATGGAAAACGCCGCCGCCACCAGAAACAGGATGTCAGCCGGTTTCTGGGCCGCCACGTAGGCGGCCAGCAGCGTCACGATCAGCAGCAGCACCTTGGAGATGATGACGCGGCGCGCCGTCGCGGCATTCGGGTCGATCATCTTGTAGTACAGGTCGTGACTGAGCGCGCTGGAGATCGTCAGCAGCAGGCCGTCGGCGGTGGACAGCGCCGCCGCCAAGCCCCCGGCAGCGACGAGGGCCGAGACCACATTGGGCAGGCCCGCGATCTCGGGCGTGGCCAGCACCACGATGTCGCCATCGATGCTCAGTTCGTTGAGCTGCAGGATGTGATCGGCGTTGATGTCGGTCACGGACAGCAGCGACGGATCGACCGCCTGCCACGATTTCACCCACGATGGCAACTGGTCGATCGGCATGCCCACCAGCACATGGAACACCTCGAACTTGACCAGCACCGCCAACGCGGGTGCCGTCACGTACAGCAGGAAGATGAACAGGATGGACCAGACCATGGAGTGGCGGGCCCCCCGGACACCGGGCACGGTGTAGCAACGCGCCAGGATGTGCGGCAAACCGGCCGTGCCGACGACCAGGCAGAAGACCAGCGCCAGGAAATTGCGCCGCGACACGTCATACAACGCCTGATCGGCGGGGTCACCCTCCGGGTCACCCCGGAAGTGCTGCCCGTGTGGTGGCATGCCGTTGAGGGGCTGCGCCTTGGCCTGCGCCTGGTGCATCGCCTCCGACCATTGGCGCCGGGCGGAATCGGCATCCCTCGGCAGCATGCCCAGGTTGCGTTCGGCCTCGGCCACCTCGGCCAGTGGTGCCTCGGCCGCCAGCAGGCGGGCCAGATGATCCTGTGCGGCCTGGCGCTGGGCGGCCAGTGAAGCGGCCGGATCGACGAGCTTGGCCGACAGCTCCTCGGCACGCGCGGCGAACAGCCGGCGCACTTCCTGCTCCTTGGGGTCGTCGGTCAGTTCCTTTTCCTTGGCCGTCACCTTCTCCAACTGGTACCCGTAGATCGCCTGCGGCACCGGAATGCCGGTCTGCTTGACGGACAACCAGACCACGGGAATCAGGTAGGCGATGATCAGAATGATGTACTGGGTCACCTGCGTCCAGGTCACCGCCCGCATGCCGCCCAGGAAGGAGCACACCAGGATCCCGCCCAGACCCAGGAAAATGCCCAGCTCAAAGGCGACGCCGATCAGGCGCGAGGTGATCAGGCCCACGCCGTATATCTGCGCCACCACATAGACGAACGAACACAGAATGGCAGCCACCACGCCGAGAAACCTGGGCAGGTGGCCACCATAGCGTTCACCGAGGAAATCGGGGATCGTGAACTGGCCGAACCGGCGCAGGTAGGGCGCCAGCAGCAAGGCGACCAGGCAGTAGCCGCCGGTCCAGCCCAGCACGAAGGCCAGGCCGCTGTACCCCGTCAGGTACAGCGTGCCCGCCATGCCGATGAACGATGCGGCCGACATCCAGTCGGCACCAACGGCCATGCCGTTGTATATGGCCGGCACCCGCCGGCCCGCGACGTAGTACTCGGTGGCGTCGGTGGTGCGGCTCATGAGGCCGACGGCCGCGTACAGCGCGATGGTCGCCAACAGAAAGACAAAGCCCACGACGTCGCGCGGCAGGCCCAACTGCTCCAGTACCCCGAGCAGCAGGACAAAGGCCAGGAACCCGATCGTGAACCACGCATAGATCCGGTCGAGCTGGTGCTTGAACCGGCGCTGGTCTGCGGCGGGTGTGTGTGCGTCGGGCGTCTCGTGCATGCCCTCAGTCCTCGTGCGCACCGAACCGCTCATCGAGCCGATCCATGTACCAGGCATAAAAACCGATGATCAGCACGTACACCAGCAGCGCGCCCTGTGCCCCGATCCAGAAACTGAATGGCCAGCCAAAAAAACGGAAACTGAGCTCACGGGCAAAAAACGCCACGACGAAGGTGACCAGGAACCAGACCGCGAGCAGCCAGGCCGTGACCCGCAGACTGCTGCGCCAGTGGCGGCTGCGATGGCGCTCTTCCCTGCCGTCGATGTCTGCTTCTTTGTCCATCTTCTTATCCGTGTGATTCCGGCCGCAGCCGTGCCCGCCTCTCAGGACGCCGACAACCCGGTTTCGCTCTCCAGTTGCGCGGCCACCTGTGGCTCGAACTGTCTCAGGTGGCCAATGATCTGGCGCGCTGCCTCGGGATCGTTGCGATCGACATGGACCCTGGCCAGCTGGTACCAGCCGCAGGGATTCATGGGCTGCAATGCCACGTTGCGTCGCAGGGCCGCCGCCGCATCGTCCCAGCGTCGCTGGCGGATCAGGCACAGGCCCAGCCCATACCACGCCCGATCAAACCCGGGGTCGATCGCCAGCGCGCGCCGGAACGCCGCCTCCGCCGCCTCGGCCTGCCCGCACGCCTCCCGCACGAACCCCAGATTGAACCAGTCCGGCGCCTGCGCCGGACGGCACCGGACGAGCCGCTCGAAGTCGGCGCGCGCCGCGTCCGTCCGCCCGCAGGACGCCAGCACATGGGCCCGAGACGCCAGCGCGCCCGCATCGGCCGGATCGGCCCGCAACCGGGCATCCAGACACGCCAGGGCACGCTCGCGCAACCCGAGGGCCAGCAGGCACCGCACCTGCCCATGTGCCCACCACCGGCGCACGCCCGACATCACCGGCACAGATGCACCCCGATGTCCAGGCAGTGGGCGATCTTGGCCCAGACGGCCCCCAGCCAGACGAAGACCAGCCACAGAAAGGCCACCGCCGGCACATGCCGGTCCAGCACGATGCGCGGTGTGAGCCAGCGGGTCAGACGCACGAAGGGAAAGCTGACTTGCCGCAGCAACTGGTACACCAGGTTGTCGCCGCGCCGCGCGCCGGCCAGCAGGCCCAGCACACCCTGCCCGAGCAGCGCCATCAGCGCAATCTCGGCAACCAGCTTGATGGACGATATGAGCAGCAACATCCGAAACCCCGACGAATGGGCCTATTCTTGGCCGTTAGCTGACCGTTTTCTTACGGCCAGCCCTGAACATCGCAACATGGATCGAATACTGCCCGCACAACCCCCACCCCCTGTAATATCGCCCGAGCTTTCTTGATACAGATCAAACCGGTTCCACGGCACGCCAACCCATACGCCGCCAGAACCTCAACATAATGGTCCATCCTACACCCACCCGCCCATGACCGATCTGACTCTGCTGGCGAGCCACCGCGTGTTCAAGCACCTGCCGGCCCCTGAGCGCCAGTCGCTCATGGCACAGATGCGCATCGATCAACACCCGGGTGGCGCCGACATCGCGGACGGCGGGGCCATGGATGACACGGTGTTCTGGATGATGTCGGGACAGGCGGCCATGGTGGACGCAGAAGGGCGTGTCCTGTTCGAGCTGGGTAGCGGCGAACTGTTCGGTGCCGGATTCGGCCCCGGTCTGGCGGTCCATAAAGCAGTGGCCGTAACACCGTCCCGCGTCGCCACCATCGCCGCCACGGCGCTGAGCGAACTGGCCGACCGCGCCCCCGCATTGCGGCACTTCCTGCCGGCGACACTGCTGCAGACCCACGGCGCTCCCCCGCCAGGCGATGCGGCCGGCAGCGGGCGCGATCCGGCCCTGAACCTGATGACCATGCCGGTCCACGCGCTGATCAAGCGCCCGCCCGTCACCCTGGGGCCGGACACCCCGATCCGGGATGCGGCCCGGCTCATGAACGAGCAGCGTGTGTCCTCGGTGCTGATCACCCAGCAGGATCTCCTGTTCGGCCTGGTGACCGACAGAGACCTGCGCAACCGGGTCATCGCCGCCGATCTGGATACCCGCCGACCGATCGCCGACATCGCCACCCTGGCACCGATGACGATCGAGGCGCGTCACCCCGCCTTCGACGCCCTGCTGCTCATGGCCCGGCACAACATCCACCACGTACCCGTTCTCGATGGTCAGCGCATCGTGGGGATGATCACCGCCACCGACCTGACCGAGCAACACAGCACGTCGGCCGTGTACCTGGTCGGTGATGTGTACAAACAACAAGACATCGACGGCTTGCGATCGATCAGCGCCAGGATCGCGACGCTGCAACGCAACCTGGCCGCTGCCGAGGCCTCGGCCTACAGCACCGGGCACATCATCACGGCCATCACCGATGCCATCACGGTACGGCTGCTGCAACTGGGCGAGGCCCGCTTCGGTCCCGCGCCCGTCCCCTACGTCTGGGTGGCGGCCGGCTCGCAGGCCCGCAGCGAACAGACCGCCAAGTCCGACCAGGACAACTGCATGGTGATCGACGACCGCTACGACCCGTCGGCACACGGTGCGTATTTCAGCGACCTGTCCCGCTTCGTCTGCGATGGCCTCGACGCCTGTGGCTATGTGCACTGCCCCGGCGAGATGATGGCCATGACCGACCAGTGGCGCCAGCCCCGGCGCAAATGGGCCGAGTATTTCTCGCGCTGGACCGGGGAGCCGG
>NZ_JAQVEJ010000157.1 GCF_028698005.1 Hydrogenophaga sp.
CCCACCTACGAGGACGTGTGCACCGGCCGCACCGGCTGCGTCGAGGTGGTGAAGCTCGAATACGACCCGGCCCAGGTGAGCACGCGCGAACTGCTCGAGGTGTTTTTCGTGGTGCACGACCCGACCACGCCCAACCGGCAGGGCAACGACGTCGGCACCCAGTACCGCAGCGGCATCTACTACACGACCGAGGCGCAGCGCGCGACGGCGCAGGCGATGATTGACGAGCTGACGGCGCAAGATGCTTTCGGTGCACCCATCGTGACCGAGGTGCGGCCGCTGCAGCACTACTGGCGGGCCGAGGACTACCACCAGGATTTTTTCGAGCGCCATCCCGACCAGGGCTACTGCCTGGCCGTGGCCGCGCCGAAAGTGGACAAGTTCAGACGGACTTTCGCAGCCTTGGCCAGAAGATGATCACCGCGAGGCCGGTGAGCACCAGTGCCCCGGCCTGCAGCTTCCACGACGGCATGGCCTCGCCCAGCACGAGTGCCGAGGCACCCATGCCGAACACGGGCACCAGCAGCGCCGTCGGCGCCACCGAGGCCGCGGGGTGGCGCGCCAGCAGCCAGTTCCAGGCGCCGTAGCCGAACAGCGTGTTGCCGATGGCCTGCCACAGCACGCTGGCCCAGATGAGCGGGCCGGCACCCGCGAGCGCCTGGCCGATGGCCCCGGGCCCTTCGAGCAGCAGCGAGAGCGCCAGCAGGGGTGGCACGGCGAAAACGCTGCTCCAGACCATGAAGTGCAGCATGTTGACCTGCCCGATCTGCTTGATCACCAGGTTGGCGCAGGCCCAGCAGAAACCCGCGCCCAGCACCAGCGCCACGCCCAGGGCCGTGATGGTGGCGTCCAGGTGCGAGCCGATCAGCGCCAGTCCGCCCACCGCCAGCACGAGCCCCACAAGCTGGTAGGGCCGCACCTTTTCCTTCATCAGCATCAGCGCCAGCCCGATGGTGAAGAACACCTGCATCTGCACCACCAGCGAGGCCATGCCCGGCGAGATGCTGCCACGCATGGCCAGGAACAGCAGGCCGAACTGACCCACGCCGAGCAGCACCCCGAAGGCCGCCATCGGGCGCCAGCCGACCTTCGGCCTGGGCACGAACAGCAGCCAGGGCAGGGCCGAGAACGCGAAGCGCAGGGTGGCGAACAGAAAGGGCGGCAGGCCGTCCAGGCCCCAGCGGATCACCACGAAATTGGTGCCCCAGACGGCGACGATGGCCAGGGCCAGGAGCAGATGGGAAAAGGGCAAGGCGGTACAGGTACAGGAATGGGCTGCGGCCAGTTTACGTGAGATGCCTTTCCGGCGTCGGCGCGAGGGTGACTGTCGGCGGATGCGATTTATTGCAACTTTGTTGCGTTAATATCGGCGCTTTCCACCCCACCCGTCCGCCATGACCGATACGCTCGCACCACGCCTGCCCGCCCATATCGTGGCCCGCATGACAGCGGCCGGCCTGCGCCGCACGCTCGCGACACGGGTCGTGCTCGGCCTGTTCCTGGGAGTGCCGGACGCCACACTGACGCACACGCAGGTGGCGTCGCTGGTGCAGGCTCGGGGCGTGACGGTCAACCGCGTCACGCTCTATCGCCTGCTCGACCGGCTGGTGGCCTGTGGCGTGCTGCGGCGGCAGACCGACCACGCCTCGCGCAGCTGGCGATTCGCGCTGGCCCGGGACGAGGATGCCGAGGCGGTCATCCGGCCGCCCAGCTTCGAATGCGATCTCTGCCACCGCAGTCTGTGGCTGGACGCCGCCGGCAGCGAGATGCGGGCCTGGGCGGGTGCCCTGCTGGGCCGTGCGGCAGCGCAGGGGCATCGTGGCACGCAGGTGGAGCTGGCGATTCGCGGCATCTGCGCCGATTGTGACGGTGTCGGGGCGGGCGGTGGCGCCCGCGCGTGATGGGTCTTCCGTGGACGGCTCCGCGGAGGGTCGCCGTTTTTTTACTTGAAAGGAGTTGAACGATGCATCTCAGACGATCTCTGTGGCTGATTGCCCTGCTGGCACTGCCTGCATGGGCCCAGCATTCGGAGCAGGAGCGTCAGCAGGATATCCAGAAGCACCGTGCCATCGCCGCGGCGCACGAGGCGGCGGCCAGGTGTCTGGCGTCCGGCAAGGATGAGAAAGTCTGCCTGAAGGAGCTGCAGACCGCCTGCAAGGGCCTGGCACTGGGCAAGTACTGCGGCATGCGCCACAGCCATTGAGCCCTGCGGGAGATGGTGCGGCCCGATAAGATCGGCCCCCATGTCCATCGCCACCCATCCCGTGTTTGTCTCGCTCGCGCCGGTGTTCCTGCTCATCGGTGTCGGCTTTGTGGCCGGACGTCTGCAGTGGGTGCGCGGCGAGGCGATCAAGGATCTGTCCAACCTGGTCTTCCTGGTGCTGATCCCGGCCATGCTGTTTCGCTCCATGAGCAAGGTGCACATCGAGCAACTGGACCTGCGCCCGGTGCTGGCCTACTTTCCGGCCGCCATCGCGCTGCTGTTCACCGCCATCGCCTGGCGCGGCTTCAACTGCCGCAGCGTGGTCATGGCGATGGCCGGGGCGTTCTCCAACATGGTGATGATCGGCATCGCCCTGGTTGAGCTGGCCTACGGTCAGCAGGGGCTGGTCACGCTGCTGACGCTGGTGTCGGTGCATGCCCTGATCCTGCTGACCATCGGTTCCGTGGCCCTGGAACTGGCGGCGGCGCGTGAAGCACGCCAGGCCGGCAGCGGCTCGCCGCATGTGCTGGCGACGGCCGCCTCGGCCATCAAGGGGGCGGTGATTCACCCGGTCCCCTTGCCCATCATCGCCGGCCTGCTGTTCGCGCAGACGGGCTGGGTGCTGCCTTCAGTGGTGGAGCGGCCGTTGCAACTGCTGGGCAATGCCTTCGGGCCGCTGGCGCTGGTGCTGGTCGGGGTCAGCATGGCGCGCACTCCCATGCGCGGGCACTGGCGCGACGCCCTGTGGATCACCTTCACCAAGAATCTGGTGCTGCCCGCGGTGGTGGGCCTGAGCGCCTGGGCCTGGGGGGTCACCGGCCTGCCGCTGACCGTGATGGTGGTGGCCGCTGCGCTGCCCATTGGCGCCAATGTGTTCCTGTTCGCCCATCGCTATCACGTGGTCGAGGAGCTCACCACCGCCAGCATGGGCATTTCCACCGCCGCGGCGCTGTTCACGCTGAGCCTGGTGATGTTCCTGCTGTCCTGATGGTGCAGGGCGTTCACTGTTCCTGGCTGATTCTGCGGCCTTCCTCGACCTGGTACATCACGTAGTTCTGCAGGCTGTAGGACAGGCTGGCCATGAGTGCCGTGGCCCCGACCAGCAGCGACAGTGCCACGGCAACAATGGTCAGCCAGGTGGTGGCTCCCGCCGTCGCCTGCGGCCCCTGGCCCACGGCATAGCGGGCATTCCATTTTTCGCGGTCGGCCAGGCCGTAGACGATGGCCGACAGGCAGGCCACGGCCAGCGACAGGCCCAGGAACGGGATCAGCACCCACGACAGCTTGTCGTCCTGGCCCAGGGTCTGCAGCCGCTCCATGCCCCACCAGCCCAGCCCGGAGGCGATGGGGAACAGCCAGCCCACCCAGTCACCCGGGCCGCGCAGGTAAAAGCGGTGCAGGCCCAGCGTGCCGCCCAGCAGGGCCAGCCAGGTGGCGACGGTCTTGTTGCGCGCCCGGCTCATGGTTGCTTTTCCTCAGGTGGGGTTTCGTCGCCCTGGCCCAGGAATTTCTCCATCAGCACGATGTCCAGCCAGCGGCCGAGCTTCCAGCCGCACGAGCGCACCACGCCCACGTGCCCGAAGCCCAGTGCGGTGTGCAGACCGATCGATCCGGCGTTGGCCGAGTCGCCGATCACCGCCATGACCTTGCGCACCCCGGCGCGCTCGCACTGCGCCAGCCATTCGGTCAACAGCAGCCTGCCCAACCCCTGGCGGGTGGCGTCGGGCGCCAGGTAGATCGAATCCTCGACGGAAAAGCGGTAGGCCGCGCGGGGCTTGAACCAGTTGCCATAAGCAAAGCCCTTGACCTCGCCGGCGACCTCGATCACCAGCCAGGGCAGGCCTTTGCCGAGCACGTCCGAGCGGCGGATCGCCATGTCATCAGGGGTCGGCGGCGTGGTCTCGAAGGTGCCGGTGCTGTGCAGCACATGGTGACCGTAAATGCGGGCCATGGCTCCCAGGTCTTCGTCGCGGCTGGGGCGAATCAGGATCATGAAGGGAACAATGAATGCGTCGGAGCGACTTGATTGACTATAATGCCAAGTTCTGTAGCGTTTCGCTGGCCGGGTGGTCAGTCGTGTGTCTCAAGCGCTGCAAAGAAATCCGGTCGATGGCAGTTGCCAGGGCCGGGGAATCACCACCCGAAGGATAAATCATGGTCGTCATTCGACTCTCCCGCGGCGGCGCGAAGGCCCGTCCGTTCTACAACATCGTGGTTGCCGCCAAGCGCAACCGCCGCGATGGCCGTTTCATCGAGCGCATCGGCTTCTACAACCCCCTGGCCCGTGGCGGTGAGGAAACCCTGCGCATCGCCCAGGACCGCCTGACCTACTGGACCGGCGTGGGTGCCCAACCCTCCGACACCGTGGCTCGCCTGATCAAGCAGGCTGCCGCCAAGGCCGCTGCCTGAACGGCGCAAACCATTCGCCTCAACCACCGTTGAGCACCGCCCCGGCATCCACCGCACCATTCGAGCCATCGCCCCTGCCGGGCGATGCGGTCGAACTGGGCCGGTTCACGGATGCATGGGGCATCAAGGGCTGGGTCCGCATCCAGCCCTACAGCGCCGACACCCGGGCGTTGTTCGAATCTTCCGACTGGTACCTCCTGCCACCCGAAGCGCGTTTCGGCAAGGGTTTTTCGGCGTTTGACAAACCGGTGCGCGTCCGCGTGGCGGAGGTCAAGGCACATGCCGATGGCGTGGTGGTCCGTCTGGACGGCATTGCCGATCGCAGCGGCGCCGAAGCGCTCAAGGGGGCCCGCATCCACGTGCCGCGCAGCGCCTTTCCACCGGTACAGGAGGGCGAGTACTACTGGGTGGATCTCATCGGCCTGTCCGTGCTCAACCGCGAGGGCGAGCACCTGGGCGTGGTGCAGGACCTCATGCCCACCGGGCCGCACGCCGTGCTCGTGCTCGGCTACACCGAAACCGTGGACGGGCGCGAGCGCAAGGCCGAGCGGATGATCCCCTTCGTGGATGCGTACATCGACGAGGTCGATCTGGCGGGCCGCCGGATCACGGCCGACTGGCACAAAGACTACTGAGCCGGCGCTCTGCCGGCCACCGCGGTGCCCGACCGGTCATGGGGTGTGACAATACCCCCATGCGCTTTGACGTCGTCACCCTGTTTCCCGAGCTGTTCGAGCCCTTTCTGAGGTGCGGCATCAACCGCCGCGCGTTCGAAGGCGGCCAGGTTGACGTGCGCCTGTGGAATCCGCGCGACTGGGCCGAGGGCAACTACCGCCGCGTCGACGATCGACCCTTCGGCGGTGGTCCGGGCATGGTCATGATGGCTGAACCCCTGTGGCGCTGTCTGCAGGCGATCCGTGCCGAGCGCGCAGAGCCCGAAGGGCAGCGGGCGCCGGCGGTGCTGTTCTCCCCCATTGGCGAACGCCTTGATCATGCTGCGGTCGAAGGCTGGTGTGCGAGCGCGGGGGCCGTGCTGTTCTGCGGCCGCTACGAAGGCATCGACCAGCGCTTCATCGACGCCTGCATCGACCGGCAGATCAGTCTGGGTGACTTCGTGCTCTCGGGTGGCGAGATTGCCGCCATGGCCATGCTCGATGCGGTCGCGCGTCTGATGCCGGGGGTGTTGGGCGACGAAGGCAGCCACCAGCAGGACAGCTTCAATCCCGCGCTGGACGGTCTGCTCGACAGCCCGCACCACACCCGCCCCGAGGTCTGGCAGGGGCCGGCCGGGCCCATGGCAGTGCCCGAGGTCCTGCTGGGCGGCCACCATGCCCTCATCGGGCGCTACCGCCGCGAGCAGAGCCTGGCCCTCACCGCCCGGCTGCGGCCCGACCTGCTGCAGCGGGCCCTGGACGGGCAGCGGCTCGACGCGGCCGACAAGGC
This sequence comes from Hydrogenophaga sp., assembly GCF_028698005.1. Classification (GTDB taxonomy): domain Bacteria; phylum Pseudomonadota; class Gammaproteobacteria; order Burkholderiales; family Burkholderiaceae_C; genus Hydrogenophaga. Next base: position 6,056 of record NZ_JAQVEJ010000157.1, read on the forward strand.
TTATCTGCGCAAGCAGAAATTGCTATAATCCAAGGCTTTTCGATCCTCTGGCCGGCCGCTGCGACCGAAGAATTCCCGGAAATTCCCGGGGAACGCTCAAGGAGTCGCGGCCTTTATCAACCCAATGTTGGGCAGCGCGGCCATGATCGGTATGAAGGAAACCATGAACCTCATCCAGACGCTTGAACAGGAAGAAATCACCCGCCTGAACAAGAGCATCCCCGAATTCGCTCCCGGCGACACCGTGATCGTCAGCGTGAACGTGATCGAAGGCACCCGCAAGCGCGTGCAGGCCTACGAAGGCGTGGTGATCGCCCGCCGCAACCGTGGTCTGAACTCCAGCTTCATCGTCCGCAAGATCTCCAATGGCGAAGGCGTCGAGCGTACCTTCCCGCTGTACAGCCCCCTGATCGCCAAGATCGAAGTCAAGCGCCGCGGTGACGTGCGCCGGGCCAAGCTGTACTACCTGCGCGAGCGCAGCGGCAAGTCGGCCCGCATCAAGGAAAAGCTGGGCGCGTAAGCGCACGGCATTCGCCAAGGGCCGGGCGTCCGATCCGCCGGCCTGTTCGGAAAAGCCGCTCTTCGGAGCGGCTTTTTTGCGTCCCCTGTATGCTTGCGGCCATGAGCCGTGTGTTGCCCCGTTTCGATCCCCGCCTCGTGCCACTGGTGCCGCCCGGTGGCGAGGCGCCGCCGCTCCAGGCCGTGGCCTCGCAGCGC
>NZ_JAQVEJ010000158.1 GCF_028698005.1 Hydrogenophaga sp.
TGCATGCCGGTGCCGGCCGTGAACGAAGCGTTCCGCATATGCAAACACGGCAATCAAGGATGCTGATGCTCTGTGCGGCATGAACTTATGACCAGAACAGCGGGGAGCTTGGATATCGGTTTTCATTGGTTTACCGGGCAAGGCGATGTCCGTAGATTTCATCTGCCCACAACACACACCTACGGAGGACGCATGAACACCCGTCGCCGCCTGGCCCTGTCGGTCCTGGCACTGTCTCTCTTCGCTACAGGCCGCGCATCGGCCCAGGCCGCACCCACCGAGCCGCTCAAGGTGATCCGCATCGGTGTGGCCACCGGCGGCGTGGGCAGCAACCCCATCCGCCACGGTGGCACCACCACTGCGCTGGCCTACACCGACGGGGCCTTCGAGGCGGCGTTCCGCCAGGACGGGGTCGAGATCAAGTGGGTGTTCTTCAAGGGCGCTGGTCCGGCCGTCAACGAAGCGCTGGTGAACCACCAACTGGATTTCGCCTGGCAGGGTGACCTGCCGGCCATCGTGGCGCGCGCCAACGGTGTGAAGACCAAGCTGATCGCCGGCAGCGGCGTGCGCACCGGCCTGTACCTGGCGGTGCAGCCGGACTCGGGCATTCAGAAACTGGAAGACCTCAAGGGCAAGCACGTGGCGCTGTTCAAGGGTACCAACCTGCACCTGGCCGCGTCCGCCGCACTGGCGGCGCATGGCCTCAAGGAAAGCGACCTCAAAATCATCAACCTGGACCTGGCCGGCGGCCGTACCGCGCTGCTCAACAAGGACGTGGACGCGATCTTCGACTACGTCGGTGCCTTCGACCTGCGCGACAGGGGACAGGCGAAGATCGTCTGGTCGGCAGCGGCCGACAACTACAAGTACACGCGCCAGGCACATCTGCTGGTGACCGAGGACTTTGCTGCGAAATACCCGCAGGCGGTGCAGCGCGTGGTGACGACGCTGGTCAAGGTGGCGCACCGTTATTCGCAGGAGGCCAACCGGGCCGAAGTGTTCGAGCGCTGGGGCAAGACCGAGTACCCCGAGAAGATCTGGCGCGAGGACTTCATCGGCCAGCCGCTGCGTGTGCGCTTTTCGCCGCTGCTCGATCCCTTCCTGGTGGCGCGCTACAACGAGGCGGCCAAGGACGCCCATGCACTCAGGCTCACCCGCAAGGTGCCCGAGATCGACAGCTGGTTCGACCGCCGCTACCTGAACGCAGCGCTCAAGGAGCTCAAGCTCGAAACCTACTGGCCGGTCTACGGACCCGACGGTCAGCTGGTGGACTGACGACCCCAGCCGAGAGGAGCGCGACCATGTCTTCATCCCCTGGTGCGACCGCGTCGCTGCCGTCGCCAGCGTCCGTGGCCCCCGCGCACAGCGGGGGCACTGCCCGCTGGCGCCCGCCGCTGCGATGGCTCTGGGCCTGGCCCTTTCCGCTGGCGCTGCTGCTGTTGTGGCATTTGTCGTCCGTTCTGGGATGGGCGCCCGAGCAGGTGTTGCCACCACCAGCCCAGGTGTTCCGCACCTTCGCCGACATGGTGGCCAGCGGCGAGATCTGGACCAACCTGGAGATCAGCCTGGTGCGCGTCTTCACCGGCTTCGGCATCGGTCTGCTGGCCGGATTGGTGCTCGGTTCCGTGATGGGGCTCTCGTCCGCTGCGCGCGACTACCTCTACCCGCTGTTCAAGGCGTTTGCCCAGGTGCCGGTGATCGGCTGGCTGCCGCTGCTGATGCTGCTGGTGGGCATTGACGAGGCGCTCAAGTTCCTGCTGATCGCCAAGGCCACCCTGGTGCCGGTGACGCTCAGCACCTGCCAGGGCATCCAGGGCGTGCCCAACCGCCTCATCGAAGTGGCCAGGGTCTATGGCTTCAGCCGTTGGCAGATGCTGACCCGTGTGGTGTTTCCCGTTGCCACGGCACCGATCTGGAATGGCGTGCGCTACGGCCTCACCCACGCCTGGCTGGCGCTGGTGGTGGTGGAACTGCTGGCCTCGTCCGAGGGCATCGGTTTCCTGATCGTCTATGGGCGCCAGCTGTTCCAACTGGACGTGGTGCTGGCCTCGGTGCTGGCAGTGGGCATCGTGGGTTTTGCGATCGACAGGCTGCTGTCGCTGACCGAAGCCTGGCTGCTGCGCTGGCGCAAGCCGGGCCTGTGAACAAGGAGACCGACATGTCCCAAGCAACGTCTTCCGGTGGAGTGCCCCCGGCCCTGCGGCCCTGGGTACTGCCGGTGCTGATCCTGCTGCTCTGGTGGTGGGCTGTGGCATCGGGCTGGTCCACCTCGCCATTGCTGGTATCACCTTGGGCGGTGTGGGAGAAAGCGCTGCAGCAGATCACCAGCGGCGACCTGTGGGCGGCTCTCTCGGCCAGCCTCTGGCGCAATGCCCAGGGCTTCGTGGCCGGGGCCAGTGCCGGGCTGGCGGTCGGGGTGCTGCTGGGCTGGTCGCGCTGGGCCGAGCGCCTGGTCGGCCCGTCCTTCCACACGCTCAAGCAGATCTCGCTGTTCGCCTGGATCCCGATGCTGTCGATGTGGTTCGGCCTGGGTGACGGCGCCAAGATCGCCTTCATCGCCATGGCAGCCTTTTTCCCCATGGTGCTCAACACCTTCGAGGGTCTGCGCAGCGTGCCGCGCGAGTTCATCGAAGTCGGACGCGTCTATGGCTTCGGCTTCCGGCAGCAACTGACCCGCGTGATTGCGCCCTCGGCCGCACCCTCGGTCTTCACCGGGGTGCAACTGGCGCTGATCTACAGCTGGCTGGCCACGCTGGGCAGCGAATACCTGATGGCTTCGGGTCCGGGCATCGGCAACACACTGATCGACGGGCGCGAGCACTTCCAGATGGATCTGGTGCTGTTCGGCGTGGTCGTGATCGGGCTGGTCGGCAGCGTCCTGAACGCTGCGACGGGCGCACTGGAGCGCCGCCTGCTGGCCTGGCGCGACCGCACGGTCGCCCGCTACTGAAACTTCCGGAGAAAGACACCATGGCACACGCCGGCACCCTGGACATCCGGGGCCTGAACAAGCGGTACGAAGTGAAGGGACAGCCCCTGCCCGTGCTGCACGACATCAACCTCACCATCAAGCCGGGTGAGTTCGTCAGCATTGTCGGCACCAGCGGCTGCGGCAAGTCCACGCTGTTGCGCCTGATCATCGGCCTGGAGGAGGACTACGAGGGCGAGATCCTGCTGGACGGCACCCGCGTCCGGGGTACGAACCTCAACCGCGGCATCGTGTTTCAGGAGCACCGCCTGTTCCCCTGGCTGACGGTGGAAAAGAACATCGCGCTGGGCCTGCTCAATTCGGGTCTGACCGAAGGCCAGCAGCGCGCCACCATCCGCGAGCACATCGAACTGGTGGGTCTGAACGGTTTCGAGAAGGCCTACCCGCACCAGCTCTCGGGCGGCATGTCGCAGCGCGTGGCCATTGCCCGCGCGCTGGTGAACCGGCCCGACATCCTGCTGCTGGACGAGCCCTTTGGCGCGCTCGACGCCATGACCCGTGCTCACCTGCAACAGGAGCTGCACCGCATCTGGCAGACAGAGGGCATCACCATGATCCTGGTCACCCACGACGTGGAGGAGGCGGTCTACCTGGGCGACAAGGTGGTGGTGATGGAGCCCCGCCCCGGCCGCATCCGTCGAACGGTGCCGGTTCCCCTGGCTCACCCGCGCGACCGTGCCTCCTACGCCTTCACCACGGTCAAGGACAACGTGCTGCGCGAATTCGGCGAGCACAGTGCCGCCGAACTGGCCGAACCCCCGCTGAAAACCGCACGTCCCGATACGAGCACCTGGCAGTTCGCCGTCTGAACCTTCCCTGTTTCCCGAGGACCCTCATGAACAAGACACCCGTCTCATCAGTTCAACGCCGGCACTTCGTGGCCGGTCTCGCCGCCACCAGCCTGGCCGCGCCCTGGCTGGCGCGTGCGCAGTCCCACGCTGCCAGGGTGGTGCGCATCGGCTCCCCCGACCTGGGCACTGCCGGCAAGCCCTCGCCGGGCGGTGGCTCGCTGGCCATCGTGCAGGCCAACCGCTGGCTCGAAGAAGAGTTCGCCAAGGATGGCATCGAGGTGCAGTGGAACTTCTTCCGCGGCGCCGGCCCGGCGGTGGCCGAGGCCCTGGCGGCCCGGCAACTGGACATTGTCTCGCTGGGTGACCTGGCCTCGGTCATCCACAAGGCCCGTGGGTTGCCTACGCGCTTCATCGCCGCCACCGGCCGCGGCACGGGCAGCTACCTGGCGACCGCTCCGGGATCGACCATCAGGTCGGTGGCCGATCTGAAGGGCAGGAAGGTCAGCGTTCTCAAGGGCACGGCCTACCAGCGCCCGTTCGACAACCTGCTGGCCGCCGCCGGCCTGAGCGAAAAAGACGTCCGGCTCATCAACATGGACTGGCCCAGCTCCAAGGCCGCCGTGGTGGCCGGGCAGATCGATGCCACCTTCGGCGGGGCGGACCTGTTCATCCTGCGCGAGAAGGGTGTGAACATCCTGCCGCTCACGCGTGGCAAGGGGGCGGCCTTCACCATCAACTCCGGCCTGCTGGCCACCGAAGACTTCGTGGCGGGCAACGCACCCCTGGTGCAGCGCGTGGTCGGCCAACTGGTGCGAGCGGCGGCCTGGGCCTCGCAGGAGGCCAACCGCGAAGCGCTGATCAAGCTCTACGTCGCCAACAGCGGCAACCCCGAAACGTCTTTCCGCGAGGAGCTGGCGGGCGAGAACCTTGCCGTGCGCTATTCGCCACTGCTGGACGATGGCTTCATCGCCAACTACCAGACGGTGCTCGACGACGGCCTGCGTCTGGGCCTGATCCGCGGCGAAGGGTTCGACGTGAAGCGCTGGTTCCAGCCGCAGTTCGTGCAGCAGGCCGTGAAGGATCTGAAGCTGGCCAATACTTGGCGCGAGACCGACGCGACCGGCAAGGCCAAGGGGGCGGCATGAGCCAGACCGCGACGCAACCCAACATCGTGTTCATCCTGGCCGACGATCTCGGCTGGGCGGACCTGAGCGTCTACGGGCAGTCCCACTACCAGACGCCGAACCTCGATGCGCTGGCGGCCGGTGGTGTGCGCTTCACGCAGGCCTACGCCAACTCGGCGGTGTGTTCGGCCACGCGCTTCGGTCTCATCACCGGGCGCTACCAGTACCGCCTGCGTGGCGGGCTGGAAGAACCCCTGGTGCGCACGGCCCACCTGCATGGCCTGCCGGCCGACCACCCGACGCTGCCCTCTCTGCTGCGCGATGCGGGCTACGAGACCGCGCTGATCGGCAAGTGGCACCTGGGCAACCTGCCGCACTACGGCCCGCTCAAGAGTGGTTACAACCGCTTCTTCGGCAACTATGGTGGTGCCATCGACTACTTCACCCACAAGCCTGGCGTGGGTGCGGCGGTGCCGCGCGACCTCTACGAGGGCGAAGTGCCGGTCGAGCGCGTGGGCTACTACACGCAACTGCTGGCCGACGAGGCCAGCTCGTGGATCGGTCAGCAGGCGGCCGACAAACCCTTCTTCCTGTCGCTGCACTTCACCGCACCACACTGGCCCTGGGTCGGCCCGGACGACGAACATGTCTCGCGCGATCTGACCGACATCTTCCACTACGACGGCGGCAATCTGCACACCTACGCCCGGATGGTGCGTTCGCTCGACGCCGCGGTGGGGCAGGTGGTGCAGGCGCTCAAGGCCAAGGGTGTGTTCGACGACACCATCGTGATCTTCACCAGCGACAACGGCGGTGAGCGTTTTTCCAAGACCTGGCCCTTCACCGGCCAGAAGACCGAACTGCTCGAAGGGGGCATCCGCGTGCCGACCCTGTTGTCCTGGCCGGCACGCCTGCAGCCCCAGGTCAGCGAACAGGTCACCATCACCATGGACTGGCTGCCCACGCTGCTGTCGGCCGCGGGCACGGCGCCACATCCCGACTACCCGAGCGATGGCGAGAACATCCTGCCGGTGCTGGAAGGGGCCGTGCCGGTCCATGAGCGCCGTCTGTTCTGGCGCTACAAGGCGCAGCGCCAGCGCGCGGCGCGGGAGGGCCGCTTCAAGTACCTGCGCATCAACGACAACGAATTCCTGTTCGACGTCGAAGACGACACGCTGGAGCGTGCCAACCTCAAGGACAAGCACCCCGAGATGTTCGCTCGCCTGCGCCAGTCGTGGGAGGCGTGGAACGCGCAGTTTTTGCCCATCACTGACGAGGTGCTGACACACGGCGTGACGCCCGACATCCAGGCCGACCGTTATGCGCCCGAGCGGGCCACGCGTGGCATGTAAGGGGGTGCCGCGGCCTTGCGCCGTAAACGAACATCGATATGCGCATTGATTCGTTCCCCGAATGAAGGCCGCGGCATAACCTGCACACGGGCGTCGCGAAACCCGCAACGCCGACCCAACAACACATTCACGTCTCTTGGAGAAACCACATGCGACTGTTTTCCATCGTCAAGGCTGCTTCGGCTACCTTGCTGGCCGTGGCCAGCCTGGCCGCCCAGGCCGACCAGCTCGCCGACATCAAGCAAAAGGGCGAGCTCGTCATCGGCGTGCTCGGCATCGACGAGCCCAACAGCTTCATCGACCCCAAGACCCGCGAGTTCATCGGCTACGAAGTCGATCTGGCCAAGGCCATCGCGGCCAGGATCGGTGTCAAGCCGG
>NZ_JAQVEJ010000159.1 GCF_028698005.1 Hydrogenophaga sp.
TGCGTTGGGATCCGGTGCGCACGCAGATGTCTGCACTGGCGCGGGCCGTTGGTGACGCTGGCTACCGCGTGCTGCCGATGCAGCAGGCGCTGTCTATCAGTGAACGTCTGAAGGAAACCCGGCAGGCTCTGTGGCGCCTGTTCGTGGCAGGCTTTTGCATGATGCAGGTCATGATGTACACATGGCCCATGTACGTCGCCGAACCGGGCGAGATGTCCTCCGACATCGTGCAACTGTTGCGCTGGGCCAGTTGGGTGTTGACCGTGCCCGTGGTCACGTTTTCCAGCAGTCCTTTCTTCCAGAGCGCTTGGCGTGACCTGAAGCGGGGCCGCATCGGCATGGATACGCCGGTGTCCATCGGCATTCTGGTGACGTTCCTCGTCAGCTCGGCCGCCACCTTCGATCCCAGCGGACCCTGGGGCGAGGAGGTCTGGTTCGACTCCGTGACCATGTTCGTGTTTTTCCTGCTGGGTGGGCGCTATCTCGAGTTCAAGGCGCGCGACCGCACCGCAGGCGCGCTTGATGCACTGATGAATCGGCTGCCCGAAGTGTGCGAACGCCGGCGTGACGATGGCACATACGAAACCCTGTCGGTGCGGCGGCTGGTCGTGGGCGATGTCGTGCGGGTGCAAGCCGGGCAGGCGTTTCCCGGCGACGGCGTGCTGCAAAGCGAATCCGCCACGGTGGACGAGGCGCTGCTGACCGGCGAGTCGCACCCCCTGACACGCCGGCGTGGCGAGGCCGTGGTGGCTGGCAGTTTCAACCTTGCGGGGCCGGCGCAGGTACGCATCGAGAAGCTCGGTCGCGACACCCGTTTTGCCCAGATCGTGGATCTGATGGAAAAGGCGTCGACCGACAAGCCGCGACTGGCCGTTCTGGCGGATCGCATTGCTGCCCCGTTTCTGGTGGTGGTGGTGTTCGGGGCATTGCTGGCAGCAGCATACTGGTGGCAGGTGGACCACAGCAAGGCGCTGGCCGTGGCCGTGGCCGTGCTTATCGTGACCTGTCCCTGCGCGCTGTCGCTCGCGACACCCGCGGCCATGCTGGCATCGGCCGGGGCGCTTGCCCGTCGCGGCGTACTGGTCCGCCGCTTGCAGGCGTTCGAAACCCTGTCGACGATCGATGCCGTGGTGTTCGACAAGACCGGAACACTGACCGAAGACCGTCTGGTGCTGCGGCAGGTGCGGGTGCGCGAGGGCGTCACCCGGGCCGAAGCGCTGCAGGTGGCCGCCGCACTGGCCCAGGGGTCGCTGCACCCGGTTTCGCGCGCCTTGGCCCGCGCCGCCCAAGACGAGGGCCTGACGCCGGCGGTGGTCCGGGGAGATGTTCGCGAGGCGGCGGGCAAGGGCATGGAGGCCTTTGTGGGTGCCTATGGTCGGGTTCGCCTGGGCGCCGCCGCATGGGTGGACGCACCGGAGGCGGTCCCGTCGGCCGACGGTGGCCCCGAAGCCCATCTGGCCGACGACGCGGGCTGGCTGGCCAGCTTCGAATTGGCCGAAGGTCTGCGCGAAGATGCGGCGGCCGTGGTGCAGGCGTTGAAGGCAGCGGGCATCCGGACCTGGCTGCTTTCCGGTGACCGGGATGCCGCAGCACGCCAGGTGGCGCAGGCGGTGGGTATCGACGAGGTGGTGGCCGGTGCCTCGCCCGAGCAGAAGCTGGCCGAGGTCGAGCGATTGCAAGGCCTGGGCCGGCGGCTGGCCATGGTGGGCGATGGTCTCAACGACGGACCTGTGCTGGCCCGTGCCGACACTTCGTTCGCGCTCGGTCACGCAGCCGCGCTGGCACAGACGCGCTCCGACTATGTGATCCAGGGTGGGCGACTGATGGACGTCGCCGACACCTTGGTGCAGGCCAAGGACACGATGAAGATCGTGCGCCAGAATCTCACTTGGGCCGCTATCTACAATGCCGTCAGCATCCCCTTGGCGATGATCGGCTGGATGCCGCCCTGGCTGGCTGGTCTGGGTATGGCGCTCAGTTCTTTCCTGGTGATTGCCAATGCCACCCGATTGGCACGCAGGCCACCGGTGCAGTCGCCTGCCTGATTTCGCAAACCGCATCATTGCAAGGCCATTCCATGGACATCCTTTATCTCTTGGTGCCGTTATCGGTCGTCTTGGTGTTCATCGTCCTCGGTATTTTCTGGTGGGCCTTGCAGTCGGGCCAGTTTGATAACGTCGAGCGTGAGGGAGAGCGGGTTCTCAGAAGCGATTGACCTACGTCAATGCGACTGAGTAAGGCAATTGACACACTCTGATCAGTGTTATTCCACGAGGAGTTTCTATATGTCCGCAACAACAAGGACCGGCCAGCCGGCGGTCTACAACGACAGCGTGGTCCGCTGGTTCGCCATCGCTTCCGTGATATACGGGGTGGTGGGGATGCTGGTGGGCGTGATCATCGCGGCCCAGTTGACCTGGCCCGAGCTCAACCTGGGTATCGAGTGGCTCACCTATGGCCGCTTGCGACCCTTGCATACCAACGCGGTGATCTTTGCCTTCGGTGGCAGCGCGCTGTTCGCCACCAGCTACTACGTGGTCCAAAGGACATGTCACACCCGCCTGTTTGCCAACGGGCTGGCCTGGTTCACCCTCATTGGCTGGAACGTGGTCATTGTCAGTGCAGTGATTGCCTTGCCTATGGGGATAACGCAGAGCAAGGAGTACGCTGAACTGCCCTGGCTTGTCGACCTGCTCATCGCCGTGGTGTGGGTGGCCTACGCCATCGTGTTTTTCGGCACCATCGGTATCCGCAAGGTGCGCCACATTTATGTGGCCAACTGGTTCTTTGGCGCCTACATCATCGCCATTGCCTTGCTGCACATCTTCAACAATATCCAGATTCCCACAAGCCTGTGGCATTCCTACTCGGCCTACGCTGGTGTACAGGATGCCATGGTTCAATGGTGGTACGGACACAATGCCGTGGGCTTCTTCCTGACGGCCGCCTTCCTGGGCATGATGTACTACTTCATTCCCAAGCAGGCCGAGCGCCCGGTGTACTCATATCGGCTGTCGATCGTGCACTTCTGGGCACTGATCTTCACGTACATGTGGGCCGGTCCGCACCATCTGCACTACACCGCGCTGCCTGATTGGGCGCAATCGGTCGGCATGGTGTTCTCGCTGATCCTGCTGGCCCCGAGCTGGGGGGGCATGATCAACGGCATCATGACGCTCTCGGGTGCTTGGCACAAGCTGCGTGACGACCCCATCCTGCGCTTCCTGATCGTGTCGCTGTCGTTCTACGGCATGTCCACTTTCGAGGGCCCGATGATGTCCATCAAGACCGTCAACGCCCTGAGCCACTACACGGACTGGACCGTCGGGCACGTGCACTCCGGCGCCCTGGGCTGGGTGGGTCTGGTGTCGATGGGTTCGCTGTACTACCTGATTCCGCGCCTGTTCGGCCAGAAGAAGATGTACTCCGTGCCGGCCATCGAACTGCATTTCTGGATCGCGACCATCGGTATCGTGCTGTACATCGCCGCCATGTGGATTGCCGGTGTGATGCAGGGCCTGATGTGGCGCTCGGTCAACCCGGATGGCAGCCTGACCTATACCTTCGTCGAGTCGGTCAAAGCCACGTTCCCGTTCTATGTGATCCGTCTGGTTGGTGGTCTGCTCTACCTCACCGGCATGCTCGTGATGCTGTGGAATACGGTCATGACCGCTCGTCAAGGGCGTGCCGTCGATGGTCCCGTGATTGCCGTCAACCCTGCCCACGCCTGATCAGGAGTACAACAACATGGCAAGCAATGAAAAGCCGAGCGGCCACGCCCGGATCGAAACCAACAACTTCCTGATGATCGTCCTCATCACCCTGGTGGTGGCGGTGGGCGGTCTGGTGGAAATCGTGCCGCTGTTCTTCCAGAAGTCGACCACCCAGCCGATCGAGGGTCTCAAGCCCTATACCGCGCTGCAACTGGCAGGCCGTGACATCTACGTCAAGGAAGGCTGCTACAACTGTCACTCGCAGATGATCCGACCCTTCCAGGCCGAGACGCTGCGCTATGGTCCGTACTCCGTGGCCGGCGAGTTCGTGTATGACCGCCCGTTCCAGTGGGGTTCCAAGCGCACCGGTCCCGATCTGCACCGTGTGGGAGGCCGTTATTCGGATGAATGGCACCGCGTGCACCTGAACAACCCGCGTGACGTGGTTCCCGAGTCCAACATGCCGGCCTATCCGTGGTTGGCCGAGAAGCAGGTCAACGCCCAGGTCATGCCGAAGCGCATGGAAGTGCTGCGCATGCTGGGTGCTCCCTATACCGACGAAGAGATCGCCAACTCGGTGGAGGAGGTTCAGGGCAAGACGGAAGTGGAAGCGCTGATCGCGTACCTCCAGGTTCTGGGCACTGCCCGCAGCGCGGCCACCGTGGCCCAGTCCCAGTGAGAGGTCTGCCATGGACATCAACGACCTTCGCAGCATCGTCACCACGATCAGCTTGCTGACCTTTGTGGGCATCGTGTTCTGGGCATGGTCCAGGCGCAACAAGGCCGATTTCGACGAGGCAGCCCTGCTGCCTTTCCACGAAGACTGAGCAGCCCCACGAAACGAGAACCATCATGAGCGATTTCACCAGCGATTTCTGGCATTACTATGTCGGTGGCATCACCCTGGTCAGCATCATCGCCTGTGCGATCCTGCTGTGGATCAGCAGCACGACCAAGGCGGCCACTCATGCCGACAACACCACCGGCCACGTCTGGGACGTAGATCTGAAGGAAATGAACAACCCGCTGCCCAAGTGGTGGGTGTACCTGTTCATCATCACCGTGGTCTTTGCCTTGGTATACGGGGCCCTCTATCCGATGTTCGGACGCTTCCAGGGTGTTCTGGGCTGGACTTCCCAAGGTCAACACGCGGCCGAGGTCAAGAAGGTCGAGGAGGCCATTGCACCGGTCTATGCCAAGTTCAGCGGTATGACGGCTGAGCAAATGGCGGCCGATCCCGAGGCCATGGCCATCGGCGAGCGTTTGTTCATGAACTACTGCGCCCAGTGCCACGGCTCTGACGCACGCGGTTCCAAGTCTTTTCCGAACCTGACGGACGGTGACTGGCTGGGGGGGACGGGCCACGAATACATCAAGACCACCATCGCCAATGGCCGCACGGGTGTGATGACGCCCATGGCCGAAGTCTTGGGCTCGGCCGAGGATGTGCGCAATGTGGCTCACTATGTGCTGAGTCTGTCGGGCAGTCCGCATGACTCGGTGCGCGCCGCCCAGGGGCAATCGAAGTTCGCGGCCTGTGCGGCGTGCCACGGTCCCGATGGCAAGGGCATGCAGGTCATGGGTGCCCCCAACCTGACCGATGGTATTTGGCTCCATGGCTGGGGTGAGGACGCTATCATCCGAGCCATCAACAACGGCTTCACCAATACCATGCCGCCGCAATCGGCGCTGCTCAACGAGGCGCAGATCAATGTGCTGTCCTCGTATGTCTGGGGCTTGTCGAACAAGTCCGGAACCACCCAGCAGTGATATGACCTACAGGACGACTGGCCGAAGTCCGGCCAGTCGTCCGATCCAGGATTTCCCGTGACCCAGCCAGCCTCCGAAGCCAGTCAACCCAGAAGCGCGTCCCAAGCAGCCGGCACGCACAAAAACGTCCCAGCCGATGACGAGGTGATGGTGTCCTTGTACACCTCACAAAAGAAGATCCAGGCCAGGTCTGTGACCGGATTCTTCAACAACTGGCGTTGGATCATGGTGTGGGTCACGCAATTGGTGTTCTATGGCCTTCCATGGCTGCAGTGGAACGCCCGACAAGCGGTGCTCTTCGATCTTGAAGCGCGCCGCTTCTACATTTTCGGCCTTGTGCTGTACCCGCAGGATTTCATCTACCTGACGGGTCTGCTGGTGATCTCGGCCCTGGCGCTGTTCCTGTTCACTGCCGTCGCCGGGCGTTTGTGGTGTGGCTATGCGTGTCCGCAAACGGTCTACACCGAGATCTTCATGTGGATCGAGAAGGTTGTCGAGGGCGACCGCTCGGCCCGTTTGCGCCTGGACAAGGCACCGTTGTCGCCAGCCAAGTTCAGCAAACGCGGTCTCAAACACTTGCTGTGGATCGTGTTCTCGTTGTGGACCGGGTTCACCTTTGTTGGCTACTTCACACCCATCCGCGAGCTGGCGCTTCTCAGCACTGCGCTGTCGCTGGGACCATGGCAGACCTTCTGGATCTTTTTCTACGGATTTGCCACCTACGGCAACGCTGGCTGGATGCGCGAGCAGGTGTGCAAGTACATGTGCCCTTATGCGCGCTTTCAGAGCGCCATGTTCGACAAGGACACGATGATCGTGACCTATGACAGTGCCCGCGGTGAGCCGCGTGGTGCGCGCTCGAAGAAGGCCGATTACAAGGCCTTGGGGCTCGGCTCCTGCGTCGATTGCACGCTGTGTGTGCAGGTCTGCCCGACGGGCATCGATATCCGCAACGGCCTGCAGTACGAATGCATTGGTTGCGGCGCCTGCATTGATGTGTGCGATGAGGTCATGGACAAGGTCGGCTATCCGCGCGGTCTCATCAAATACTCGACGGAAAACGGCATGGCACATGGATGGAGTCGCCAAGCCATGATCCGTCGTGCTTTCCGTCCGCGGGTGTTGGTCTATT
>NZ_JAQVEJ010000160.1 GCF_028698005.1 Hydrogenophaga sp.
GCTGATGCCCGCAGCCATCATCGTCGACCTGGACGGCACCATGGTCGACACCCTGGGTGACTTCGAGGTGGCCGTCAACCGCATGCTGGCCGATCTGGAGCTGCCCCCGGTGGCGCGTGCCTTCATCGGGCGCACCGTGGGCAAGGGGTCCGAACACCTGATCCGCCGGGTGCTGGCCGAGCAGCTGCAGCGTCCGGAGGCGGCCATCGACAACGGCCTCTACGAGCGTGCCTGGCAGGCGTACCAGGTGCACTACCGGGCCGTCAACGGCACCCGATCCGACGTCTACCCCGGTGTCCACGAGGGCCTGCAAGCCTTTCGGGCGGCGGGCCTGCCGCTGGCCTGCCTGACCAACAAGCCGCTGGCGTTCGCCCTGGGCCTGCTCCAGGCCAAGGGACTGGACGGGTATTTCGCCCATGTGTTCGGCGGCGACAGCTTCGCGCGCAAGAAGCCCGACCCGCTGCCCCTGCTCAAGGCGTGCGAGGCCCTGGGCGTGGCACCATCACGCACGCTGATGGTGGGGGATTCGGAGAACGACGCCCGCGCGGCCCGCGCCGCAGGCTGCCCGGTCGCGCTGGTGAGCTACGGTTACAACCATGGTCAGCCCGTCCACGCGGTCGATGCCGATGCCTGGGTGGACCGGCTGGACGAGCTGCGGCTTCAGTAGAGCAGCTTGCCGTCGGCGGTGACCACGCCGATGTCGACCCACTGGCTGCCTTCGTTGCCCTTGGAGAAGTTGACCCGGAAGCCGCCGAGGTCGATCTCGCCCGCGCGTCGCAGCGCCTCGGCAATGCCCGCCGGCGTGATGCTCTTGGCCCGGCGCGCCGCCTCGATGAACACGCGTGCCGTGATGTAGCCTTCCATGTTGAAGGTCGTGTACGCACCCTTCAGGTCGGGATGGGTCTTTTGCATCGCGGCCCGGAACGCCCGGTGCAGCGGCTGCGTCACCCCCAGCGGGTTGGGGAAGGTCTGGGCGATGCCCACCCCGCGCGCGCCCTTGCCGGCCAGTTTGTGCAGCACGTCCGCCGGCAGGTAGGACAGGGCGAAGATCTGCTGGGAAATGCCCGCCGCGCGCAACGCCGCAATACCCTGACCCATGAACTTCGGGTTGCCGACGACCAGGGCCGCGTGCGGGTTGCGCTTGGCGACCTGCTGGGCGGCCTTCGCGAGGTCGGCATCGTCGATGTCGGACTCGAAGCCGACGACCTCCAGCGACGTGCCCTTGGCTGCGGCCTGGGCCGACGCAAAGCCCGAAGAACCGATGGGGATGTTCTGGTACAGCACGCCCATCGACTGGATGTTCAGCGCGCGCGCGTGCGAGACGATCTTGGCAATCTGCTGGTCGTCACCGGCGCGGATGTGAAACAGCCGGGGATGGCCCGGTTCGCGCAGCACGGTGGCCCCGGGCACGGCGTTGATCACGACCACGTCGTTCTGGTCCAGCACGTGGTTGTCGAGCACTGCCTTGAGCGTGGCCGAGCCCAGGGGCGAAAGCAGGGCCACCGGCTTGCTGGCCATGGCCTCGGCCAGACGGGCCTTGAAGCCGTCGAACGAGTAGGCGTCGTCGAACTTGAGCATCCGCACCTGGCGGCCATTGATGCCCCCGCGGGCATTGACTTCGTCGAAGGCAGCGGCGAACCCCTCGTGCAGCCATACCGGATCAAGGGCCGGCAACACGGTGAAGGCCCCGATGTGCGCGACGACGATATCGTTGCTGTCCTGGGCGATGGCTGAAAGGGGGAGGGCAGAAGAGGCGAGGGCCGCCTGGATCAGATGACGTCGGCGCATGAACAGGTGATGGGGTTGACAGCAAAAAGGGTATTCGAACAACAGTCCCGACCCTGGATCATAGGGTAAACCCTAGGAACAGGACAGCCGGTGGCGACCGTCCTATGGACGGTGGCTTACCGGGCCGGGATGCCCAGCAGTTCGTCCTTCAGGCGCCAGTCCGCGGGCCTGGGTCCGAGCCAGATGCGCATCAGGGCATCGAAGAACTCGGGCTCCCGGAAGGGCTCCCCCTCGATAACGCCCTTGACGGTCAGCACGGTGCCCGTGCCCGGCACCCAGTCCAGCACGAACGACTCGCCCGTGCGCAGCCACTTGTGGCGTGTGAAGACATCGCTCATGCGCATCACACCCGGAATCAGCCTGGAGAAGGCCGAGCGGTCCATGTTGTCCTCCATGCCGCGCGAGAACAGCTTGCCCAGCTCTGCCGAGTCGATGTCGCGCAGCATGGTGATGGTCATCCGTTTGCGACCGGGCATGGACAGGACCCCGTTCATGGTGCTGGCCTTCTTCTCCAGGTAGAGCCCGGCGGTGTAGACCTTGAACATCGCCTTGTAGCGGATGCCGGCGCCATTGAGCACCAGTGGCATGCCCTGCACCTGGATCGTGTCCTCCAGCTTCACGCCGCCCAATTCGATGGTGGCGGCCGCGCACACCGGCATCATCACGGTGGCCAGCACGGTGGCGCACAGGTGGCGGGCCGGAGAAGAAAGGGCTGGGCGCTTCATGGATGAAAAAAAGAACGACCGTTCGCCAATTCATTGTCCGCGCATGCTGGTGTCGGGACAAGGGTTCCGGATCAGGAATAACCCACGTAGCTTTTCGTATGCAGGTCCGGTTGCGCGTCCGGCCGTTGCCCGCCTTTGCTACACTGTATCCATCATGTTTGCCTGTTTCGTGCTCCTCCTCGGTGGTGTGCCGGGCCGTTTCGACGGCCGGGGAGCCTGGCCCTGGCGCAAGCCTGCGTAACAAGCCCTTCCTCCTGGGTCAGGCCCGGCGCCCGTGCCGCGGCGTGCCACCCGCCCGCACCGCAGTCCTCCACCAGGCTGCCACCTTCCTCAGATGACGCAAGCCGCCGGCTTCTCCGTGGCCGGCGCGCCGGAGATGAACACATGATCACCGAACTCGAATTCAGGAGCCTCGCGCAGCAGGGTTACAACCGCATACCGCTGATGACGGAGGCCTTCGCCGACCTCGAAACCCCGCTCTCGCTCTACCTCAAGCTGGCCCATGGCCGGGGCGACGGCCAGTACAGCTTCCTGCTCGAATCCGTCGTGGGCGGCGAGCGTTTCGGCCGCTACAGCTTCATCGGCCTGCCGGCACGCACGCTGCTGCGCGCCAGCGGTTTTGGCGAGGCGGCCACCACCGAGGTGGTGCGCGACGGCCAGGTGGTCGAGACGCACCGCGGCAACCCGCTGGACTTCATCGCCAGCTACCAGCAGCGCTTCAAGGTCGCCCTGCGGCCCGGCCTGCCGCGCTTTTGCGGCGGGCTGGCGGGCTACTTCGGCTACGACGCCGTGCGCTACATCGAGAAGAAGCTCGAAGCCACCTGCCCGCCCGACACGCTGGGCACGCCCGACATCCTGCTGCTGCAGTGCGAGGAACTGGCCGTCATCGACAACCTCTCGGGCAAGCTGTACCTCATCGTCTATGCCGATCCGGCCACGCCCGAAGCCTACCCGACGGCCAAGCGCCGCTTGCGCGAACTCAAGGAGGCGCTGCGCTACTCGGTCAGCGCACCGGTGGTCAAGCCCACGCCAGGCCACCCGGCCGAGCGCAGCTTCGCCAAGGCCGACTACCTCCAGGCGGTCGAGCGCGCCAAGGAACTGATCGCCGCCGGCGACTTCATGCAGGTGCAGGTGGGTCAGCGCATCAGCAAGCGCTATACCGAGTCGCCGCTGAGCCTGTACCGCGCGCTGCGCTCGCTCAACCCGTCGCCCTACATGTACTACTACCACTTCGGTGATTTCCACGTGGTGGGCGCCTCGCCCGAGATCCTGGTGCGCCACGAGCACACCGAGGAAGGGCAGAAAGTGACGATCCGCCCGCTGGCCGGCACCCGCCCGCGTGGCGCCACGCCCGAGAAGGACAAGGCGATCGAGGCCGAGCTGGTCAACGACCCGAAGGAGCGCGCCGAACACGTGATGCTGATCGACCTGGCGCGCAACGACATCGGCCGCATCGCGAAGATCGGTTCGGTGAAGGTGACCGAGGCCTTCGCCGTCGAGCGTTACAGCCACGTCATGCACATCGTGAGCAACGTCGAGGGCATCCTGGCCGACGGCATGACCAACATGGATGTGCTCAAGGCCACCTTCCCGGCCGGCACGCTCACCGGCGCACCCAAGGTGCATGCCATGGAGCTGATCGACCAGCTCGAGCCCGTCAAGCGCGGCATCTACGGCGGTGCCTGCGGCTACCTCAGCTACGCCGGCGACATGGACGTGGCCATCGCGATCCGCACCGCCATCATCAAGGACCAGACCCTGCACGTGCAGGCCGCCGCCGGGGTGGTGGCCGATTCGGTGCCCGAGATGGAGTGGCGCGAGACCGAGCACAAGGCCCGCGCGCTGCTGCGCGCGGCGGAGCTGGTGGAAGAAGGGCTGGAGTGAAGACCATGAGCAAGTCCATTCGCCTCCTGATGATCGACAACTACGACTCGTTCACCTACAACATCGTCCAGTACCTGGGCGAGCTCGGGGCCGAGGTCACCGTGGCACGCAACGACGAGATCACGGTGGACGAGATCCAGCGCCGTCTCGATGCGGGGCAGATCGACCGCCTGGTCATCTCGCCCGGTCCGTGTTCGCCGGCCGAGGCCGGCATCTCGATCGAGGCCATCCGCCGCTTCGCCGGCCGGGTGCCCATCCTGGGCGTATGCCTGGGCCACCAGAGCATCGGTGCCGCCTTCGGTGGCCGCATCGTGCGCGCCGGCCGGCAGATGCATGGCAAGACCAGCGTCATCGCCACCGACCGCAAGGGCGTGTTTGCGGACCTGCCCGAGCGCTTCACGGTCAACCGCTACCACTCGCTCGTCATCGAACGCGACTCGCTGCCCGACTGCCTGGAGGTCACCGCCACCAGCGAGGACGACGGCGAGATCCAGGGCGTGCGCCACAAGACCCTGCCCATCGAGGGCGTGCAGTTCCACCCCGAAAGCATCCTGACCGAGCATGGCCATGCGATGCTCAGGAATTTCCTGGACCAGGCATCATGATGAGCCCCCACGCTCCACCGCTGCGCGGGTCGCTGCCCCCCGGGGGGGCTGATCCGGCTTGGGGCGGCCCGGCGCCGGATCGGATGAGCACGGTCGATCTGCGCAGCGACACCGTCACCCAGCCCACTGCAGCGATGCGCGAGGCCATGATGGCCGCGCCGCTCGGTGACGACGTGTTCGGCGACGACCCCACGGTCAACGCGCTGCAGGAACGCATCGCCGCCATCACCGGCAAGGAGGCGGCGCTGTTCATGCCCTCGGGCACGCAGAGCAACCTCTGCGGCATCCTGGCGCACTGCGGGCGCGGCGACGAGTACATCGTCGGCCAGCAGGCGCACACCTACCGTTACGAGGGCGGCGGGGCCGCGGTGTTCGGCAGCGTGCAGCCGCAGCCGCTGGCGCAGGACGCGCAGGGCCGCATGGCCCTGGCCGACATCGCCGCCGCGATCAAGCCCGACGATCCGCATTTCGCGCGCACGCGCCTGCTGTGCCTGGAAAACACCTGGAACGGCCACGTCATGCCCGACGACTACCTGCGCGAGGCGACGGCGCTGGCGCGCCAGCACGGCCTGGCGACGCACCTGGACGGCGCGCGCGTGTTCAACGCGGCGGTGGCCAGCGCGCGGCCGGGGCAGGGTGCCCACGAGCGCGTGCGCGAAATCGCCGACCATGTCGACAGCCTCTCGGTGTGCTTCAGCAAGGGCCTGGGCGCGCCCATCGGCTCGGCCCTGTGCGGCTCGCGCGAGCTGATCGAGCGCGCGCGGCGCATCCGCAAGATGGCTGGCGGTGGCCTGCGCCAGGCGGGTCTGCTGGCGGCCTGCGCACTGCACGCGCTGGATCACCACGTCGATCGCCTGGCCGAGGACCACGCCAACGCGCAGCGCCTGGCCGAGGGGTTGCGCGGCATCGAGGGGCTGAGCGTGCGCTCGGCTGAAACCAACATCGTCTTCGTCGACGTGGCCGATGGCCGCGGCCCGGCCCTGCTGGATTTCCTCCAGGCCCATGGCGTGCTCGCCACCGGCCTGATCGGCCTGCGCTTCGTCACCCACCTCGGCGTGGACGCGGCCGGTATCGGCCATGCCGTTGCCATCGCACGGCGCTTCTTCGCCGGGGCAAACGTCCCCGGCCCCGCGGGCACGACGATGGCCGGCCCCTACTGAACAGGAGAAACCACCATGCCCCAGAGCCAGAAAATCACCCCGCAGGAAGCGCTGCAACGCACCATCGAGCACCGCGAGATTTTTCATGACGAGATGCTGCACCTGATGCGCCTCATCATGAGCGGTGAAATGTCCCCGCTCATGATGGCCGCCCTGATCACCGGCCTGCGTGTCAAGAAGGAAACCATCGGCGAGATCACGGCCGCCGCGCAGGTCATGCGCGAGTTCTCCACCAAGGTGCCCGTGGCCGACACCCGGCATCTGGTGGACATCGTGGGCACCGGTGGTGACGGCTCGCACACCTTCAACATCTCGACCTGCTCCATGTTCGTGGCCGCGGCCGCCGGCGCCAAGGTCAGCAAGCACGGGGGGCGCAGCGTCTCGAGCAAGAGCGGCAGCGCCGATGTGCTCGAAGCG
>NZ_JAQVEJ010000161.1 GCF_028698005.1 Hydrogenophaga sp.
GGCGTGGTGCCGCAGCAGCCGCCGACGATGTTCACCAGGCCCTCGTCGGCAAACTCCTTGAGCAGACGGCTGGTGACCTCGGGCGTTTCGTCGAAGCCGGTCTCGCTCATGGGGTTGGGCAGGCCGGCGTTGGGGTAGCAGCTGATGAAGGTGTCGCCGGCCACCTTGGCCAGTTCCTGGATGTAGGGCCGCATCAGCGTGGCGCCCAGCGCGCAGTTCAGGCCCACGGCCAGCGGCTTCACGTGGCGCACGCTGGCCCAGAAGGCCGTGACCGTCTGGCCGCTGAGGATGCGGCCCGAGGCATCGGTGACGGTGCCGCTGATGAGCACCGGCAGGCGCTCGCCGCTGTCGTCGAAGAACTGCTCGATGGCAAACAGCGCGGCCTTGGCGTTGAGGGTGTCGAAGATGGTCTCGACCAGCAACACATCGGCGCCGCCTTCCACCAGGCCCTGGGTCTGCTCGTAGTAGGCCGCGCGCAACTGATCGAAGGTGACGTTGCGGGCGCCGGCGTCGTTGACGTCGGGGCTGATGCTGGCGGTCCTGGGCGTGGGGCCGAGCGCGCCGGCCACGAAACGCGGCTTGTCGGGCGTGCTGAACTTGTCGCAGGCCGCGCGGGCGATGCGGGCCGAGGCCACGTTCATCTCGTAGGCCAGATCGGCCATGTCGTAGTCTTCCTGGGCGATGCGGGTGGCGCCGAAGGTGTTGGTCTCGATGATGTCGGCGCCGGCGGCCAGGTAGCCCTCGTGGATGTCGCGGATGACGTCGGGCCGCGTCAGGCTCAGCAATTCGTTGTTGCCCTTGACGTCCTTGTGGAAGTCCTTGAAGCGCTCACCACGGTAGGCCGCCTCGTCCAGCCTGAAGCGCTGGATCATCGTGCCCATGGCTCCGTCGAGGATGACAATGCGGCGCTGAAGGATCTCGGGCAGCGCCTGGGCGCGGGTGTAGGCGGTCGGCTTCATGCCCGGGATTGTATGTTTGCGGCCCGGTCGCCGGGCCGGCCAGGGTCTTTGCGGCCCGTGGCGGCCGAGGCGCGCCATCACCGACAATACGGGGCTATGAAAGACTTGCTCCCCACCGACGCCTGGGCCTGGCTGCAGGCCGAAACCGAGCGCCGCGCGGCGCTGGGCCAGGAGCCGCCCCTGTTTGTCGACGTGCGCATGGAGATCGAGTCGCTGTACGTCGGCCGCCCGCCCGGTGTCGAAAACATCCCCTGGTACGAGTACCCCGACCTGACCCCCGACCCGGCGCGCTTCGCCGCCGCGGTGGAGGCGGAGGCCGGCAGCAAGGCCCGCCCGGTCCTGCTGATCTGCCGCAGCGGCAAGCGCACACGCGACGCTGGCGCGGCCCTGGAAGCGGCCGGCTTCACCGACGTGTCGCACGTGCTGCACGGCTTCGAGGGCGATCTGAACGATGAATTCAAGCGCTCCAGCCTCAATGGCTGGCGCCACGACGGCCTGCCCTGGGAGCAGATGTGAACACTGGTGCCTGAGCCGTGTCGCTGATCGATATCTCCGCCGAGGGGGAAACCCTCGAAACCTGCGCCGGCGTGCTGCAGCAGGTGTTCGGCTACGAGGCCTTCCGCGGCCCGCAGGCGTCCATCGTCACCCATGTGTGCGAGGGCGGTGATGCGCTGGTGCTGATGCCCACCGGCGGCGGCAAGAGCCTGTGCTACCAGATCCCGGCCATCGTGCGCCAGCGCGCCGGTCACGGCACCACCATCGTCGTTTCCCCGCTGATCGCGCTCATGCACGACCAGGTGGGCGCGCTGGTCGAGGCCGGTGTGGACGCGGCCTTCCTCAACTCCAGCCTGAGCCTGGACGAGTCGCAGGACGTGGAGCGGCGCCTGCGGCGCGGCGGGCTGACGCTGCTGTACGTGGCGCCGGAGCGCCTGAACACGCCGCGCTTCCTGGCCCAGCTCGATGCGCTGCACGAGCGCGGGCAGCTCGCGCTGTTCGCCATCGACGAGGCGCACTGCGTCAGCCAGTGGGGGCACGACTTCCGGCCCGAGTACCGCGAGCTGGCCATGCTCAGCGGGCGCTACCCCGGTGTGCCGCGCATCGCACTGACCGCCACGGCCGATCACCTCACGCGCGAGGACATCGCCGCGCACCTGCAACTGCAGGACGCCCAGCGCTTCGTCAGCAGCTTCGACCGGCCCAACATCCGCTACACCATCGTCGAGCGCAAGGACGGCACCGAACAACTGCTGCGCTTCATCCGCGACGAGCACAGCCACGCGCGCGGCCACGATGCGGGCATCGTCTACTGCCAGTCGCGCAAGCGGGTGGAGGACATCGCCGCCCAGCTCAACGCCCACGGCCTGAACGCCCTGCCCTATCACGCCGGGCTGGCGTCGTCGGTGCGCCAGCAGCACCAGGACCGCTTCCTGCGCGAGGACGGCCTGATCATGGTGGCCACCATCGCCTTCGGCATGGGCATCGACAAGCCCGACGTGCGCTTCGTGGCGCACCTGGACATGCCCAAGAACATCGAGGGCTATTACCAGGAGACGGGCCGCGCCGGGCGCGACGGCGAGCCGGCCAACGCCTGGATGGCCTACGGCCTGCAGGACGTGGTGAACCAGCGGCGCATGATCGACGAGAGCCCTGCGGCCGACGAGTTCAAGCAGGTGCTGCGCGGCAAGCTCGATGCCCTGCTGGGGCTGGCCGAGGCCAGCGACTGCCGGCGTGTGCGCCTGCTGGCCTACTTTGGTGAACCGAGCACGCCCTGCGGCAACTGCGACAACTGCCTGCACCCGCCCGCGCTGCACGACGCCACCGAGGCCGCACGCAAGGCGCTCTCGTGCATCTACCGCGTGCAGCAGACCAGCGGCCACGCCTTCGGCGCCGGTCACATCACCGACATCCTGCGCGGCAAGCGCACCGACAAGGTGACACAGTACGGGCACGACCAGCTGAGCACCTTCGGCATCGGCACCGACCTGAACGAATCGCAGTGGCGCGCCATCCTGCGCCAGCTCATCGCCCGCGAGGCCGTGCGCGTCGACGAGGCACCCTACAACACCCTGCACCTGACCGGGGGGGCACGCCCCATCCTCCGCGGCGAGGTGCAGGTCTGGCTGCGCGAATCCACCGCCGCGGGCAAGGGTGGCAGCGGGCGCAGCCGGCGCGCGGCACGCGACGCCGTGGCGCCCGACGGCGCACCGCTGCCGCTGGCCGGGCGCGAATGCCTGGAAGCACTCAGGGCCTGGCGCGCCGAGGTCGCGCGCGAACACAACCTGCCGGCCTACGTCATCTTCCACGACGCGACGCTGCGCGGCATCGCCGCGGCCATGCCGCGCAGCCATGCCGACCTCGAAGGCATCAGCGGCATCGGCCAGAAAAAACGCGAGGCCTACGGCGACGAGGTGCTGCGCATCGTGAGCACCTTTCTCTGACGCGGATCGGGGACGCCACCCGTCCGGGCGACGGGTGGTTGCAGGGGCACGCCCAAGCCGCTCATGCCCGTGCCTAGAATCCGGACACCATGCCGTCGCCCCGCCCCCTGCTCATTCTCAAGACCGGTTCCGCCCCTGCCCCCATCCGCGAACAGCTCGGCGATTTCGACCGCTGGATCGAGGCCGGCCTGCGCGCAGGCGGCGCCTCCGCGGTGATCGTGCACGACGCGCGCGTGCAGGATGCGCCGCTGCCGCCCGCGCCGGAGTCGTTTGCCGGTGTCGTGGTCACCGGCTCCAGCGCCATGGTCAGCGACCGCGAGGCCTGGAGCGAGGCCCTGGTGCCCTGGCTGCGCGCCGCGGTCGCCGGCGGCGTGCCCCTGCTGGGCATCTGCTACGGTCACCAGTTGCTGGCGCACGCGCTCGGCGGCGAGGTGGGGCAGCACCCGCAGGGGGTCGAGATCGGCACCGCGCTCATCGAACGCCGCCCGGCGGCGGACGGTGACCCGCTGTTCGGCGAGCTGCCCCAGCGCTTTGCCGCGCAGACCGTGCACTGGCAGTCGGTGCGCCGCCTGCCCGAGGATGCACAGGCCCTGGCCGGCAACGCGCACGACCCGCACCACGCCTTCCGCGTCGGCGCGCGGGCCTGGGGCGTGCAGTTCCACCCCGAGTTTTCGGCCCCGGCGATGCGCGCCTACGCCGATGTCATGGCCCCGGCCCTGGGCAAATCCGGCATCGATGCCACGCAGGTGCGCCAGGCCGTGCAACCCACCCCGGAAGCGGCCGCGCTGCTGCCGCGATTCGCACGCCTGGCGCTCGAATCCGGGGCGTGAGCCCGATCTGCGCGCCCCGCATGACCCGGGCCGCAACGACCCGAACCGGGTCCTGAATGGGACACGGCACGGCCGTTCGTCTCATCGCGACCGGTTATGAGTTCATGACAAGGATGTCGTTCGCCCCGGGGCCATCTGGCCGGACAATCGCCCTCTTTCCCGGAAACCCACCGATCGATGTCCATCACCGACCACGACACAACGGCCACGCGCCGCTACTGGAACGAGGCACTGGAAACGCAGTCGCGCGCCGACTGGGACGCGCTCAAGCTCGACCTGCTCAAGCAGCACCTGCACCACGCCTATGCCAACTCGCCCTACTACCAGGCGAGTTTCGACGCCGCCGGCGTGCACCCCGATGATGTGAAGACGCTGGCCGACATCCGCCGCTTCCCCTTCATCGACAAGAAGATCGTGCGCCAGCGCCAGGAAGCGGTGCCGCCGTTCGGCGACCTGGTGGCCGTGCCCGAGCGCGACATCGTCTACATCTCGGCCTCCAGCGGCTCGACCGGTGTGCCGACCGCCTCGCCCTTCACGGCCCGGGATTTCGACGACTGGATGGACTACGAGGCGCGCCAGTTCTGGTCCTCCGGCCTGCGCCCGGAAGACCGCTACTGCCATTCGCTGAATTTCTCGCTGTTCGTCGGCGGCCCGTGCGTGCTCGGCGCTCAGAAGCTCGGCGCGCTGTCGATCCACGCCGGCACCGTGCCGTCCGAGCGCCTGCTGACCATCGCCCGGCAGTTCCAGGCGACCGCGATCTGGACCACGCCCTCCTACGCCTGGTATCTCGGCGAAACGGCGATCAAGGAAGGCATCGACCCGAAGAAGGACCTGGCGATCCGGCGCATCTTCGTCGCCGGCGAGCCCGGCGGCTCGATCCCGGAAACCCGCCAGCGCATCGAGGCACTGTGGGGTGCCAAGGTCTATGACTACTACGGCCTGTCCGACATCTTCGGCTCCTGCGCCGGCATGTGCGAGGAACAGCACGGCCTGCACTGGGCCGAGGACCACATCCTGGTCGAAGTGCTCGATCCGGAAACCGGCGCGCCGGTGGCCGACGGCGAGCGCGGCGAACTGGTGCTGACGACGCTGAAGAAGGCGGCACGGCCGATGATCCGTTTCCGCACCGGCGACATCGTCTCGTTCACCAGCGAGCCCTGCGCTTGCGGCCGCACCTCGCAGCGCATGCTGGGTACGCACGGCCGGCTCGACGACATGCTGATCATCAAGGGGGTGAACATCTTCCCGAGCGACATCGAGGCGATCGCGCGCAAGGATCACGACCTGACCGGCGAGTACCGGCTGATCGTCGAGCGCGAGAACCACCTCGACCGGCTGACCGTCGAGATCGAGCGCACGGCGATCGACACCGCGCAGGACGCCGCATTGGCCGCGCGCTTCGCCGGCCACCTCAAGTCGGTCACCGGGGTGAGCGCGCAGGTGGTCATCCTGCCGCCCGACACCCTGCCGCGCGCCACGCACAAGGCCAAACGCGTCGAGGACCGCCGCCAGGGCGTCTGGAGCCGCTGAGCGTCGGGGGCACTGGGGCCTGCTCAGGCCGAGTGCAGGAAGCCCATGCCCCGCGCCTCGCGCACCTCGGGCTTGATGCGGTGCTCGGCTTCGAGCTGGGCGAGGAATTCCTCGGGCGCCAGCGTCTCGCACAGGATCTGCACCTGACGCTGGACCGCCGCGAAATCGCCGGGGCACAACTGGTCGAGCTTCGCCAGGCGTGCGCGGATGCTCTCCGTCAGGGCGGCCTCGTCCCCCCCCAGCGCCTCGACCACGAACATGCGCTCGCGCTGCTCGGGGCGCAGCGGCCTGAACTGGATCTTGAAGGTGAAGCGCCGCAGCGCCGCCTGGTCGATGCTGTCCATCAGGTTGGTGGTGCACACGAAGATGCCGGCGAAGCGCTCCATGCCCTGCAGCATCTCGTTGACCTCGGTCACCTCGTAGGTGCGCTGGGCGTGTCGGCGGTCCTGCAGGAAGCTGTCGGCCTCGTCCAGCAGCAGCACCGCCTTTTCCGCCTCCGCCTCGCGGAACATGGCCGCCATCTGCTGCTCGGTCTCGCCGACGAACTTGCTCACCAGGTCGCTGGCGCGGCGGACCATGAGCGGGCGGTCCAGCTCCCTGGCGATGTGTTCGGCCAGCGCCGTCTTGCCGGTGCCGGGTGCGCCGTGAAAGCACAGGGTGCCATGCCCGCGCGCCTTGAGCGCGGCGATGATGCGCGGCAGTTCGTAGCGTGAGGCCACGTTCAGCATGTCCAGGCTGTACTGCGTGGGCGTGGGCCGCGCGGCGGCGTCGGGCTGGCGGCCCAGCGCCTGGTCGGCGTTGCGCAACTGGCGCTCGATCAG
>NZ_JAQVEJ010000024.1 GCF_028698005.1 Hydrogenophaga sp.
GTCGCTCATGTACAAGCGCAGGTGGTCGCCGCCTCCTGGCACGACAAAGCTCACGGGTCCACCGAAAGCGGGACCGTCGATGGTGAAGCGCAGCCCCTCCTTGTCGATGCCGGTGGCGCCCGCACTGGCGAAGCCGGCGCAGCCGAGCAAAGTCGCCATCACGTACCTGGAAAAGAACAACGGCATTCTGCCCATGACCCAGCCTTTCAAAATCCGTTCAAAGCGAACGCCAGGATTCCTGGAATAACCATGGCGTTCAGCGTGGCCCCATTCAGGGATGGACCGCGTACTGTAGGCTACTGAGGGGGGAAAACATCAGAAGCACGGACAAAGCGCAGGAATATCGTCAGATACGGTGTGGTTCAACGATTTTTGTCTGCATCAAGCCACGTCGGTGATGCCGGGTGATGCTGAATGGCGTTTGTCGTGGGCAGCAAGAAGGCCGGCCGATCCGGCGACCCTGCGAGAGGTCGCTTGAGACCGGTTACCTGGTGATGCGGGCGGCATGGGCGCCGACCATAAAGAAGTCGGGGAGGCGCTGCCTGTCACGAGTGACCCACGGGGCACCATAGTAAAAAGCCACGCTACCGTTGTGATAGCGTGGCCTTCAGGCTTTATGGGCCTTTTGACTTGGCTCCCCGACCTGGGCTCGAACCAGGGACCTGCGGATTAACAGTCCGTCGCTCTACCGACTGAGCTATCGGGGAACAGACTCAAATTATAGCCACATTTTTTGGCTTTTCTCAAGTTGACGGAAAAAACTTGGCGAAAGCTGCGCGGCACTCAGCCGCGACCCGGATGCGGGACCCCGAGCAACTGGTGCAGCCGGGTGCTGGTGGTGGTGTACTGCAACTGCACGGGCCGGCCAGGGTGCACGATGGGTGCGGCGGCATAGGCGGCCAGGGCGCATTCATGGAAGCCGCACACCAGCAACTTCTTCTTGCCCGGGTAGGTATTGATGTCACCGACCGCGAAGATGCCCGGCTCGCTGGTCTGGAAGTGCTCGGTGTCGACGACGAGCTGTTTGCGCTCCATGGCCAGGCCCCACTGCGTGATGGGGCCGAGCCGGGGTGACAGGCCCTGGGCAATGATCAGCACATCGAGTGGCTCGGTGCCCGGTGTGCCCTCCGGTGTCAGCAGTTGCAGGCTGCTGATCAGGCCATCGGTGGTGTCGATACCCGTGGGCATGCCGGCCGTGAAGTGGACGGCACCGCCGGCGCGCAGCAGGCGCAGCCGCTCCAGCGCTTCATCGCTGGCATTGAAGGCATCGCGCCGGTGAACCAGTGCCAGGTGCGCCGGTGCGCTGCCTGGGTTGCGTTCGGTGGCGCGGCAGATCCGGTCAAGCATGTCGATGGCTTCCTCGCCACCTCCGACCACCACGACGCGCCTGCCCGCCAGATCACCTGCATCTTCCAGCCGGTAGAACAGCTGGGTGCCCTCGAAGGCGGGCAGGCCTTCGAGGTTGATCGTGCGCGGCAGGAAAGCGCCGACGCCACCGGCGATGAACAGCGTGCGCGCGAGGAAGCGCATGCCGCCGGAAACGCCCACCAGCAGGCGGCCGTCGGCCTGGCGCTCGACGGATTCGACCGTCCGTGACAGGTGGATGCCTGGCTTGAACGGGCTGGCTTGCTTGAGCAGGGCTTCGGCCAGTTCGCGGCCGGTGCACATGGGGATGCCCGGAACGTCGTAGATCGGCTTGTCGGGGTAGAGTTCGACGGGCTGCCCGCCGACATGGGGCAGGGCATCGACCACATGGGAGGGGATATCCAGCAGCCCGAGCTGGAAAACCTGGAACAGGCCGACGGGGCCTGCACCGACGACCAGTGCAGGGGTCTCGATGGGCAGGGGGGATGGTGCAGCGCTGGCTGTCATCCGGACTGACCAGACGGTCCTGTCAGCGAATCAGCTCGGACAGCTTGCCGGTGCGGTCCTTCCATTCTTCATGGTCGGGCAGCGGGTCCTTGCGCTTCGTGATGCTCTTCCAGTTCGGCAACTTGGCCAGTTCGGCATTGATGGCCGTCATGTGCTGCTGATCCTTGGGCAGATCTTCCTCGGCGTAGATGGCGCTGACCGGGCACTCGGGGATGCAGACCGCGCAATCGATGCACTCGTCCGGATCAATGGTCAGAAAGTTGGGGCCTTCGCGGAAGCAGTCGACGGGGCAGACATCCACGCAATCGGTGTATTTGCAACGGATACAGGCTTCGGAGACGACGTGGGTCATGATGAATGGTGTTGAATCAGGCAGATCGGGATAACCCGAATTTTAGGCCTGTCCAGCCTAACTGCCAGACAAAGCCCTGACCATGACAAAAGTAAAGCCCCGCACAGCGGGGCTGCTGGCGGGTCCGGTTGGTGCTTCTTCAGAGCACCATCGCCGCGCCGGCGGTCTTGTGGCTGGCGGTGTCCACCAGCACCAGGGCGCCGAGGGCGCGCGAGCGCGCAAAAGGCTGCGTGAGCAGGGGTTCCTGCAGCAGCAGCTCGATGTGGCCGATGGCGTTGGCATCGAGCTGACGGGCATCCTGTTCCTGCAGGGTATGGATGTCGAGCTGGTGCACGATGCGCTGCACCTTGGCCTTGACCCAGCGGTGGCCGTGCAAGGCCCAGTAGGTGCGGCCGGGCAGCAGGGGCTCGTCGTCCAGCCACGCCACGGTGGCGCGGATCTGGCGCTGGCCCTGCAGGGCGTCTTCCCCATCGTCGGCGTGGAGCCAGTCACCGCGCGAGACATCGACTTCGCGGTCGAGCACGATACCGGCGCTGCTGCCCGCCACGACCAGACCGGGCTTGCGCACGTGGTCCAGCACCTGGGCGATGACGGCCGTCTGGTTGCCGGGCATCACGCGCACGCGCTGGCCGGGCTTGGCGGCGCCGGTGGCCACGCGGCCCCAGAAAACGCGCCGGCCCTGGGTGGTGTCGGACGAACTGCTGAACTTCTCCACCCACTGCACCGGGAAGCTGAAGGTCAGCTCCGTATCCTGGGGCGTGGTGGGCAACTGCTCGAGCAGTTGCAGCAGGGTGGGGCCGTCGTAGCCGCACCAGCCGGCGCTGGCCGCGGGGTCGACCACGTTCCAGCCCTTGAGGGCGGAAACCGGCACGGTGGCGGCCACGTGGATGCCGGCATCGGCCGCGAAGCGCGCCAGCGCGTCGCGGATGTGGGCGAAGGCCAGGGCCCCGTCGCTGACGGCGTCCAGCTTGTTGACCGCGAACACGACGGAAGGCACACGCAGCAGCTTGAGCAGCAGGCTGTGGCGGCGGGTCTGCGGCAGCAGCGCGAGGTGTTCGTCCTGCCAGGGCAGTTTGGTGGCGTCCACCAGCACCACGGCGGCATCGGCAGCCGAGGCGGCGGTCACCATGTTGCGGGTGTACTGCTCGTGGCCGGGGGCATCGCCGATGATGAACTTGCGTGCTTCGGTGCTGAAGTAGCGGTAGGCCACGTCGATGGTGATGCCCTGTTCGCGTTCGGCCGACAGGCCGTCGGTCAGCAGGGCGAGGTCGGTTTCGCCCTGGCGCTGCACGCCGGCCAGGTGATCCTGCAGCACGGCCTTGCTGTCGACCAGCAGGCGGCCGATCAGCGTGCTCTTGCCATCATCGACCGACCCGCAGGTGATCAGCCGCAGGGCGGCCCGGGTGTCCGTGGCGGTGGAAGGGGATGCGACGGTGTTCATGGTGTGTCCGGAAAAGGTGTCTGGGCAAATGCGCGGGGCGTTAGAAATAGCCGTCCTTCTTGCGCTTTTCCATCGAGGCGTCGGAGGTCTTGTCGTCCATGCGCGTGGCGCCGCGCTCGCTGAGCTCGGCCTTGAGCGTCTCGATCACGATGTCCTCGGGCGAGGCCGCGAGGCTGGCCACCGGGCAGGTGCAGGTGATGTCGCCCACGGTGCGGAAGCGCACGTCGCGCACCACCACCGATTCGCCGTCGCGCGGCGGGGTCAGCTCAGTCACGGGAACCAGCAGGCCGCGCCGCTCGACCACCTCGCGGCGGTGGGTGTAGTAGATGGCGGGCAGCTCGACGTTCTCGCGGGCGATGTACTGCCACACGTCCAGCTCGGTCCAGTTGCTGATGGGGAACACGCGGAAGTGTTCGCCCGGCTGCAACCGGGTGTTGAACAGTGTCCACAGCTCGGGGCGTTGTGCCTTGGGCTGCCACTGGCCGAACGCGTCGCGGTGGCTGAAGATGCGTTCCTTGGCGCGGGCCTTTTCCTCGTCGCGCCGTGCGCCGCCGATGAGTGCGTCGAAGCGGAACTCCTCGATCGCCTCCAGCAGCGTCACCGACTGGTGGGCGTTGCGGCTTTCGCCGGGATGGGCCAGACGCACGCTGCCGCGTTTCATCGAGTCCTCGACGCTGCGCACGATCAGCTCGGCGCCCAGTTCACGGGCGCGCCGGTCGCGGAACTCGGTCACTTCCGGGAAGTTGTGGCCGGTGTCGATCATCAGCAGCGGGTAGGGAATGCGTCCGGCGCCGAAGGCCTTTTCGGCGCACTTGAGCATGACCAGCGAGTCCTTGCCGCCCGAAAACAGCAGGGCGGGGCGCTCGAAGGCACCGGCCACCTCGCGCAGGATGAAGATGGTTTCTTCCTCCAGGGCGTCCAGGTGGGTGTTGCTCAGGTGATGACCGGCGTCCAGCGTCAGGGCGGACTCGATCACTTGGGGTTCGGTTCGTGCGTTCATGGCGATCTCGGGAAACTCGGGTCAGTGGGCCAGGTGCAGTCCGCACTCTCGGTTGTCTTCGCCCTTGGTCGGGTCCACGTAGTCGAAGTTGTTGGGCAGGCCGTGGCGCTCGCAGTACTGGTACAGGTCCTTGGAGGTCCAGTGCAGCAGAGGTGCCACCTTGATGAGGCCGTCGGGGTTGATGCTCACGGGCTGCATCTGGGCGCGCACGGCCGTATCCGTGGCGCGCAGGGCGGTGAACCACACCTTGGGTGCCATCTCGCGCAGGGCGCGGGCGAACGGTTCGAGCTTGACCTCCTCGGTGAACGCCGCGTGGCGCGGATCGTCCAGGGCGGGCACCGGACCGTCCACGGCCTCGCGGTGCGCGCGGGAGCGGCGCGGCAGATAGATGCGCAGGTTCAGCTTGAGCAGCCGCGACACCTCGTCGGCGTAGCGGTAGGTCGCTTCGGTGTTGTAGCCGTTGTCCATCCAGACCACCGGGACGTCCGGCCTGGCCTGCGTGACCAGATGCAGGATCACCGCCTCGTAGGGACGGAAGTTGGTGGTGACGATGGAGGGCAGACCGAGGGACAGTGCCCATTCCACCAGGGCCGGCGCGTCCTGCCCGAGTCTGGCGTTGGTGTGTGCGAGGTCGATGTCGTGGCTCATGGTGCGGCTTCCGGTCGGGTCAGTCGGCGCTGGCAAAGTGCGGCTTCGTGTCGACGGCGTCGCCCTGGTAGAAGTCGTCGTACAGGCCCAGCAGCCGGCGGCCGTGGTCGGTATCCTGGTCGGCCCGCAGCACGGCCTGCGTGAAGCCGCTGCGCTGCATCTGCAGCAGCTGGTCGATCAGCACGTCGCCCGTGGCACGGATGTGGCCGGCAAAGCCCAGACGGCGGCGCAGCAGGAACGCCTGGCTGAAGGCGCGGCCGTCATTGAACTTCGGGAACTGCAGCTCCACCACGGCGATGCCCTCCAGGCTGTGCTCGCGGGGGTCGGTGTCATTGGACAGCACCAGCCGCGCCGCCGGCGCTTCCGGGGCGACAAAGCTGTCCGCCTTGAACAGCTCAATGGTCGAAGGGATGTTCGTTGTCATGTGTCGGACGGGAATCGGGTTCAGGCGCTGACCGCGGCCGGGCGGGCGGTGTGGGTGCGGACGGCATTGGCGGCGGCCTTGAAGGGCTCGATGCCGATGCGGCGCACGGTGGCGATGAAGGTTTCGCCGCTCTGGCGCTCGGTGCGGTAGGTGTCGAGAATGGCTTCGACCACATCCACCATCTCGTCGGCGGCGAACGACGGGCCGATGACCTTGCCGGGCGTGGCCGGGCCCGAGATGCGCGTGCCGTCGGAGCCGCCGAGCGTGACCTGGTACCACTCCTGGCCGTCCTTGTCGACACCGAGGATGCCGATGTGGCCGGCGTGGTGGTGGCCGCACGAGTTGATGCAGCCGCTCATGTTCAGGTCGATGTCGCCCAGGTCGTACACCTCGTCCAGGTCGTTGAAGCGCTCCAGCAGGGCCTGCGCGATCGGCAGCGAGCGCGCGTTGGCCAGGTCGCAGAAGTCGCCGCCGGGGCAGACGATCATGTCGGTCAGCAGGCCGATGTTCGGACGGGCCAGGCCCAGCCGGCGGGCTTCACGCCACAGTTCCGGCAGGTGATCGCAGCGCACCCAGGGCAGCAGCAGGTTCTGCTCGTGTGTGATGCGGGCCTCGCCGGCCGAGAAGCGGTCAACCAGCTCGGCCGCGCGCTCGAGCTGCTCGGCCGTGGCGTCGCCGGGTGACTGGCCCGGGCGCTTGAACGAGAGTGTGACCGCGCGCAGGTCGGGGTTCTTGTG
Organism: Hydrogenophaga sp.; assembly: GCF_028698005.1. GTDB lineage: Bacteria > Pseudomonadota > Gammaproteobacteria > Burkholderiales > Burkholderiaceae_C > Hydrogenophaga. The sequence continues at coordinate 6,475 of NZ_JAQVEJ010000024.1, forward strand.
CGGTTTGACATTGCGCTGCAGCCAGCGACCGAACTCGATGTCGTCCTCGGCCGCGGCCTTGAGCACGTGCGCGATCTTCTCGTCGGCGCTCTTGCGGTCGCAGCGCAGGTCGGGCTGAACGAAGAAGGCGCTGACGCGATCGAGCTCGGCCTGGGTGATGGTGTGCGGCGCACCGTCTTTTTCCAGGATCTCGATGAACTCGGCTTCGACGGCGTCGATGAAGCGCTGACCCTCCGCCTTGACGAGGATCTTGATGCGCGCCTTGAAGGAGTTGTCGCGGCGGCCGTAGCGGTTGTAGACGCGGATCACCGCTTCCAGGTAGTTCAGCAGGTGCTGCCAGGGCAGGAACTCGCGGATCACGGTGCCGATGATGGGCGTGCGGCCCATGCCGCCGCCCACGCGCACCTGCATGCCCAGCTCGCCGTCCACGTTGCGCACCAGGCGCAAACCGACGTCGTACCAGGGCGATGCGACCCGGTCCTCGGTGGCACCGGTGATGGCGACCTTGAACTTGCGAGGCAGGAATGCGAATTCATGGTGGAGCGTGCTCCACTGGCGCATGATCTCGGCAAACGGGCGCGGATCGGCCACCTCGTCCACCGCGATGCCGGCCAGGGCGTCGGTGCTGATGTTGCGGATGCAGTTGCCGCTGGTCTGGATGCCGTGCATGTTCACGCTGGCCAGCAGGTCCATCACGTCGGCCGCGCGCGTCAGGGGAATCCAGTTGTACTGGACGTTGTGGCGGGTGGTGAAGTGGGCGTTGCGGTCGGGCAGCGTGGCCACCTTGGCCAAGCCGGCGTTCGCCTTCGAGACATCGTTGTCTTCCTTGTGGTCGTACTCGCGCGCGATATGTGCCAGCATGCGCAGCTGCGCGGTGCTGATCTCGCCGTAGGGAACGGCCACACGCAGCATCGGGGCGAAACGCTGGATATACCAGCCGTTTTGCAGCCGCAGCGGCTTGAAGTCTTCATCGGGCAGGGAGCCGGCCAGGTGACGCTCGAGCTGGTCGCGGAACTGGGCCGCGCGCTGGCGGACGAACTGTCGGTCGAAGTCGGAATACTGGTACATCGTGTTCGGGAATGCTGTCGGAAACCGCGGGCACGCCGCGGCCAGGGCGCCACTGTATGTGCTGCGCCTTATATCGCAAACTACAATTTTCTAATTGATGTATTTCTTTTGGAAATAAGAAAATATCCCGCTGCTCTGACGCGGGACGGCGCCGCCGGGCCTGGTCCAGGCAACCAGATCAGCGGGGGCTGTCGTGGCGGTTCGCCGGGAGAGAGGAACCGATCAGGCGGCGGCTTCCTCGGTCGCTGGCGGGGTGCATCCCTGGCGCCGCCACTGGCGCCAGGCAAAGCGTGCGGGGTCAATGGCACGCACGAGGTCTGGCGGCAGCGGCATCGCACCGGTCTCAAGGTGCTGGGCCAGCCATCCGGCTCCGGCGCTGGCCAGGCTCAGGCCGCGCGAGCCCAGGGCCGTGAAGACATGCAGGCCAGGCAGGCGCGGGCTCTCTTCCATCGGGACGCGGCCCCGGCGATGGCCGGCGGCCTCCAGTTGTGCGCGCAGGGCGGGCAGGTCGGGCAGCGTACCCAGCAGGGGCAGGCGGTCGAGCGAGGCGCACCGGATGTCCGACCAGCCCTGCAGGGATCCTTCGGCCATGGCCCGGGCCATGTGCGCGGCGGCATCCGGCGCCAGGGCCTGCAGGCTATGGAGATTGCGTTCGTGGGCGGCCGGCTCCACGGTGGTGTCGGTACGGCCGCGGTCATAGGTCGAACCCATGGCCCAGAGACGGGACGGCATGCCGGTGGGTGCAGTGGCGTCCTCGTACAGCGGGATGTAGACCCCGCTGTCCCGGCGTGGCCGCTCGGCCAGGGGAGGGCCTTCCCAGGGGCCGTAACTCAACTGCCCTTTGACCGGACGCAGTGGCAGTGTCAACGGGTCAAAGCCCAGACCAGCCAGCAGCCCGACGCTGCCCCAGGCGGCTGCGATCACCACATGGTCGGCTTCGGCAATCGCCTGATCCTGAGTGTCGAACGCCACCCACCGGCCATCGGCGCGGGCGATGCGCCGCACCCGGCAGGACCAGTGCGTGCGGCAGCAGCCCGTGGCCGTGGCGGCATCCAGCCAGGCCCGCACCAGCGCCGCAGGCCGGATCATGGCCGCGGGCCAGCGGCCCGCGGCATGTCCCAGGTTGTCGATCTCGGTGTCCTGCCATCCGGCGCCTTGTGGCAGGAGCCGGGGCAGAACCTGGCGCATCTGCGCCACGCCCAGTTCGGTCAGGCGCGACATCGGTGTGGGCGAGCGGGTCTGGTGCGGGCTGAGCATGCCGACGGGCAACCCGGAAGCCCGGGCGGCCGGGCCATCGGCCTCGTCCACGATCAGCACCTGCCACTGGCGGGCCGCCAGGGCGTGCGCCAGGGCAGCGCCGGCCAGCCCGGCACCAACCACGATCACACTGGGAGGCGACATGCGGGCCCGCCGGCACTCAGCTCTGGGGAGGCACGTAGCCCGCGGCAGCATCGGCGCCATCGCCGAAGAAGTGCTTTTCCATCTGGCGGGCCAGGTACTGGCGGGCGCGGGCATCGGCCAGGTTGAGACGGTTCTCGTTCAACAGCATGGTCTGGTGGCGCAGCCAGGCTGCCCAAGCCTCCTTGCTGACGTTGTCAAAAATGCGCTTGCCGAGTTCGCCGGGATAGGGCGGGAAATCCAGGCCTTCGGCTTCCTTGCCGAGTTTGATGCAGTGGACGGTGCGTGCCATCGGGGGGCTCCTTATGCTGTTTGGTAATGTTTCTATGAAAAGAAATTTGTTTATGGCCTATGACTGGCGGTGCCACAATACCGGCGCTGGCTTTGCAGCCTGCACGTCCCGACACTGTAGCAAGCTCGGGGCATCCCCACGCCACCCATGGGTAGCTGGTCTATGTAATCACGCCGGATGTGCCTTTTCTGATATAGCGCAAGCGGTCCGGCGAACGCCATTTTTATAATTCGATATTGAAGTGCTGCGCTTCTATGCATGAGCAGCGCGGCACGCTTTCGACGAATCGTCCCATGAGCCTGGCAAGGCGGGACCCCACAGGACAGACCATGAGCGCATTTCTGGAAGAGCGCGTGCTGTCCGTTCACCATTGGACGGACCGCCTATTCAGCTTCACCACCACGCGGGACACCGCCCTGCGGTTTTCCAACGGCCACTTCACCATGATCGGCCTGAGGGTGGATGGCAAGCCGCTGCTGCGGGCCTACAGCATTGCGAGCCCCAACTACGCCGAACACCTGGAGTTCCTGAGCATCAAGGTGCCCGATGGTCCGCTGACGTCGCGCCTGCAGCATATCCAGCCGGGCGACACCATCGTCGTTGGCCGCAAGCCCACGGGCACCCTGCTGATCGACTACCTGCTGCCGGCCAAGCGCCTGTATCTGCTGGCCACCGGTACCGGCCTGGCGCCGTTCCTGAGCATCGTGCGTGACCCCGAGACCTACGAGAAGTTCGAGCAGGTGGTGCTGGTGCATGGCGTGCGCGAAGTCAAGGAACTGGCCTACCGCGAGATGCTCGAAACCCAGCTCAAGCAGGATGAGTTCCTGGGCGAGATGGTGCAAAAGCAGTTCCTGTACTACCCGACGGTCACGCGCGAACCTTTCGTGCACCAGGGCCGCATCCCGCACATCATTGAAAATGGCCAGCTGGCCAAGGACCTGGGTCTGCCGAGTCTGAACCCGGCCGAGGACCGTGTCATGATCTGCGGCAGCCCCGAGATGTTGCGCGACCTCAAGGCCCTGTGCGAGAAGCGCGGCTTTGACGAGGGCAACACCACCCGCCCCGGCCAGTTCGTGATCGAGCGCGCGTTCGCCGACAGCTGATACCCGTTTGGGCGGGGAACTTCGACAGCTTGCCCGTTCTCCATGAGAGTGCTGCGCGGCCATGGTGGCCGCGCAGCTGTTTCAGGATCCTCTTGTGCCATCCTCGCTTGTTGCCTGCCTGTCGGCCTTTCCCATCGACCATCCTCGCCGAACGGCCTCGCTGATTGCCCTGGCGTGCCTGGGCCTGCTGGCCTTCGGCATGTACCTGCAGCATGTGGTGGGGCTGGAGCCGTGTCCCATGTGCATCGTGCAGCGCTATGCGTTGGTGCTCGTGGGCGTGCTGGCCGCCTTGGCGGCGGCCTTCCGTGGCCGGGGGTGGCGCCGCGGGCTGCTGGGGCTGGCGGTGCTGGTGGCCCTGTCCGGCGCCTTTGTGGCTGCCCGCCAGAGCTGGCTGCAGTGGTATCCGCCCGAGGTGCTGGCCTGTGGCCGCGATCTGTACGGCATGATCGAGAACTTCCCGCTCAAGCGGGTCATCCCCATGGTGTTTCGTGGCAGCGGTGATTGTTCGGCCGTGGACTGGACCTTCCTGGGCCTGACGATCGCCAACTGGTCCTTCCTGTGGTTTCTGGCCATGGCCGGGGTACTCGGTTACACCGGCTGGCGCTCCCGCTGATCAGCGCCTGACACACCGGCAGACCGGCCTGGCGTGCCGCCCCGGCGTCACGCCAGCTTCTTGACCAGCACCTGGCTGCGCCGGTCCCAGTTGTACTTGCGCTTGCGCGCCTCAGGCAGCCAATCGGGACTGACCTGCACGAAGCCGCGCTTGATGAACCAGTGCATGGTGCGGGTGGTGAGCACGAAGATGCTCTGCAGACCCTGCGCCCTGGCTCGCGCCTCGATCCGCTTGAGCAGGCGTTCGCCATCGCCCTGGCTCTGGCTTTGCGGCGAGACGGTCAGCGCGGCCATTTCGCCTGTGCGCTCCTCGGGATAGGGGTGCAGGGCAGCGCAGCCGAAGATCACGCCATCGTGCTCAATGATGGTGTAGCTGCTGGCGTCGCGCTCGATTTCGGCGCGATCGCGCTTGACGAGCGTGCCGTCCTTCTCGAAGGGCTCGATGAGTTGCAGGATGCCTGCCACGTCGTCCAGTGTGGCCTCGCGCACGCTTTCGAGCTTCTCGTCCACCACCATGGTGCCAATGCCGTCGTGCACATAGATCTCCAGCAGCAGCGAACCGTCCAGCGCGAACGGAATGATGTGGCTGCGCTCGACACCACCTTCACAGGCGCGGATGCAATGCTGCAGGTAAAAACCGGTGTCTGTGGGCAGCGTGGGAGCGGGTAACTCGGCCATCATGCGCTTGGCATCGGCCAGGGGCAGCTCGGTATCGATCTCGCTCTGCGGGTCGTCGAGCTTGCTGCGGATGCCCGGTACCTCGGTCAGGAAGATCAGCTTGTCGCTCTGCAGCGCCACAGCCACCGAGGTGGCGACATCTTCCATGCTGAGGTTGAAGGCCTCGCCCGTGGGGGAGAAGCCGAAGGGCGAGATCAGCGCCAGCGCGCCCATGTCCAGCGTGCGCTGTATGCCTTCGGTGTCCACCTTGCGCACCAGCCCCGAACTGAGGAAGTCGACACCGTCGATCACGCCCACCGGGCGGGCGGTGATGAAATTGCCCGAGATCACGCGAACGCGTGCGCCCGCCATGGGCGTGTTGGGCAGCCCCTGGCTGAAGGCCGCCTCAATCTCGTAGCGCAACTGGCCGGCGGCTTCCTGTGCGCAGTCCAGGGCGACCGGGTCGGTGATGCGCATGCCGTGCGAGTAGCGCGCCTCCTGTCCCTTGAGGCGCAGTTGCTCGTTGACCTGCGGTCGGAACCCGTGCACCAGCACGATTTTCACGCCCATGGCCTGGATCATGGCGAGATCTTGCGCAATGGACGCCAGCTTGCCTGCGGCGATGGCCTCGCCGGTCAGGCCGATCACGAATGTCTGATGCCGGAACTTGTGGATGTACGGCGCAACCGAGCGAAACCAGGGGACGAATGTGAAGTTGAAGACGGTGGACATGGGGTCGCGGCGTGGCGCTGGTGGGATGGGCTGGGATAATGGCCGGTTTCCCGAATTTTGACCGAAGTTCCGCCTTGCCTGCTGCTGCCCTGCATATCGAGTTCCCTGAATCGCTGCCTGTCTCGGCCCGCCGGCAAGAGATCGAGGCGGCACTGCGCGAGCACCAGGTCATCATTGTTTGCGGCGAAACCGGGTCGGGCAAGACCACGCAACTGCCCAAAATCGCGTTGGCCATGGGCCGTGGCAAGTGCAACGCACGTCCTGGCGAGCGGGGGCGACTCATCGGCCACACCCAGCCCCGCCGCATCGCGGCCTCCAGCGTGGCCAAGCGCATCGCCGAGGAGCTGAAGACGCCGCTGGGCGAGGTGGTGGGCTACAAAGTGCGCTTCCAGGATCGCCTGAGCAAGGATGCGTCCGTCAAGCTCATGACCGATGGCATCCTGCTGGCCGAAACGCAGACCGATCCGGACCTCAAGGCCTACGACACGCTGATCATCGACGAGGCGCACGAGCGCAGCCTCAACATCGATTTCCTGCTCGGTTACATCCGCCAACTGCTGCCGCGCCGGCCCGATCTGAAGGTGATCGTGACCTCGGCCACGATCGACGCCGACCGCTTTGCCGACTATTTCGCGTCCTCGAAGGGGAAGGCACCCGTCCTGATGGTGTCAGGCCGCACCTACCCGGTGGAGGTGCGCTGGCGTCCGTTCGAGGACAGCCGGGACTATGGTCTGGACAACGCCATCGCAGATGCGGTGGACGAGCTGTGGCGTTCGCCCCAGGCGTCCGGTGACATCCTGGTCTTTCTGCCCGGGGAGCGCGAGATTCGCGAGGCCGCCGACCACCTGCGCAAACACCTGTCCCACCAGCCCGTGCTGCGCAATACCGAGGTGCTGCCCTTGTTCGCGCGCCTGTCGCAAGCCGAGCAGGACCGCATCTTCCATCCGCATGGCCAGCGTCGCATCGTGCTGGCCACCAATGTGGCCGAAACCTCGCTGACCGTGCCCGGCATCCGCTTCGTCATTGACGCCGGCACTGCGCGTGTCAAGCGTTACAGCCTGCGTCAGAAGGTCGAGCAGTTGCAGGTCGAGCCGATCAGCCAGGCAGCGGCCAACCAGCGCGCAGGCCGCTGCGGGCGGGTTGCCGATGGCATCTGCATCCGCCTGTACGATGAGGCCGATTTCACGGGACGTCCGCGTTTTACCGATCCGGAAATCCTGCGCAGCTCGCTGGCGGGCGTGATCCTGCGCATGAAGGCGCTGCACCTGGGCGCGATCGAGCAGTTCGCCTTCATCGACCCGCCATCGGGGCGGGCCATCGCTGATGGCTACCAGTTGCTCGCGGAACTGGGGGCGGTGGACGAGGCGCAATCGCTGACCGAGACTGGCAAGGCGCTATCACGGCTGCCGCTGGACCCGCGCGTGGGCCGCATGATCCTGGAGGCGCGTGATCGCGGCGCGCTGGACGAGGTGCTGGTGGTGGCCTCTGCGCTGTCGGTGCAGGACGTGCGCGACCGGCCGCTGGACAAGCAGTCGCAGGCCGACCAGGCCCACAAACCCTTTGACGACGAGCGCAGCGAGTTCACCGGCACGCTCAAGCTCTGGCGGTGGCTGCACGAGAGCAGGGGTGGCCATGGCAAGGAGCACAAGCTCAGTCACCGGCAGTACGAGAACCTGCTGCGTGAACGCTTCATCAATGTGCGCCGGGTGCGCGAGTGGCGCGACATCCACACCCAGTTGCTCACCGTGGTGGCCGAGCATGGCTGGAAAATCAACCAGGTCCCGGCCACCTATGAGCAATTGCACCTGTCCATGCTTGCGGGCCTGCTCGGCAACGTCGGCTGCAAGAGCGACACCGAGGACTGGTACCTGGGCGCGCGCGGCATCAAGTTCTACCGTCATCCGGGTGCCAACCTGAGCAAGAAGCCGGGCCGCTGGATCGTGTGCGCCGAGCTGGTGGAGACCACGCGCCTGTTCGGGCGCGGCATCGCGACGATCGAGCCGCAGTGGCTGGAGCAGGTGGGCGCGCATCTGCTGAAAAAGCAGCTGCTCGATCCGCATTGGGAGAAGAAAGCGGCCCGCGTCAACGCCTACGAACGGGCCACGCTGTACGGCCTGCAGGTCTACCACCAGCGGCGTGTGGACTACGCCCGCGTCGATCCGGCCGGCGCGCGCGAGATCTTCATCCGCGAAGCCCTGGTGGCCCACCTCACCGAAGACACATGGGACAGCAAGCTGCCCTTTCTGGCCGCCAATCGGCGCACGGTGCGCGAGGTGCAGGAGATCGAGCACAAGTCGCGCCGCCAGGACGTGCTGGTGGACGAAACCCTGATCTACGCCTTCTATGACCGGCACATCCCGGCCGACGTGGCCAACGGCGCGGCGATGGAGCGCTGGTATCGGCAGGCCTCGCAGGCCGACCCCAGGCTGTTGTTCCTCACGCGCGACGAACTGATGCGGCACGAAGCCGCCGGCGTGACCACGCAGGCCTTTCCGCGCACCGTCCGCCTGGGGGGTGTGGACTGTGCCGCCGCCTACCTGCACGACCCGGGGGACCCACGCGACGGTCTGTCGGTGACCGTGCCCATCTTTGCCTTGAACCAGGTCAGCGAGGAGCGCTGCGAGTGGCTGGTGCCCGGCATGCTCAAGGACAAGGTGCTGGCACTGCTCAAGACGCTGCACCAGCGCCCCCGCTCGCGCCTGGTGCCGCTGCCGCAGACGGCCGAGCGCATGGCGTCCCAGTTGAGCGAGGCCGGGTGCTTTGGCCAAGGCAGCCTGATGGAGGCCTTGCTCCGCCTGGTGCGCGAGGCAACCCAGCTGCCCGTGCAGCGCAACGACATCAAGCTGGACATGCTCCCTGCGCACCACTTCATGCACCTGCGTGTGGTGGACGAACATGGCCGGCAACTGGGGCAGGGCCGCAACCTCGGTGCGCTCAAGGCCGAGCTCGGGGCCAGGGCGCGCGGTGCCTTCCAGGCGCTTGCGCAACTCAAACTCAAGGAGATGACGGCGCCAGGCGCGCAAGCGGCTGCGCCGGCCACCCAGCCGCCCCCTGCGCCACCGCATGCGGGAGCCCGGCCGGCAACGTCGGCGCCAGCGCGCCAGCAGCCAGCCGCCTCGCTGTCCGCGGCCGAGCAGCGCCACACCTCCTGGGACTTTGGCGAGCTGCCCGAGCTGATGGAAATCCGCAAGGGGGGGCAGACGCTGGTGGGTTTCCCCGCGCTGGTCGATGACGGCGACGCCGTGCGCATCGAGGTCTTCGATGAACCCGAGGTCGCCCAGGCGCGCCACCGCGGCGGTCTGCGCCGCCTGTTTGCGCTGCAGATCAAGGACGCGCTCAAATACCTTGAGAAGAACCTGCCTGGCCTGCAGGCCATGGGTGTGGCCTACATGCAGGTGGGCCGGGGCGGCGACGGTTCGGGCGGCGGATCGCTGGACGAGTTGAAGCAACAGATCCTCGACGTGGCCCTGGACCGCGCTTTCCTGGCCGACCCCTTGCCCACCGATGCGGGTGCCTTCAAGCAGCGTGTGGAAGAAGGGCGAGGGCGCCTGACGCTGATCGCCAACGAAATTGCCCGCCAGGCGGGCGTGATCCTGGCCGAGTACGCGGCGGCCACCCGCAAGCTCAAGGACAGCAAGCCTCCGGCCGACGTGGTGGCCGATATCCAGCAACAGCTGCAGCGGCTGATGCCCAGGCAGTTCCTGACGCAGACGCCGTATGCGCAGTTGCAGCACTACCCGCGCTATCTCAAGGCCGTGCAGTTGCGCCTGGACAAACTGCGCGCCGACCCCGCGCGCGACGCGGCCAAACTGGCCGAGCTGCGGCCTCAGGAGCAGCGGTTCTGGCGTCTCGTGGCCGAGCGCAAGGGCGCGCAGGACGCCCGCCTGCAGGAACTGCGCTGGCTGCTCGAAGAGCTGCGCGTGAGCTTCTTTGCGCAGGAGCTGCGCACGCCGCAGCCGGTGAGCGTCAAACGGCTGGAGAAGGCCTGGGCACAGCTGCGCGCGTGAGGCTCAGAGCCGCGCGAGCTTGTCCAGCGCTGCCTGCAGCGTTTCATCCTTCTTGGCAAAGCAGAAGCGGATGACCTTCTGGTCGAACCCGTTGCCATAGAAGGCCGACAGCGGGATCGCCGCCACGCCGATTTCACGCGTGAGCCACTGACAGAATTCGCCTTCGGGCAGGTCGCGCTCGGGTACGGCCAGCTCCTCGATGCCCGCGCACTGGAAGTAGGTGCCCTGGCCCGGCAGCAGGCGAAAACGTGTTTGCGCCAGTCCCGCGCGGAACAGGTCGCGCTTGCGCTGGTAAAAGGCCGGCAGTTCGAGATAGGGTGCCGGGTCGGCCATGTAGGCGGCCAGTCCGTGCTGCATCGGCGTGTTGACTGTGAACACATTGAACTGGTGCACCTTGCGGAACTCGGCCGTCAACGCTGCGGGCGCCACCACGGTGCCGACCTTCCAGCCCGTGACGTGGTAGGTCTTGCCGAAACTGCTGATGATGAAGGCGCGCGCGGCCAGCGCAGGAAAGCGTGCCACGCTCTGGTGCAGCTGGCCATCGTAGACCATGTGCTCATAGACCTCGTCGCTGATGAGCAGCACGTCGGTGGGGGTCAGCATGGCTTCCAGCCGGCGCATGTCGGCCTCGCTCCAGACCTGGCCGCTGGGGTTGTGCGGGCTGTTGATCAGCAGCGCGCGCGTCCTGGGCGTGATCGCCGCGGCAATGGCGTCGAAATCGGGCCGGAATGTACCCGGCGTCAGCGGCACGCGCACCACGACGCCGCCGGCCAGCTCGATGTTGGGCACATAGCTGTCGTAGCAGGGCTCCAGCACAATGACCTCGTCCCCGGGATGCACCACCGCCAGGATGGCGGTCAGGATCGCCTGCGTCGCGCCGGCCGTCACCGTGACATCGGTGTCGGCGTTGCAGGCCAGGCCGTACAGGGCCTGCATCTTCGCCGCCACGGCCTGACGCAGGGCCGGCACGCCCGTCATGGGCGGGTACTGGTTGTGGCCGGCGCGCATGGCCCGGTGCACCGCATCGACCAGGGCCGGATCGCAGTCGAAATCCGGAAAGCCCTGACCCAGGTTCACGGCACCGGTCTGCGCGGCCAACGCCGACATGACCGTGAAAATGGTGGTGCCGACGTTGGGCAGGCGCGTTGTGAGGGCAGGGGTATGGATGGGCGAGTAATCAGATGTCATAGTCGTCGTCGCTGCCGGTCATGGCGCGCAGGATGAGGTCCTTGGACAGCCGGTCACTGAGCAGCTCGGCAAAGCGCAGCACGAACTGCCGCAGGTAGGTGCCGCGCTTGAAGGCCACCCGGGCCACGTTGTGGCCGAACAGGACCGCGCCCGGCTTGGTCACCAGGTCAGGAGACTGGTTTTCGCCCTGTACCGCCATCTCTGCCACGATGCCTACGCCCATGCCCAGGCGCACGTAGGTCTTGATCACGTCCGAGTCGATGGCTTCGAGCACCACATTTGGTGTCAGGTGGCGCTGGGCAAAGGCCTGGTCAATGCGACTGCGCCCGGTGAAACTGGGGTGGTAGGTGATCAGTGGCACGCTGGCCAGGTCCTCGATCGAGATGCGCTCCCTGGCGGCCAGGGGGTGATCGAACGGGAACACCAGCATGTGCTGCCATTCGTAGCAGGGCAGGGTGACCAGATCCGGGTAGCCGCTCAGGGACTCGGTCGCCATGCCGATTTCGGCGGACTCTTCCAGCAGCATCTTGGCCACCTGGTCGGGTGAGCCCTGGTGCAGACTGACATTCACCTTGGGATAGGCCTGGCGCAACTTGGCCACCGGTCCGGGCAGCACGTACCGCGCCTGGGTGTGTGTGGTGGCGATCGACAGCGTGCCACTGTCCTGATGCGAGAACTGCTCGCCGATGCGGCGCAGGTTGTTGACCTCGCGCAAGATCACCTCGATGCTGCGCAGCACCTGCTGTCCGGGCTCGGTCACCCGTTTGATGCGCTTGCCGTGGCGGGCAAAGATCTCGACGCCCAGCTCGTCCTCCAGCTCGATGATGGCCTTGGACACGCCGGGTTGCGAGGTGTGCAGGGCCTTGGCTGCCTCGGTGAGGTTGAGGTTGCGGCGCACGGCCTCCTGGACAAAACGGAACTGGTGCAGGTTCATGGTGGTGCGGCGCCTTCCAGGGCGATCGATGCCAGCAGGCGGATCATGTCGGGGTGCTCGCCTGCCGCGGGCAGGCAGGTGATGTGGATGTCGGGATGATGCTGGCGCAGCGCATCCACGCGTGCCGGCAGATCGCTCCTGGCATGGCGACCCATGCCAAAGAACACCGGCAGTATGCGAAGTTCGGTGACGCCCTGCGCGACCAGATGACTCGCGCAAACGGCCAGGCTGGGCTCCGCCAGCTCCAGATAGGCGCAGCCGACCAGTGCGCCGGGCGAAAGCCGCCGGACCTCGGCCGCGACGGCTTCCAGGGGGCGCCCCCAGTCGGGGTCCCGCGAGCCATGGGACAGGATGATCACACCCAGCATGGCCTTATCTCCTGAGCACCATCCAGCCGAAAGCCGTCAGTGACAACACCGAGTAGATCAGCGCGGGTGAGACTGCCGCCACCCAGGGCTGCCATTGGTTGAGGTTCCCGATATAGCCGAAGACGTTGTTGAGCAGGAAGAAGCTGATCCCGATCATCACCCCGCCGAAAACATACCCGGTGGTGCCGCCCGAGCGGAAATGCAGGTAGGCAAATGGCAGGGCCAGCACCACCATCACCAGGCAACTGAGCGGATAGAACAGTTTGCGCCAGAACTCGATGTCATACCGCAGGGTGGATTGGCCGTTGGCGGCCAGATGCTGGGAGTAGGCGAACAGATCGGACGTGCGCATGCGCTCGGGTTTGAGCAGGGCCACCGAGATCATCTCGGGGGTGATGCTGCTTTTCCACTGGTAAAGGGGAATGTGCTGGTAAGCGGCCCGGGACCCCCCCTTGTCCGAGCCCTGGATGATTCTGCGTTGCACATCGTGCATCACCCAGGTGTTGTTGCTGGTGTCGATCTGGCCACGGCTGGCCTTGAGGGTGGCGGCAAGATACCCCTTGTTGTCAAAGGTGAAGATGCGAATGTTGCCCATCTCGCCACTGGGATCGAGCCGGCCGACGTTGACGAAGTGGTTGAAGTTCGTCTGACGCTCCTTGAGCCAGGCGCCGGTGTTGCCAACACTGATCTGACCCCTGAACTGGGCTTTGAGCAACTGGGCAGCGCGGTCGGAGGCCGGCGCCACGTAATCGCCGGTCAGGAAGGTCAGGACGACGAAGACCGATCCCAGCCCGAGCATCGTTCCCAGGGCTCGCCAGGGATCCAGGCCGCTGGTGCGCAAGATCGTGTATTCCGAGCCATTGGCCATGCGTGCGAGTACCACGATGGAGCCGATCAGTACCGTCATGGGCAGCAGTTCGTACACGCGGTTGGGCATCTGCAGGGCCACGTAAAGCAGGGCATGACCGAGCCCGTACACCAGCTCGGGCGTGTCCACGGCGGGCCTGCCCACCGAGGCGAACTCATCGACGACATCAAAGAAGAAGAAGAGCGCGAGAAACCCCAGCAGAACAAACGTCGATGCCGCAAAGATTTCCCGGTAGATCAGGTTGCGTATGGTTTTCATGCCGCCTCCTCCAGCGTCTTACGAGGTCGGAACAGCCGCAGCATGAGTTGCTTCAGATCGAGGTTGTAGTGCCGCTTGTAAAGCCAGATCAGTGACCAGGCGGCGACGCTGCCGTGCATGACGAGGAGCAAACCGCCCAGACTCACCTGGCCGGCAGACACCCATCGCTGCCCGAAGTTCAGAAAATTGAAGTAGGCAATGAAGGCGAACAGGGTAAACAACAGGTTCCCGCCTTTGCCTGCCCTGGGGTTGCTGACCGTCACGGCCAGGGCCATGAGCACCAGGTTGAAGGCGCTCAGGGCCACGCCTATTCGCCACCCCAACTCACCCAGGCGGGGCGGCGTCGGTTCCGTCAGCAGATCCAGGGTTGAGACGGCGTTGAGGTCGCGACGTGCCTCGGCCAGTTCGCGGGATGCCCCGATCTGGGCCGCGTACTCCTCGAATTCGCTGAGCCGGAGTTCCCGGCTGCCAGGCGGAATTTCCAGGCGTTGTCCCTTGTTGAGGACCAGGAACGGCGTGTCGTTGATGGTTTCAATCCGCCCCGAGGCGGCTGAAATGACGGTTTCGACGCCCTCGTTGTCCACGCTCGAAATAAAGACGTTGCGCCCTTCCTGTCCTTCCACCGAATCCTTGTCGATGAAGAACACGCGCCGTCCGTTGCTCGACTCCTGGAATTGCCCCGGCTGCACGCGCTGAAGGTCCCCGCGGGTCTCGAAACGCTGGCGCAACTCGTCGGTCTGCTGGTTGGCCCACGGCCAGACAAATAGCACCATCAGCGAGATCACCACCAGGATGGGCCACGAAAAGCGCATCAGTGGTCCCAGGAAGCCTCCCAGCGATCGACCGCTGGAGAACCAGATGATCATCTCGCTGTCCCGGTACATGCGCGAAAGCGTGGAGACGATGCTGATGAACAGGGCCAGGGTGAGGATCGTCGGCATGCGGCCCAGAACGGTATAGCCCAGCACCAGCATGATTTCTTCAGGATTGACGCTGCCTTTGGACGCCATGCCCAGCGTGCGGATCAGCAGCATCGTCAGCACGATGGTGAACAGCACCACCAGCGTCGCACCGAAACTGCGGGCCAATTCCTTGCGCAAAGAAGAATGGAATAACATCGAAGCCACCTAAGATGGCGTGATTATGAACTTCGAACTAAAAACGGTTTCACTGGCCCAGTCGTCGCGTCTGGCGGTCGACGCTTTGCTTGTCATCGTGCCTGACGCCTGGGCGGGCGAGAAGTCGGCAGATGACCCGCTGTCGCTGCTGCTCAGGCAGGTCACCGAACACGGTGACCTGGAAGAGGGCACGGGCAAGTACCTGATGTGCTACCGGCCCGTTGGCTTCAAGGCCGCGCGTCTGCTGCTGGCGCGGGCGGGCAAGGGGTCGCCCGCAGAGGTGCGCAAGGCGGTCACGACGGCCATGGGGCAACTGCGTCAGCCGGGCCTGCGGAAATTGGGGGTCGTGTTGTGTGCGCTGGACGACGTGGCAGCCAGCCTGTTCCCCGCCATGGCCGCGGTGGCCGACGCGAGCTATGTGTACACCACGACCAAGCCCTCGGCCAAAGCCGCGTCCGTGCGCGAGGTCATGGTGGCCGTGCCGGCGGCGGATGCGGTCCGTGCACGTTTCGAGCATGCCTCGGCCGCTGTTCATGGTGTGGAAGTGGCGCGCGAGTGGGCCAACCGGCCGGCCAACCACGCCACCCCCACCATGCTGGCCGACGCCGCCAAGGCACTGGCCCGCAAAGCCGGCTTTCACTGCCAGGTGCTGGGTGAAAAAGAGGTTGAAAAGCTGGGCATGGGCGCCTTCCTGGCCGTGGCCCAAGGCTCGGCACAGCCGTTGAAGTTCGTCGTGCTGCACCATCAGGGAGGGCGCAAGGCGGATGCTCCCATCGTGCTGGTTGGCAAGGGCATCACCTTCGATACCGGCGGCATCTCGATCAAACCCGCGGCCGAGATGGACGAGATGAAATTCGACATGGGGGGAGCCGCCAGCGTGCTCGGCACGTTTGCGGCACTGTCCAGGCTCAAGCTGCCGCTCAATGTGATCGGCCTGATTCCGGCGTGCGAGAACATGCCCGACGGGCGTGCCGTCAAGCCGGGTGACGTCGTCACCAGTCTGTCGGGGCAAACCATCGAGGTCCTCAACACCGATGCCGAAGGCCGGCTCATCCTGTGTGACGCGCTGACGTACGCCGAGCGCTTCAAACCCCGTGCCATCATCGATATCGCGACCCTGACCGGCGCCTGCGTGATCGCGCTGGGTGCCGTGCGCTCGGGCCTGTTTTCTTCCGACGACGCGTTGGCCGCCGCATTGCAGGAGGCGGGCGATGCCGCACTCGACCCTTGCTGGCGCATGCCCATGGACGAGGAATATGCCGAAGGCCTCAAGTCCAACTTTGCCGACATGGGCAATGTGGCCGGGCGCGCCGCCGGTTCCGTCACCGCCGCCAAATTCCTGGAAAAATTCACCGCCAAGATGACCTGGGCGCACCTGGACATCGCTGGCACCGCCTGGCGTGGTGGAACCAACAAGGGAGCCACCGGCCGGCCGGTGCCGTTGCTCCTGCAGTATCTGGCCACCCAGTCGGCCCAGGGTGCTGACGCGCCCGCCAGGAAAAAGAGCCCTGGCCGTCGCTGAGGGCCGGCACGCCACACCCAGCATGTCTCAGGCACTTGCGCTACCCACCGAGGTCGCCTTCCATTTCAATGCCGCCGACAAGCTGCAGTATGCGGTCCGCCTGCTGCGCAAGGCCTATGCCAAGGGCGCGCGTCTGCACGTGCTCGCCGATGCCGGTTTGTCGGGGCACCTGGATGCTGAGTTGTGGCAGAGTATCCCGGGTGATTTCGTGCCACATTGCCTGGATATGGCGGCCCCGTCGATGCTGGCCCAATCGCCCATTGTGATCGGGCCGTCGGTGCTCGATGTCGATCCGGCTGTGCCGATTCTGGTCAATCTGGACGGGCAATTGCCCGACCCCGGCCGGATCGGACGATACCAGCGCGTGATCGAAGTGGTGTCCACCGGCATACAAGACCGCGAACTCGCGCGTTCGCGCTGGCGCTGGTACCAATCGTCCGGCATTGTGCCCGTCCGCCACGACGTGGCGGCTGCATTGTCCTCGGGCCGTCGCGGCTGACGGCCGATCTCGTTCGGCTAATGCCTCATGCGCTGTACTGATCCAGCACCGGGCTAACCCTTAGCACGTGTTGTGGCGTGTGCACTGGCTGGATACAGTGGCGGATTTTGGAGTATCTTTACGTGCGTGGAGAAACAAATTCCCTCCGCATATCAACATTCACTCCTTTCCGAGGACATCTATGCAACTGAACCTCAAACTGGCCGTAATCGCAGCGGCTGTTGCCCTGGCCGCGTGCGGCAAGAAAGAAGAGGCTGCTCCCGCAGCCGCTCCCGCTGCTGCACCTGCTGCTGCTGAAGCTCAGATCGTCAAAATTGGTCACGTGGGTCCCACCAGCGGCGCGATTGCTCACCTCGGCAAAGACAACGAAAACGGTGCCCGCATGGCCATCGACGAGTTGAACGCGGCAGGCGTCACCATTGGTGGCCAACCCGTCAAGTTCGAACTGCTGGCCGAAGACGATGCGGCAGACCCGAAGCAGGGTACCGCTGCCGCACAGAAGCTGGTGGATGCCAAAGTGGCCGGCGTGATCGGCCACCTGAACTCGGGCACCACCATCCCGGCTTCGCAGATCTACCACGAGGCAGGCATCCCGCAGATCTCGCCCTCGGCCACCAACCCGAAGTACACGCGTCAGGGCTATCCGGGCGCTTTCCGCGTCGTGGCTGACGATGTGCACCTGGGCGGCACGCTGGGCAAGTACGCCGTCGAAACCCTCAAGGCTACCAAAGTGGCGGTGATCGACGACCGCACGGCCTATGGCCAGGGCGTTGCCGACGAATTCGAGAAGGGTGTCGTCGCCGCTGGCGGTACCGTGGTCGGGCGCGAGTTCACCAATGACAAGGCGACCGACTTCAACGCCATCCTCACCACGCTCAAGTCCAAGCAACCCGAGGTCGTGTTCTTCGGCGGCATGGACGCCGTGGCCGGCCCGATGCTCAAGCAGATGAAGCAACTGGGCCTGAACGTCAAGTTCATGGGCGGCGATGGTGTGTGTACCGGCGAAATGCCTAAGCTGGCAGGCGACGGCCTGGCCGACGATCAGGTGTACTGCGCCGAAGCCGGTGGCGTGGACGACGCCGGCAAGCCTGCCATGGACAAGTTCCGTGCCGACTACAAGGCCAAGTTCAACGACGACGTGAAGCTGTACGCGCCCTATGTGTACGATGCCACCAAGCTGATGGTTGAAGCCATGGTGCGTGCCGGTTCGTCCGATCCCGCGAAGTACCTGCCCGAACTGAAGGCCACGAACCACCAGGGCGTGTCGGGCCAGATCGTGTTCGACGAGAAGGGCGATATCAAGAACGGTGCCCTGACGCTGTACACCTACAGGGGTGGCGAGCGCGCGGCGCTGGCGGTGATCCGCTGATCATCCCCTCCTGGCCGCTTCCGGCACAAGGCCGCTGCCCCGGGGCAGCGGCCTTTTTTTCATCACCGATTCTTTGCTCACGCCACATGGCCGAACAGAACAAGCACCTCTGGATCACGTCCCGCTTCGACATCGATCTGCGCCGCCCGCAGGTCATGGCCATCGTCAACGTCACGCCCGACTCCTTCTCCGATGGCGGCCAGCATGCCGGTACGGCGGCCGCTCTGCGCCATTGCGAAAAGCTGATCAAGGAGGGCGCCGACATCCTGGACATCGGTGGCGAGTCCACCCGGCCCGGCAGCCCCGCCGTGCCGCTCGACGAGGAACTCCGGCGCGTGCTGCCGGTGGTGCGCGAAGCCGTCCGGTTCGGGGTGCCCATCTCCGTCGACACCTACAAGCCCGAGGTGATGCAGGCGGTGCTGGACGTGGGGGCCGACATCATCAACGATATCTGGGCCCTGCGTCAGGGCCATGCGGTGGAGGTGGTGGCTGCCCATCCGCGCTGCGGCGTGTGCCTCATGCACATGCACCGGGAGCCCCAGACCATGCAGGCCGCACCCATGGACGGCGACGTGCTGGGGCCGGTCATCGACTTCCTCAACGATCGTGTGCGGACCCTGGCCAAGCGCGGCGTCGTGGCCGGGCGCGTCACGGTCGATCCGGGCATCGGCTTTGGCAAGACCGTCGAGCAGAACTTCAGCCTCCTGGCCCGGCAGATGGAGGTGGCCTCTGCCACCGGATGCGCGGTGCTGGCCGGCTGGTCGCGCAAATCATCGCTGGGCAGCGTCACCGGCCACGACCGGCCACGGGACCGGGTGGCGGCCAGTATTGCAGCCGCGCTGCTGGCCGCCGAGCGCGGAGCCGCCGTGCTCAGGGTGCACGACGTCCGCGAGACGGTGGATGCATTGGCGGTACTGAAGCAGGTGTCGGGATTCGAAACCTTGCGATGAACGCATCGTCCGCTCTTTTGCCCTATGGCAGGAAATGCGGAACTGCGGTGGTTTACAAAAAATCAAATAACAGTAGTACTTACTATTAATGGGATATGACTTGGTTGGTGCCAAAGTTACCATTTTTGCCATAACACATGCCCTCGGGAGGAGGTCGTTATGGTCAAACAACAATGCATTCGAATTGCTGTCACACCCGGGGCGTTGCCTGGGCATGAACTGTCAGAGCCCTCCGGTCTTTGACGGTCCATGCTGGACTGCCCTGATCTTTCTGTTCCCCTTCACATCATGCGCCACGTGGTCCACGTGGAGTCGGCGAACCAGCCGTTTGCCATCGGTGTGGTGGGCGCTCGGTTGTCGCGCCAGCCAGTCAACCTGACCGAAGCGCTGGCGGTGGTGCGCCTGCTCAAGGAGCAGGGATACAACTTTTCAGTCGGCATCGCACAGGTCAATCGCTACAACCTGGCGCCCTATGGGCTGAAGTCGTACGCCGAGGCGTTCGAGGTTTGTCCCAACCTGCGCGCTGGCTCGAGAATTCTCCAGGAGTGCTACAGACGATCCCATGACTGGGGCAAGGCGTTCAGTTGCTACTACGCCGGCGACTTCGTGACCGGCTTTCAGCATGGCTACGTACAGAAGGTATTCGATTCGATTGGGCAGCAAGGTGGCGCGTCCGCCACCTCATCCATCTCAATCATCTCCCGCCGAACGGCTGCGCGACGCTTGCCGGCGCGTGACGACGGCGTCGTCCTGACCAGACCCGACCACCAGGCCACCGGCCAGGCTGAGCGACCCGGCACCGAAAGCACGGTGCCTCAGTCGGCGGGCCGTCCACCGGTTTCGCCGGCAGCTTCCCGTCTTGCGGGCATTCCGGTGGAGGTCATTGGCGCGGAGGGCACACCCGGCCGCATCCGGCTCAGGCCTTCTGATCCGGCTACGTCGGCGGTGGCTCCTGTTCGCGGTGGTGCATTGGTCGAATCCGCTGGCACGACGTCGACCGGCACATCCAGCGCGTCACAGGCGGACGGCTTGACCGCTCCGGCCTCCGACTCGTCGTTTGTCTTCTGATTTGCTACTCGTCGAAAGGACACCATGCACATCTCTCGCCTTGAACAATACACCATCACCGCCATGGTGCTGGGCTTCTCCGCCCTGGCGCTGGCGCCCGACGTCATGGCCGCGGGCGTGGGCAATGGCTCTTTTACCGACGCTTGCAAGAAGGTGACCAGCTTCTTTGCCAACTTCGAAACCATCCTGCGGGTGGCGTCGGTTTCCATCGTGACCATCGCCGTGGTTTTCGCCGGGTACCAGGTCGCCTTTGCGCACCGTCGCCTGTCGGACGTGGCGCCGGTGCTGATCGGTGGCCTGCTCATTGGCGGCGCTGCCACCATCGCCGGCTGGTTCGTGGGTGACTGGCAGGCTGCCGACCATGCTGGTGTGGCCAATGCTTGTTGATGCCCCAGCTCTCCGCCCATGAAAAAGGACGTTCTGTTCCGCGGCTGCACCCGGCCGCCGACGATCATCGGGGTGCCCTACATCCCTTTTCTTATCGGTGCCGGAGTGCCGCTGCTGCTGGCCATGTACATCTCGCTGTACATCCTGCTGGTCATCCCCGCCGTCATCGTCGTCATGCGGTTGATGGCCAAGAAGGACGAGCTGATCTTCCGCCTGATCGGGCTGAACCTCGTGTTCCGCTTCCTGCCGCGCAACCAGGCGCTCTACGGCTCGTCCTGGGTCTTCGGTCCGTCCGGTTACCGCAAGAAGGCCGAGCGTATCCGCCCCTATCGCGACTACCCCTGACGCCACGGGCGACTTCCATGTTCAGCGCCGACGCCGACTACAGCAACTTCATCCCGTTCAGTACCCACGTCGACGCGCACGTGGTCAAGACGCGCGAGGGTGACTACCTGATCACCTGGCTGCTCAGCGGGTTCCCGTTCGTGGGGCGAGAGGACTGGGAACTGGAGCACCGGCACCGCACCTTCAACAACCTGCTGCAGAGTCTGCGCGCGCCCGACTTCGAGAACCTGGCCTTCTGGGCGCATGACATCCGGCGTCGGCGCCAGATCCGAGGCGAGGCATGCTATCCGCACCGCTTCAGCCAGGCACTGCACGATCACTACATGGAGCGTCTGTCCACCAAGCGCCTCATGCACAACGAGCTGTACCTGACCATGGTCTACCGGCCTGTGGTCAGCGGCAGACGTTTCACCGCCATGGCGCGCGACGTCGCAACCCTGCGCAAGGAAGAAAGAGCCTGCCTGGAAAAAATCAACGAACTTGCCGGCAACGTCGAGGCCCTGCTGCAGGACTACGCGCCCTACCGCCTGGGCCTGTACGAGAGCGTGCACCGGCAGGTGTTCTCCGAAAACCTCGAGTTCTACGGCTACCTGCTCAACCACACCGACGAGCCGGTGCCTGTGCTGCAGGCGCCCATCTACGGCTATCTACCCACCAGTCGCCACTTGTTCAACCCGGGCAGCGGCGATTTCGCCGTGCGCACCAGCAACGGCGAGAACCACTATGGCGCCATCCTGAACATCAAGGAATACGCCGACAGCAGTTGGCCCGGCATTCTCAACGGGCTCAAGTACCTGGAGTTCGAGTACGTCGTCACGCACTCGTTCACCCCCATGAGCCGTTACGACGCGATGAAAGTCTTGCAGCGCACCAAGGGCGCCATGCTCTCGTCGGAAGACAAAGCCGTCAGCCAGATTGTCGAGCTCGACTACGCCATGGACCAGCTCGCCTCGGGCAACTTCGTGCTCGGGCAGTACCACTTCAACATGGCCATCTACGCGGCCAACCAGGACGACCTGTACCTCAACGTGGCCCAGGCGCGAGCGCAGCTCTCGGGTGCCAGCTTCGTCACCGTCAAGGAAGACGTGGCCGTGGCCGCCGCCTACTACGCCCAACTGCCGTGCAACTGGCGCTTTCGCCCCCGCATCGCCAACCTCAGCTCACTCAATTTCCTCGGCCTGTGTCCGCTGCACAACTTCGCCACCGGCAAGGCCGCATTCAACCCCTGGGGGGCCTCGGTCAGCGTCCTGCAGACGCTCAACAATCAGGCCTACCACTTCAACTTCCACGCCACCAGGCCCAACGAATACTCGCTGGGTGAAAAAGCCGTGGCCAACACCATGGTCATCGGCAAGTCCGGTACCGGCAAGACCGCGCTGATCAACTTCCTGCT
>NZ_JAQVEJ010000162.1 GCF_028698005.1 Hydrogenophaga sp.
CGGCCCCGCCATGGCGATCTGCTGATCCTGTCCGGGCGGCGGCCAGTCGCCGTATCCCCGCATGGTCCAGCCCAGGCCGAAGGCCAGCACCCAGCCGGCCGCCAGAGCTCCCCAGGTGGTCCAGCGGCCGCGCGTGGCCCTGGTCTGTTGCAGCCGCTCGGCCGCCTGCCGCAGGCCGGTGGGCAGTGGGCGCTCCCCCCAGTCACCATGGAGCCCCTGCAGCAGCGCGCGCTGGTGCTCCCAGGCCCGGACATCGTCCTGTGCCCGCTCATCCAGCCGGGCCAGCAACCGCTGTGTCGCGGCAGGCGGCAGGCGCCCGTCCACCAGGGCATGCAGGTCGGCGTCATCGCCGGGCGGGGCTTGGGAGGGAAAGTTCATGGCGATTGCGCGAAATCGGGGCGGGGTTCATTTCATGCGCCGCAGTGCCGCCGGCGAGCGGGTGGGGATGCCTGAGGCCGGATCCAGCAGTTCGCGCATGCGCGAACGGGCCCGTGACAGGCGGGACATGACCGTGCCCACGGGAATGTCCAGGACCCGCGCCACGTCGGCATAGGCCATGTCTTCCAGAGTCACCAGCAGCAACACGGCGCGCTGCTCGGCCGGCAGGCGCTGCAGGCAGCGGTCCAGGTCCATCGCCGTATCCCCGACGATGCCGTCCGCCCCCGGCAGGCTGGCCAACCCTTCGGCATCCACCATCTGAACCGCCACCAGGCCACGGCGCTGGTTCAGGTACAGGTTGTGCATCAGCGTGAACAGCCAGGCACGCAGGTCGCTGTCGCGGCGCCACAGCCGCCACTTGCGGCAAGCGCGCTCCAGCGTATCCTGCACCAGATCGTCGGCTGCCCAGGCATCACCGGTCAGCGCGCGTGCGTAACGGCGCAGGCCGGGCAACTGCTCAACCACCTGGGTGCGGTTCATGCGCACATTGTCGTCGTCACGGGGTGGCCAGGTGCCAGACGTTGTTCACGCCGTCGCCCGTCCTGTCGCCGGCCATCTTGTCCTTGCTCCAGTAGTACAGCGGCTTGCCCTTGTAGGCCACCTGTCGGGCACCGTCTGCGCGCTGGATCAGGCTGTAGTCGGTGCCTTCGGGGGCCATCGTCGCCACCAGAGGCGGCCAGTTGACCGCGCAGTTGCCGGTACACATCGACTGGCCACTGCCTGCGACATCGCGATCGAACGTGTACAGCGTCATGCCGTTGGGACCGACCAGGACACCCCCTTGCACACTCACCTGCGCATAGGGCATCGAATGGCATCCGGCCAGGGCCAGGGCGATGATCAGGGCATTGAATCGGGTCATGGTGTTCTCCAGGCGTTGCCGGTCGCGCGAAATCGCGGCCGTGCGCAAGATAAACACCGGTGGGCAGGCGTTTATTCCACGCCCGCCGAAATCAATCAGCGCTGGCGCTGCTTGAGCGCGCGCTCGACCTCGCGCTTGCCCTCGCGGTCCTTGATGGTGTCGCGTTTGTCGTGCTCGGCCTTGCCCTTGGCCAGCGCGATCTCGCACTTGACCTTGCCGTTCTTCCAGTGCAGGTTCAGCGGCACCATGGTGAAGCCCTTTTGCTCGGTCTTGCCGATCAGCCGCTGGATCTGCTCCTTGTGCAGCAGCAGCTTGCGGGTCCGTGTGGCCTCGGCGTTCACATGGGTGGAGGTGGTGCGCAGCGGATTGATCTGGCAACCGATGAGAAACAGCTCGCCATCGCGGATCACGATGTAGCCATCGGTGATCTGCGTCTTGCCCTCGCGCAGGGCCTTGACTTCCCAGCCCTGCAGCACCAGTCCGGCCTCGAAGCGCTCCTCGATGTGGTAGTTGAACAGCGCCTTCTTGTTCTCGGCGATGCGGGCATCCTTGCTGCCCTTGCTGGAGTCGTTCTTGCGGGTGGCCATGGGCGTCAGATGGGGCCAGAGCTGGCCAATACAATGGAGGATTGAGTCCTGGTGGCAGTGTGCGTCAGGTCACGCGGTCCGGGCAGGACCGCAGATTGTATGAAAACGATCCAGAAATCCGTACTGCTCTGGCACAGCGCCCACGAAATGTTCAGCCTGGTGACCGATGTGCAGCACTATCCGCAGTTCCTGCCCTGGTGCGATCACGCCGACATCATCGAGCGCACGCCCGAGGGCATGACCGCCAAGGTGGGCATGGCCATTGGCGGCCTGCGCCAGAGCTTCACCACCCGCAACCGCCATGTGCAGGACCGCCAGGTCCTGATGGAGCTGGTGGACGGGCCGTTTTCGCACCTCGAAGGGTGCTGGGACTTCGTGCCCCTGGGCGATGGCACACAGAAGGCCTGCAAGGTGGAATTCCGGCTTACTTATGGCTTTTCCAGCAGGACACTGGCCACCCTGGTCGGGCCGGTATTCGACAAGATTGCGGCCAGCCTGGTGGACGCCTTCGTCAAGCGGGCCGATCAGGTCTACGGCAGTTGAGTGCCATGAAAGTCACACTGGTCCACGCCAGCGCGCCGCGCGAAGTCCATGCGCTGGAAATGGAGCTGCCCGAAGGCACCAGCATTGCCCAGGCCCTGCAGGCCGCCGGCTGGACGGCACGTTTTCCCGGCATCGAGACCCTGGGTATCGCCATCTGGGGCCGGCGTGTCGACGCCAACACCCGGCTGCGCGATGGCGACCGGCTGGAGTTCTGCCGGCCGCTGCGGGTCGATCCCAAGGTCGCCCGGCGTGAGCGCTTTGCCGGGCAGGGTGCCCGCACGGCCGGGCTGTTCTCGGCGCGCAGACCGGGCTCGAAGGCCGGCTACTGAGCGAAAAGGCAGCCGCCGGCTTTACCGGGCCGCGGGCATGGGTCCACAGTCGGATGCCACGATCTGGTCCAGGCGCTTGCCTTCGGTTGCCCGGGCCTGATCATCCATGATCTCGCGCTCGCCCTTTGCATTGGTCGTGGCAATGCGCACGCCCGAAGCCAGCGTGGCTTTGGCCCTCTTGGCGCGCTCGCAGTTTTCGGCGCGGGCCTTGGCAACCTGCTCCTGCTCGGCCCGGCGCTTGGCGGCTTCGGCTGCCTCGGCCTGCTTCTTTCTGGCTTCGAGCTGATCATCCCGTCCGGGCGGCACGTCCGGAGCAGGCTTGGACGCGGCCGCCTGGTTCTGGGTCGCCTCTGCAGCCTCGGTGCCGGGGGACACGGCAGGTGCGCCCGGGCGTTTGAGCACGTCCTTGTCGGCCACGGTCGCTGGCGGCGGTGTGTCGCTGTAGACCTTGTGCCCTTGCGCATCGACCCACATCCACTGGGCCGATGCAGCGCCGGCAGACAGGACCAGGGCAAGCGCCAGCAGCGGCGTGCGTACGCGGAAAATGGGAGCGTGGTCGGCGTGCATGCGCACAGTTTAACGCCCGGCCATACCACCGCAATGCGGCGGCGGACCTGTCCTGGAGGACCATGGGGATCTTGCGCCAAAGGTACAATAGTGTTTTTGGAGCTTTATCCATGCGCCTCCTCGGCAAAGCGCTTACATTCGACGATGTCCTGCTGGTGCCCGCGTATTCCCAGGTCCTGCCCAAGGACACATCGCTGGTCACTCAGTTCACCCGAAACATCCAGTTGAACCTGCCCCTGGTCTCCGCGGCCATGGACACGGTCACGGAAGCCCGTCTGGCCATTGCCATTGCCCAGGAAGGTGGCATCGGCATCATCCACAAGAACCTCTCGGCCAAGGAGCAGGCGGCACAAGTCGCCAAGGTCAAGCGCTATGAATCCGGCGTGCTGCGCGATCCGGTGGTCATCAGCCCGCGGACCTCGGTGCGTGAGGTCATGGCCCTGTCCGACGAGCTGGGCGTGTCCGGCTTCCCGGTGGTCGACAACGGCAAGGTCGTGGGCATCGTGACCGGCCGCGACCTGCGCTTCGAGAACCGCCACGACCTGGCCGTCAGCGAGATCATGACGCCCCAGGACCGCCTGGTCACCGTGCCCGAAGGCACCACACCCGAACAGGCCAAGGCGCTGCTGAACAAGCACAAGATCGAGCGGCTGCTGGTGGTCAATGACGCCTTCGAGCTCAAGGGCCTGATCACCGTCAAGGACATCACCAAACAGCTCAACTTCCCCAATGCCGCGCGTGACGCGGCCGGCCGCCTGCGCGTGGGCGCGGCAGTGGGTGTGGGCGAGGGCACCGAAGAGCGCGTCGAGGCGCTGGTGCGGGCCGGTGCCGACGCCATCGTGGTGGACACCGCGCACGGCCACAGCAAGGGCGTGATCGACCGCGTGCGCTGGGTCAAGCAGAACTACCCCCAGGTGGACGTGATCGGCGGCAATATCGCCACCGCCAGTGCCGCCCTGGCCCTGGTCGAGGCCGGTGCCGACGCCGTCAAGGTGGGTATCGGTCCGGGCTCCATCTGCACCACCCGCATCGTCGCGGGCGTGGGCGTGCCGCAGATCATGGCCATCGACAACGTGGCCACTGCGCTGCAGACCACGGGCGTGCCCATGATCGCCGATGGCGGCATCCGCTACAGCGGTGACATCGCCAAGGCCATCGCGGCCGGTGCCAACACCGTGATGATGGGCGGCATGTTCGCCGGCACGGAAGAGGCCCCGGGCGAGATCGTGCTGTTCCAGGGCCGCAGCTACAAGAGCTACCGTGGCATGGGGTCCATCGGCGCCATGCAGCAAGGCAGTGCCGACCGCTATTTCCAGGAAAGCAGCACCGGCAACCCCACCGCCGACAAGCTCGTGCCCGAGGGTATCGAGGGTCGCGTGCCTTACAAGGGCTCGGTCCTGACGATCATCTACCAGATGGCTGGCGGTCTGCGCGCGGCCATGGGCTACTGTGGCTGCCCGACCATCGAGCACATGCGTGCCAAGGCCGAGTTCGTCGAGATCACCTCGGCCGGCATCCGCGAGAGCCACGTGCACGACGTGCAGATCACCAAGGAAGCGCCCAACTGCCGGGCCGACTGATCGCGCACACGCCAAGGGCCGTCCCAGCCGGACGGCCTTTTGTTTTTCCAGCCCCGCTTTCTCTGGCCAGATCCATGCAGCACCAGAAGATCCTCATCCTCGATTTCGGCTCCCAGGTCACGCAGCTCATCGCCCGCCGCGTGCGCGAGGCGCATGTGTACTGCGAGGTCCATCCCTGCGACGTCAGCAGTGAATGGGTGCGCGAGTACGCCGCCGACGGGCAGCTCAAGGGCGTCATCCTCTCGGGCAGCCATGCCAGCGTGTACGAGGTGGATGACAAGGCACCCGACGCCGTGTTCGAGCTGGGTGTGCCGGTGCTGGGCATCTGCTATGGCATGCAGACAATGGCGCAACAGCTCGGCGGCAAGGTCGAGGGCTCGCACACGCGCGAGTTTGGCTACGCCGAGGTGCGCGCACGCGGCCATACGAAGCTGTTGCAGGATATCGCCGACTTCACCACCGCCGAAGGCCACGGCATGCTCAAGGTGTGGATGAGCCACGGCGACAAGGTCACCGAGTTGCCGCCGGGCTTCAAGCTCATGGCCAGCACCGACAGCTGCCCCATCGCCGGCATGGCTGATGACGAGCGCCGCTTCTATGCCGTGCAGTTCCACCCCGAGGTGACGCACACCGTGCAGGGCAGGGCGATCCTGGAGCGCTTCGTGCTGCAAATCTGCGGCGCGCGGCCCGACTGGGTCATGAAGGACCACATTGCCGAGGCCGTCGAAGCCATCCGCGCCCAGGTGGGCGACGAGGAGGTGATCCTGGGCCTGTCCGGCGGCGTCGATTCCAGCGTCGCGGCCGCGCTGATCCACCGCGCCATCGGCGACCAGCTCACCTGCGTGTTCGTGGACCACGGCCTGCTGCGCCTGAACGAAGGCGACATGGTCATGGACATGTTCGAAGGCAAGCTGCACGCCAAGGTCATCCGGGTGGATGCCAGCGAGCTGTTCCTTGGCGAGCTGGCCGGCGTGAGCGATCCGGAGCAAAAGCGCAAGATCATCGGCCGCCTCTTCGTGGACGTGTTCAAGGCCGAGGCCGCCAAGCTCAAGGCCGGCGGCAACGGCCACAAGGGTGCCACCTTCCTGGCCCAGGGCACCATCTACCCCGACGTGATCGAGTCGGGCGGCGCCAAGAGCAAGAAGGCCGTGACGATCAAGAGCCACCACAACGTGGGCGGCCTGCCCGAGCAGCTGGGTCTCAAGCTCCTGGAGCCGCTGCGCGACCTGTTCAAGGACGAGGTGCGCGAGCTGGGCGTGGCCCTGGGCCTGCCGCCCGAGATGGTGTACCGCCACCCGTTCCCGGGCCCGGGCCTGGGCGTGCGCATCCTGGGCGAGGTCAAGAAGGAATACGCCGACCTGCTGCGCCGGGCCGACGCCATCTTCATCGAGGAACTGCGCAACTTCCGCGACGAGGCCAGCGGCAAGACCTGGTACGACCTGACCAGCCAGGCCTTCACCGTGTTCCTGCCGGTCAAGAGCGTGGGCGTGATGGGCGACGGCCGCACCTACGACTACGTCGTGGCCCTGCGCGCCGTGCAGACCAGCGACTTCATGACGGCCGACTGGGCCGAGCTGCCCTACGCGCTGCTCAAGAAGGTCTCCAGCCGCATCATCAACGAGGTGCGCGGCATCAACCGGGT
>NZ_JAQVEJ010000163.1 GCF_028698005.1 Hydrogenophaga sp.
CGGCACCACCGGCACCAAGGTCAAGGGCGGCCTGAAGGTCATGATCAACGGCATCAGCGCCTTCCTGCCGGGTTCGCTGGTCGACAGCCGTCCGACCAAGGACCTGACGCCGTACGAAAACAAGACCATGGAGTTCAAGGTCATCAAGCTCGACCGCAAGCGCAACAACGTGGTGCTGAGCCGCCGCGCCGTGGTCGAAGCCTCCATGGGCGAAGAGCGCGCCAAGCTGATGGAAACCCTGAAGGAAGGCGCCATTGTCAACGGCGTGGTCAAGAACATCACCGAATACGGTGCGTTCGTCGACCTCGGCGGTATCGACGGCCTGCTGCACATCACCGATATGGCCTGGCGCCGTGTCCGCCATCCCTCCGAGGTGGTGCAGGCTGGCCAGGAAATCACGGCCAAGATCCTCAAGTTCGACACCGAGAAGCAACGCGTGTCGCTGGGTCTGAAGCAACTGGGTGACGACCCCTGGCTGGGCGTGTCGCGCCGCTACCCGCAAGGCACCCGCATGTTCGGCAAGGTCACGAACATCGCCGACTACGGCGCGTTCGTCGAGCTCGAGCCCGGCATCGAAGGCCTGGTGCACGTCTCCGAGATGGACTGGACCAACAAGAACGTGGCCCCCTCCAAGCTGG
This sequence comes from Hydrogenophaga sp., assembly GCF_028698005.1. Lineage (GTDB taxonomy): Bacteria > Pseudomonadota > Gammaproteobacteria > Burkholderiales > Burkholderiaceae_C > Hydrogenophaga. Next base: position 639 of record NZ_JAQVEJ010000163.1, read on the forward strand.
TGTCGCTGGGCGACGAGGTGGAAGTCATGGTGCTGGACATCGACGAAGACAAGCGCCGTATCTCCCTGGGCATGAAGCAGTGCCGCGCCAACCCCTGGCACGAGTTCGCCGAGACCACCAAGCGCGGCGACCGCGTCAAGGGCCCGATCAAGTCGATCACCGACTTCGGCGTGTTCGTGGGACTGGCCGCCGGCATCGATGGCCTGGTGCACCTGTCCGACCTGTCCTGGAACGAACCCGGCGAAGTCGCCGTGCGCAACTACAAGAAGGGCCAGGAAGTCGAAGCCATCGTGCTGGCCATCGACGTCGAGCGCGAGCGCATCAGCCTGGGCATCAAGCAGCTCGATGGTGACCCGTTCACCACCTTCGTGTCGGTCAACGACAAGGGCTCCGTGGTGACCGGCAAGGTCAAGACCGTGGACGCCAAGGGCGCCGAGATCGATCTGGGCGAGGACGTGGTGGGCTACCTGCGCGCCAGCGAAATCAGCCGCGATCGCGTCGAAGATGCCCGCAACGTGCTCAAGGAAGGCGACGAAGTGTCGGCCGTGGTCGTCAATGTGGATCGCAAGACCCGCAACATCCAGCTGTCGATCAAGGCCAAGGATGCCGTCGACCAGCAGGAAGCCATGGCCAGCCTGAACCAGAACGTGGGCAACGCCGGCACCACCAACCTGGGCGCCCTGCTCAAGGCCAAGCTGGACAGCAACAACTGATCCTTACCCCCGGCATGGGATGCCGGGGCTGGCCATCGCCTGCCCCCGGCATCCTGTCCCCGGCCATTCCCGTTCCGGTTAGCCGTAACAAGAAAGACCATGACCCGCAGCGACCTCGTAGAAGCGCTTGCTGGCCGCTTCAGCCAGCTCACGCACCGCGATGCCGAGTTTGCCGTCAAGGCCATACTCGATGCCATGGGCGACGCTCTGGTCAGGGGCCACCGTATCGAGATCCGCGGTTTCGGCAGTTTCTCCGTCAACCGCCGCTCGCCGCGCATCGGGCGCAACCCGCGCTCGGGCGAGAGCGTCATGATTCCGGAGAAACGCGTCCCCCATTTCAAGCCGGGCAAGGCCCTGCGCGAACAGGTGGACGCCCGCACCGCCACCATCCTCGGCCGGGAGCCCCGGGCACCGGAGTGACCGGTACAATCGTCCCCACCACAGAGGGGATGAATGAGATACCTGATGTGGCTGCTCAACGCAGCCATTTTTTTTGTGCTGTTCGCCTTTGCCCTGAACAACCAGGCACCGGTGACGCTGCACCTGTTCTTTGGCATGTCCTGGCAGGCCCCTCTGGTGCTGGCGCTGTTCGTGGCGCTGCTGATTGGTGTGGCGCTGGGCGTGGTCGTGATGCTGCCCCTGTGGCTGCGTGCGCGCCGCGCGCATCAGGCTCCTGTGGCCGACACGGCCGCGGCGCCGGCCAGCACACCCGTTTCGCCGGCCCCTGTGGCCACCGTCTCGCCCAGCACCACGACAGTCATCACCGACGCCGTCGACACCCGTCGCCATGGAACTTGACCTGACCTGGTTGCTCTGGGGTCTGCCGCTGGCCTTCGCATTGGGCTGGGTGGCATCGCGGCTGGACCTGCGGCAGTGGCGCATTGCCGGACGGCATGCGCCTCGGGCCTATTTCCGGGGTCTGAACCACCTGCTCAACGAGCAGCAGGACCAGGCCATCGACGCCTTCATCGAAGCGGTGCAAAGCGATCCCGACACTGCCGAGTTGCACTTCGCGCTGGGCAACCTGTTCCGACGCCGGGGCGACTACGACCGCGCGATCCGGGTACATGAACACCTGCTGGCGCGCTCGGACATCGGGCGCAAGGACCGCGACCGTGCCCAGCACGCCCTGGCCCTCGACTTCCTCAAGGCGGGCCTGCTTGACCGCGCCGAGGCGGCGCTGGTCAAGCTCGAAGGCTCCGATTTCGAAAGCGAGGCCCTGCTGGCGCTGCTGTCGATTTACGAGCGCTCACGCGATTGGCCGCAAGCCCGTCGCGTGGCTGAGAAGCTCGACCTGGCCCAGCCCGGCAGCTTCACCGGCCGGCTGGCCCACTACCTGTGCGAAGAGGCCGATCTGGCCCAGCGCAGCGGCAACACCCTGCAGGCCTTCAAATTGCTGGACGAGGCCGTGGCCCGCGTACCGTCGCTGGCGCGCGGCTGGATGACCATTTCAGCCCTGCGCTCGCAGATCGGCGATGCCAACGGCGCATTCGACGCCCTGCTGCGGCTGGCCGACAACGCCCCGCAGGCCCTGCCGCTGGCAGCCCACAACCTGGCGGAGCTCGCCCGCAAGCTCGGACGCGAGGCCGAGGCGCAGCGTCTGCTGGAAGCCGCGCACGAGCGTGTCCCCTCGCTGGATGTGTCGGAAGCCCTGGCCAGCCTCGATCCGGTCGGCCTGCAGCAGCGCCAGCGCTACCTGGACCACCTGCGGCAGGAGCCTTCACTGGTCATGGCCACACGTTGGCTCGAAGGCGAAACCTTCAGCGACGCCGAGGCGCGCCAACCAGTGATGTTGGCGCTGGAGCAGGCCTGCGGGCCACTCAAGCGCTACCGCTGTGCCGCCTGCGGCTTCGAGGCACGCCAGCACTTCTGGCAATGCCCCGGTTGCCAGGCCTGGGACAGCTACCCGGCCCGGCGCGTGGAAGAACTCTGACCCCGGCCCCTGGGCCATCACAGGCCCCGTGCCTTTGCCAACCTTATTCATACTGTGTTCAAGAACGTGACCCTTTTCCGTCTGGCGCCCGGCTGGGCACCGACGCTCGATGACATGGAAACGGCGCTGGACGCGGCCCGTTTCACGCCCTGCGGTGCCACGCAGGACAAATCCTTCGGCTGGGTCGAGCCCCGCGGGCAAGCCCATGGCCCGCTGGTCGAGTCGGTCGATGGCCAGCGCATCCTGCGCTTCCAGATCGAGACCAAGGCGGTTCCCGGCGCCCTGGTGCGCGAGAAGGCGCAGGAAGCGGCCGACCACATCGAGGCCACCACCGGACGCAAGCCCGGCAAGAAGGAGACCAAGGCCCTGCGCGAGGATGCGCTGCTGGCCCTGCTGCCTCAGGCATTCGCCCGTCGCAGCCAGGTGTGGGTGTGGATCGACCTGGAGCATGGCTGGCTGGTGACCGATGCCGGCAGCCAGGGCAAAAACGACGAGGTGCTGAGCTCGCTGGTGCAGTGCTTCAGCGGCTTTTCCGCCGCGCTGTTGAACACCGCCATGACGCCGCAGACCGCCATGACGCAGTGGCTGCTGGCCGAGACGCCCGACGACTGGCCGGCGGGCCTGGCGGTGGAGCGCGAATGCGAACTCAAATCGCACGACGAAGAAAAATCGGTCGTTCGCTTCACCCGCCACCATCTGCTCAATGACGAGGTGCGCAAACACATTGCCGAGGGCAAGTTGCCCACCCGCCTGGCCCTGAGCTGGGAAGGCCGCATCGGCTTTGTCATGACCGAGTCGATGCAACTGAAGAAGCTCAGCTTCCTGGAGGGCGTGTTCGAGGACCGCCCCGCGACCGAGGGCGAGGACCGCTTCGACACCGATGTGGCCCTGAGCACGGGCGAGTTGCGCCAGCTGATGCCGGCGCTGATCGAGGCGCTCGGTGGCGAGCTCTCGAGCGACCCGCTGACAGCGGCCGGCCAGTCGGCTGCAGCCAACCCGGGCACGGGTACCCTGACCCAGGGCCGCGCCATGCCGGCCACGGCGGATACCGCCGACGATTCGCCCCCGTTCTGACGCCCGGCACCGACACCCCATGCACCAAGTGATTGCCATCTGCATCGGGGCCAGCCTGGGGGCGCTGGGGCGATGGAGGCTGGCCCTCTGGCTCAATCAGGGCGATGCGCTGCTCCCCTGGGGCACGCTGGCCGCCAACTGGATCGGTGGCTGGCTGATCGGGGTGGTGATCGCCGTGCTCCAGGCACAACCTCAGATCGATCCTGTCTGGCGGCTCGCCATCGTGACCGGCTTCCTGGGCGCACTGACAACCTTTTCGACATTCTCGGCCGAGGGGATTGCGCTGTTGCAGCAAGGGCGCTTGCTGCTGGCCCTGGTTCACGCTACCCTGCACCTGTTCGGCTCTCTGCTGCTGACGTGGGCCGGCCTGCGCATGGCGTCGGCGTGGTTCCCCTAAGGCCCCTGCGCCAGGTATCCGTCACGCTGGTTCGGATACCGCAGCGCCACATTTCTTGACTAATCTCAAGACATCAAGGTGTTGGCGTGCTCATCATTAATACTATACATAGTAATGTATATGTGATTCAATGACATCGAGCAAGGAGACAAGCATGACCATCGATGCGACACCCCGCAACATCGCCCACCTGACCGGGCGCCGCCGCCTGCTTGCCGGGCTGGGTGCGCTGCCACTGGTGGGCGCCGCCGGCGCCACGGCAATGCCGGCACGGGCAGCCGAGCCAGCCAGGACGCAGGCACGTATCGTGATCGCCGGTGGTGGGGCAGCCGGCCTGACGGCCGCGTCCCGGCTGGCGGCCCTGCTCGACGGTGCCCACATCACCGTCATCGATGGTCGCAAGGCGCACTACTACCAGCCCGGCTTCACCCTGATCGCCGCCGGCGTCAAGCCGCAGGGCTATGTCATCTCGTCCACCAGCGAGTACATCCCGAAGGGGGTCGAGCTGATCGCCGAGAAGGTGGCCGAGATCGACCCCGAGGGCAAAGCGGTCGTCACCGACAGCGGCAAGCGCCTGGCATACGACTTCCTCATCCTGGCCACCGGGCTGGAGTTGAACTACGGTGCCATCGAGGGCATGGACACCACGCGCATCGGCACCAATGGCCTGGGCAGCATCTACCACAGCCCACAGGCCGCAGCCGCCACCTGGCAGGCCCTGAACCAGTTTGCCGATACGGGGGGTGTCGGCCTGTTCGGCCGGCCACTGGGCGAGATGAAATGCGCCGGTGCCCCCCTGAAATACACCTTCATCTCGGACGACCACCTGCGCCGCCGGGGCAACCGTGGCAAGGCCGAACTGATGTACATGGCGCAGAGCAAGTCGCTGTTCGGGGTGCCCATCGTGGCCGAGAAGGTGCGCATGCTGTTCCAGGACCGTGGCGTGAAGGTACACCACGAGCACGTGCTCCAGTCCATCGATCCGGACCGGCGCATCGCCATCTACAAGACGCCGGCGGGCACCCTGGAGCAGGGCTACGACTTCATCAACGTGGTGCCACCCATGCGCGCACCCGAGGTGGTACGCAACAGCCCGCTGCCCTGGACCGAGGGGCCCTGGGCGGCCGACGGCTGGGCCGAGGTGGACCGGCAGACGCTGCGTCACAAGCGTTACCCCGAAGTGTTCGCGGTGGGCGACATCGCCGGTGTGCCCAAAGGCAAGACCGCCGCGAGCGTGAAGTGGCAGGTGCCCGTGGCCGTCTCTCATCTCGTGGGCGACATCACCGGCAAGCCCTCGGCAGACATGTACAACGGCTACACCAGCTGCCCGCTCATCACGCGCCTGGGCCGCGCCATGCTGATCGAGTTCGACTACCAGGACAACCTGGTGATGTCGTTCCCCGGCGTGATCGCACCACTGGAGGAGTTGTGGATCAGCTGGGTGATGAAAACCATGGCCCTCAAGCCAACCTATATCAGCATGCTGCGCGGTCGCGCCTGAAGCAAGGAGTTGGACCATGAAAGAACTCGATCCGATGGTGTTCCTGGCCGTTTTCCAGGAAATGCTGGGGCCGATGCTGTGGGTCATGCTGCTGGTGGCCGTGCTGGGCCTCCTCGCGTTCGTGGCCTTGCTGGTGCGGGAGCGCGGGCTGGTCTCGCGCCGCCTGGTGCAGTCCGAGCTGTTGGGGCTGCTCGGCGGCGTGGTGGCGCTGGTGGTCATGGCCCGGGTGTCGTCATCGGGCTTCACCGATGCCGGCGGTCCCGCCGACTGGTTCCTGATCCTGCTGGTGT
>NZ_JAQVEJ010000164.1 GCF_028698005.1 Hydrogenophaga sp.
AAAAAAAAACGCCACCCCGCCGGCGGGCGGGATGGCGTTCGCATGACCTTGTGCGTCATTGCCCAGACGAAACGTTGGGCAATTGCATGGCCTCAAGGCGCCGTCATCAACCGGCGCTGGTGCCCGTCACGGAATTGCGCAGCCGGATGTGCAGTTCGCGCAGCTGCTTTTCGTCCACCGGGCTCGGCGCCTGCGTCAGCAGATCCTGCGCGCGCTGGGTCTTGGGGAAGGCGATCACGTCGCGGATCGAGTCGGCGCCGGTCATCAGCGTGATCAGCCGGTCCAGACCAAACGCCAGGCCGCCGTGCGGCGGGGCGCCGTACTGCAGCGCGTCGAGCAGGTAGCCGAACTTGGCCCGCGCCTCCTCCTCGGAGATCTTGAGGGCCGAGAACACCTTGCTCTGCACGTCGGCGCGGTGGATACGCACCGAGCCGCCACCCAGTTCCCAGCCGTTGAGCACCATGTCGTAGGCCTTGGCCACACATTTGCCCGGCTCGGTGGCCATGAACTCCTCGTGACCGTCCTTCGGGCTCGTGAACGGGTGGTGCACGGCGACCCAGCGGTCCTCTTCGTCATCGTGCTCGAACATCGGGAAATCGACCACCCACAGCGGCGCCCAGCGGTCCTCAAACAGGCCATTCTTCTTGCCGAACTCGCTGTGGCCGATCTTCAGGCGCAGCGCACCGATGGCGTCGTTGACGACCTTGGCCTTGTCGGCGCCGAAGAAAATGAGGTCGCCATCCTGCGCGCCGGTGCGCTGGAGGATGTCGGCGATGGCTGCGTCGTGCAGGTTCTTCACGATGGGCGACTGCAGGCCATCACGGCCCTTGGCCACTTCGTTGACCTTGATCCAGGCCAGGCCCTTGGCACCATAGATCTTGACGAACTCGGTGTACTGGTCGATCTCGCCGCGGCTGATGGTGCTGCCACCCGGCACGCACAAGGCCACCACCCGGCCACCCGGCGTCGTCGCCGGGCCGGAGAAGACCTTGAAGTCCACATCCTTCATGACATCGGTCAGCTCGGTGAACTCGAGCTTGACCCGCAGGTCGGGCTTGTCGGAGCCGAAGCGGTGGGCCGCCTCGGCGTAGGTCATGGTGGGGAACGCGCCCAGCTCCACGTCGAGCTGGGTCCTGAAGACCTCGACAATCATGCGCTCGAAAATGGCGCGGATTTCCTCTTCGTTCAGGAACGAGGTTTCACAGTCGATCTGCGTGAACTCGGGCTGGCGGTCGGCACGCAGGTCCTCGTCGCGGAAGCACTTGGTGATCTGGTAGTAACGGTCGTAGCCGGCCACCATCAGCATCTGCTTGTACAGCTGGGGCGACTGCGGAAGCGCGAAAAACTGCCCGTCGTGCACGCGGCTGGGCACCAGATAGTCGCGCGCGCCCTCGGGCGTGCTCTTGCCCAGCATGGGAGTCTCGATGTCGATGAAACCCTCGGCATCGAGGAAGTTGCGCACCTGGATGGCCGTGCGGTAGCGCAGCATCAGGTTCTTCTGCATGTAGGGGCGGCGCAGATCCAGCACGCGGTGCGTCAGTCGCGTGGTTTCCGACAGGTTGTCGTCGTCCATCTGGAACGGCGGCGTCACCGAGGGATTGAGCACGGTCAGCTCGTGGCACAGCACCTCGATGCGGCCGCTGCGGAGACCCTCGTTGACTGTCCCTTCGGGGCGGGCCCGCACCAGGCCCCTGACCTGCACACAGTATTCGTTGCGGATCTCCTCGGCGACCTTGAACATCTCGGGGCGATCCGGGTCACACACCACCTGCACATAACCTTCACGGTCGCGCAGGTCGATGAAGATCACGCCACCATGGTCGCGGCGGCGGTTGACCCAGCCGCACAGCGTGACGGATTGGCCCATCAGGGCTTCGGTCACCAGACCGCAGTATTCGGAGCGCATGGAGGACATAGAACGGACTCGGAGGTATCGCTTCAGAGCTGAGTCGGCTGAGAAGCGGGGGGGAGGGAAGAAGGCGTGCCTTTGTGACCAGCCGGCACAATGACACCCATGGAGATCACATAGGTCAGGGCTTCGTCGACGCTCATGGCCAATTCGACGCATTCGCTGCGCCGCGCCATCACGAAGTACCCGCCCGTGGGGTTGGGTGTCGTGGGCACGAAGATGCTGATGAAATCCTGCGGATTGAGGTACCGGGCCACGTCGCCACCGGGCGCTCCGGTGACGAAACCGATGGTCCAGACACCCTCACGCGGCCATTGCAGCAGCACGGCCGTGCGAAAGGCATTGCCTTTTTCCGAAAACAAGGTGTCCGAAACCTGCTTGACACCGGAATAGATCGAACGCACCACCGGGATGCGGTGCAGCAGGGCATGCCACCAGTTGACCAGCTTGTAGCCGATGATGTTGGAGGCCAGCGCCCCGATCAGCAGCAGCACACCCAGCGCGAACAGCACACCCAGCCCGGGGATGTGCATGCCGGCCCAGCGCTCGGGCTGCCACGCCTCGGGCAGGATCTGCAGGGTCTGGTCCAGGGTGGAGACGACCCAGTCCAGCACCCACAGGGTGATGATCAGGGGCACCAGCACCAGCAGGCCCGACAGCAGCCACTTGCGCAAGGCGTTCATCACGGCCGGCGGCTCCGGTCAGTGGCAGGCGCAGGAGCCACCACACGGAGCGGCCGCAGACGTCGCACCGGCTCCGCCGCTGTCCGACGATGCGGTGTCGGTCGCCGCAGCGGACGCGGCCCCTGCCGAGGCGGATCCGGCCCCACCGGCACCACCTCCCCGGAAATCGGTTGCGTACCAGCCCGAACCCTTGAGCTGGAAACCGGCCGCCGTCAGCTGCTTGCGAAACGACGGGGCGCCGCAGGCCGGGCACTCGGTCAGCGGCGCGTCGGAGATTTTCTGCAGGACGTCCTTGGCATGGCCACAGGACTCGCACTTGTAGGCATAGATCGGCATGGCTTGACAGTGAACACGGGGGGCGCGGTGCCGGCCCGTCAGCCAGGGCCCGGGACCCGCCCCGAATATGAAAGAAAACCGGACATTATAGATGCGGGGGCTCCCGACCACAGCCAGGAACCCCGCCTCACCCCAGATACCGTTGCGCCACCAACCCGGCCACGATCAGCCCGAGCACAAAGCCGGCGCCACCATAAAGGATGCCGCGCAGCCGCTGGTTGGCGCGCACCTGCTCGGCGAGCAGGCGTTCGAGTTCGCGCCCGCCGCGACGGCCTTGCTGCTGTTGCTGCAGGGCCCCGGCCAGCAACCGGGGCAGCGCCGGCAGCACCTTGGCGTAGTGGGGTGCCTCGGCCTTGAGCTGCTGCCACAACCGCTGCGGCCCCATCTGGTCGGCCATCCACTGCTCCAGAAACGGTTTGGCCGTGCTCCACAGGTCCAGCTCCGGATCCAGCTCCCGCCCAAGGCCCTCGATGTTGAGCAGCGTCTTTTGCAGCAGCACCAGTTGCGGCTGGATTTCGACCTGGAAGCGCCGCGAGGTCTGAAACAGACGCATCAGCACCATGCCCAGCGAGATCTCCCTGAGCGGACGGTCGAAGTATGGCTCGCAGACGGCGCGGATCGCCGCCTCCAGTTCATCCACGCGTGTCTCGGGTGGCACCCAGCCGCTTTCGATGTGCAACTCGGCCACCCGCTTGTAGTCGCGCCGGAAGAAGGCCGTGAAGTTCTGCGCCAGGTATTCCTTGTCGTACTCGGTGAGGGTGCCAACGATGCCGAAGTCCAGGGAAATGTAACGCCCGAAGGTGGCCGGATCCGTGCTCACCTGGATGTTGCCGGGGTGCATGTCGGCATGGAAAAAGCCGTCACGGAACACCTGGGTGAAGAAGATCGTCACGCCATCGCGCGCCAGCTTCGGGATGTCCACGCCGAGACGGCGCAGTTCATCGATCCGGCTGATGGGCACACCGTGCATGCGCTCCATGACCATGACATCGGTACGGCACCAGTCCCAGATCATCTCGGGAATGAGCACCAGGTCGAGCCCGGCCATGTTGCGCCGCAGCTGGGCCGCATTCGAGGCCTCGCGCAACAGATCCAGCTCGTCGTGCAGGTACTTGTCGAACTCGGCCACCACCTCGCGCGGTTTCAGGCGCTTGCCGTCGGCCGAGAGTTTCTCGACCCAGCCGGCCATCATGCGCATCAGACTCAGGTCTTTTTCGATGGCCGGCAGCATGTTCGGGCGCAGCACCTTGACCGCCACCTCCCGCCCGGCATGGCGCGGGTCCCTCAGGCGGGCGAAATGCACCTGCGCGATCGATGCGCTGGCCACCGGCACGCGTTCGAAATGCTCGAACACCTCGTCCAGCGGCCGGCCGTAGGCGCGCTCGATGGTGGCCACGGCGACCTCGCTCGGGAACGCTGGCACGCGATCCTGCAGACACGCCAATTCATCGGCGATGTCCGGCGGCATCAGATCACGCCGGGTGGACAGCACCTGGCCGAACTTGACGAAAATCGGCCCCAGCCGCTCCAGCGCCTCGCGCAAGCGCTGCCCGCGCGGCGCATCCAGCCTGCGCCCCAGGGAGACGACACGCGACAGCAACCGGATACCCGGGTGCTGGAAGCTGGACAGCACCAACTCGTCCAGGCCATGGCGCAACGCCACCCAGACAATGAAGGCACCCCGGAAAAAACGCCTCATGACACGTGTCCGCCGCGCTCGCTGTCCGCCGGCGTGGCGGCCCGGGGGTGGGCACCGCCACCACCCGGCAGGCGCCCGACAAAGGCCCTGAGCCCCTGCGCGGCCGCCGTGGCAGCCCGCACGAGGGTATGCGCCGCGGCATCGCCGACGAAGCGCGAGAGATCCTCCTCGACGTCCCAGCGGACATTGTCGACCAGCCAGGCCAGTTCGCTTGCCAGCTGCACATCGCCCTGGATGTCGACCGCGGGCCTGTCGCCCGAGAGCACCGCCTGCGCCAGGGCCAGCGGCGACGACTGTGTGAGCGTGACCACCAGATCGGCCTTCGCTTGCGGTCCCGGCCGCTCGACCAGACCCGCCGGCGTCGCGGCCAGCGTCAGGTGAAAGCCGGCCCATTGCAGCCGCACCGGCTTGCCGCACTGGCGCCTGAGCCGCTCCCGGGCCTGCGGCTCCGGCATCAACACATGGTTGAGGAACAACACCACCCGGTTCTGCACCTCATCGACCACCCAGTCGGGCGGCGACATGGCCGACAGCAGCCCTTGCAGGCCGCCGCCGGGCAGGGACGAGGAAGAGCCGAAAGGAGAGAAGGGACGCTTTGCTTGCATGATCCCCCGATTCTGACGGATAAATACCGCAGCATCCCGCACCAGCGGTGGCGCATGAGGGACACGGTCCCGCCGCCGGGCCGCCCCGAGGCGGGGTCAGCCCTCCTATTTACTGCAGGGCCTGCACCCCCGCCACCAGCCAGGCGCCCTCGCCCGACTTCGGCCGGGTGATGTTCCACACCTCCCGGAAGGGACTGGGCCCGGCAGCGGCATGCTCGCGCGACATGCCGGAAAACTCCACGCTCGCCACGTAGGCGTCACCCTGATCCTCGACACCCAGCAACTGGGCGTCGAGCATCAGCACATCGGTCTGGGAGCTGGCCCCCGGGCTGACCCGCTCGCGCTCCTCCAGCTCCGACTGGAGCTGCTGCAGCATGGTGTCGGTCATCATGGCGCGCAGGCTGGCGACATCGCCGCGATCCCAGGCCTGCTGCAGCCCCAGGAAGTTGGCCTTGGACGCCTGGAGAAAGGCCTCGGCATCGAAGCCGGCCGGCCACGGATCAGGGCTGGCCAGCGTGCCCGCCTCGGCCGGCGCCACTTCCCAGGGGCGGGCCGAGGCGTCATTGCCCACGTTCTTCGGGCTGTAGTCCCGCGGTATGCGCGAGTCCACGCGCAGGGGATCGACCAGTGCCTGATCGTACACGCCACGCTCGGGCGTGCGCCGGGTGCGCCACAGGAGTCGCAACGCCAAGCCGGCCACGACCACCAGCACCCCCCACCACCACCATCCTTCCCGCATCACCCGTCTCCCTCGTTGTTGATATCCCGGCCGTCACGCCCGCCGCGTCAGCATTTGATCCCCAGGTGCAGCGCAACCACCCCGGCACTGAGATTGTGCACATCCACGTGGCCGAAGCCAGCAGCCTTCATCATCTGGCGAAGCTCTTCCTGCCCCGGGTGCATGCGGATCGATTCGGCCAGATAGCGGTAGCTGTCCTCGTCCTTGGCCACCACCCGGCCCAGCACGGGCAGCACCTTGAACGAATACCAGTCATACGCCTTCTCCAGCGGCTTGGCGACCCGGGAAAACTCCAGCACCAGCAGCTTCCCCCCAGGCTTGAGCACACGGCGCATCTCGGCCAGTGCCGCGTCCTTGTGGGTCATGTTGCGCAAACCAAACGCCACCGACACGATGTCGAAATGGTCGTCGGGGAACGGCAGTTTCTCGGCGTCACACACCAGCGTGGGCAGCACCAGGCCATGGTCGAGCAGGCGGTTGCGCCCCTCGCGCAGCATGGCTTCGTTGATGTCGGTGTGCACCACCGTGCCACCGGGCCCGACGCGACGGGCGAACGCCATCG
>NZ_JAQVEJ010000025.1 GCF_028698005.1 Hydrogenophaga sp.
GGTCTTGTTTTCGTACGGCGTCAGGTCCTTGGTCGGACGGCTGTCGACCAGCGAACCCGGCAGGAAGGCGCTGATGCCGTTGATCATGACCTTCAGGCCGCCCTTGACCTTGGTGCCGGTGGTGCCGGTGACGAAATCGCCAGACTCGAGGGCCTTTTCCAGGGCCATCCAGGACGCCAGGCGCTTGGCCTTGTCGCGCGAGAGCAGGGTGTCGCCAAAGCCGTTTTCCACGGAGTCGATGGCCACGGCGACGAAATCGCCCACCTGGACTTCGAGTTCGCCCTGGTCGTTCTTGAATTCGGCGATCGGCACATAGGCCTCCGATTTCAGCCCGGCGTTGACCACCACGTGGTTGTGCTCGATGCGCACGACTTCGGCGGTGATGACTTCGCCCGCGCGCATTTCGGCACGCTTGAGGGACTCTTCAAACAGGGCGGCAAAAGATTCAGACATGAGGTTTCCTAGAACCACACAGCGCCGGGCGCGGGAGGGCTGTCAAAGCTCGCGCGGGAGATCGGCGGATGGGCGGCGTTTCAAATGCAGCGCGTGACGCTGCGGTTGGGTCGAAGAACCATAGGGCCTGCGGGCGGGGAACACCCGGCGGGGCCTTCTGGGCCAAACAAAAACCGGTGTTCTCAGCGAGCCGCGAACACCGTCCTGCCTTGCCACCAGTCCAACACCTGCTGCACCGATTGCTCGATGGAGAGATGGGAGTTGTCCAGCTGCACGGCATCCTCGGCAGGCTTCAGAGGGGCGTGTGCCCGGGTGGTGTCCCGGGCGTCCCGCTCCCGCAAATCCTGCAGAAGATCGTCAATTTTAGCAGTAAACCCTTTTGAAATCAATTGCTTATACCGACGCTGGGCACGCTGCTCGACGCTGGCCGTCAGAAATACCTTCAGCGGGGCGCCGGGGAAGATCACCGTACCCATGTCGCGGCCGTCGGCCACCAGCCCCGGCAGACGCCGGAATGACAGTTGCAAGCCGTGCAGCGCGGTGCGCACGCCCGGGTGCCGGGACACCTGCGAGGCCATGCCGCCGGTGGTCTCCTGGCGCAGTTCGTCGGTGACGTCCTTGCCCCTCAGGAACACGCGCTCCTCCTGGAACGACACGGGCAGTGCGGCCGCGATCCGGGTCAGCGCCGGCTCGTCGTCCAGGGAAACGCCCGCGTCCCTGGCGGCCAGCGCCGTGGCGCGGTACAGGGCGCCGGAGTCGAGCAGGTGATAGCCCAGTTGCTGCGCCACCGCCGAGGCCAGCGTGCCCTTGCCGGAGGCGGTCGGCCCGTCGATGCAGATCACCGGAATGGCGTCCTCGGCGGCGTGGCAGACGCCAAACAGGGTTTCGAAGTAGTCCGGAAAGGTTTTGGCCACGCAGCGCGGGTCCTCGATGCGCACCGGCAGGCCGGCCGGGTTGAAGGCCGCCAGCGAGAAACACATGGCCACGCGGTGGTCATCATAGGTGTGGATGCTGCCGGTGGACCAGGGGGCGCCGTTGCCGAGCGGGCCCGGCGGCGTGATGCGGATGTGGTCGGCGCCTTCCTCGACGGTGGCGCCGAACTTGCGGCACTCGGCGGCCATGGCGGCGATGCGGTCGGTTTCCTTCACGCGCCAGCTGGCGATGTTGCGCAGCGTGGTCGTGCCCTGGGCGTACAGTGCCATCACCGCCAGCGTCATCGCCGCGTCGGGAATGTGGTTGCAGTCCAGGTCGATGGCCTGCAGCGGCCAGCGGCCGCGCCGGATGTGCAGACGGTTGGCTTCGCCACGGATGTCGGCACCCATCTGGCGCGCCGCCTCGACAAAGCGAATGTCGCCCTGGATCGACTCGATCCCCACGCCTTCGATCGTGATGCCGTCCAAGCCTGGCGAGGCCGGCGCGATGGCGCCCAGGGCGATGAAGTAGCTGGCGGAGGACGCATCACCCTCGACATGGATCAGGCCGGGCGAGCGGTAGCGGCTGCCGGCCGCGATGGTGAATCGCTCCCAGCCGTTCCGCGCGACGGTGACACCGAAGCGCTGCAGCAGGTTGAGCGTGATCTCGATGTAGGGTTTGGAGATCAGCTCGCCCACCACCTCGATGGTCACCGGGTGCTCCTGTGCGACCAGGGGCAGGGCCAGCAGCAGGGCGGTCAGGAACTGGCTGGACACGTCGCCGCGCACGCGGATGGGCCGGTCCAGCTGCAGGCTGCCGGTCGAACCGTTGCCCAGGCGCAGGGGTGGGTAGCCGTCGTTGCCCAGGTAGTCGATGGCGCAGCCGAGCTGGCGCAGGGCGTCGACCAGGTCACCGATGGGGCGCTCGTGCATGCGCTCGATGCCGCCGAGTTCGAAGCAGCCGGCTTCGCGCGTGGCCAGCAGGGCCAGTGCGGCCGTCAGCGGACGCATGGCGGTGCCGGCATTACCCAGGAAAAGCTTGCCCTGGTGCACCGGCAGGCTTGCGCCCAGACCCTGGATGCGCAGCCGGCTGTCGCCCAGGCGCTCGATGCGGCAGCCGAGTTGTTCCAGCGCGGCCAGCATGACGCGGGTGTCGTCCGAATCGAGCAGATCGGCGATGTCGGTTACGCCGTCGCTCAGGGCTGCCAGCAGCAGTACCCGGTTGGAGATGCTCTTGGAGCCGGGCAGGCGAACGGTGCCGCCGGCGCTGGCGAGCGGCGGCAGGTCGAGAAATGCGGTCGAATACATGAATATCTATTTCGACATCTGCCAGTGCGCGCGCGTCTCGCTGGCGCGCTCGATCAGTGTCTCCAGGGCATCCGGGTTGCCGGCATGAAGCGCCGTTTCAAAGGCGTGCAGCGCACGCTGGAAGTGCTTGCTCTGGGCCAGCAACTCTTCGCGGTTGGACATCAGGATGTCACGCCAGACCGATGGATCGCTGGCTGCGATGCGGGTGAAATCACGAAACCCCGGGCCTGCCAGCGACAGGAAGTCGTCCCCGGAGGCCTGCCCGGAAATGGCGTTCATCGCGGCGAACGCGATCATGTGGGGCAGGTGGCTGACCGCGGCGTAGGCAGCGTCGTGGGCCTCGGGTGACATCAGCTTGAGCTGGCAGCCGAGCGCCTGCCAGACCTGCTGGGCTTTGGACAGCTGTGCCGTGAGCGTGCGCTCGATCGGTGTCAGGATGACCTGGCGGCCGGCGTACAGGTGGGGATCGGCGTGCTCGACGCCGGACAGCTCCTTGCCGGCGATGGGGTGGGCGGGAACGAAAACCCCGACCTGATCACGCAGCACGCGCCGGGCGGCGTCGATGACGTCGCGCTTGGTCGAACCGACGTCCATGATGAGCATGTCCGGTGTGACCAGGTGGCGGATGGCTTTGAAGGTGGCCTCGGTCGCCGCCACCGGCACCGCCACCAGCACCAGATCGGCGCCGGAGACGGCCAGCAGGGCCGACGGTGCCTCGATATCGATCACCCCCATCTGGCGGGCGCGCTCGGTGGTCGAGGGTGATTTGCTGTAGCCGACCACGCGCTTGACGAGGCCGGCCCGCTTCATGGCCAGGGCAAACGATCCACCCATCAGGCCGCAGCCAATGAGGCCGAGTTGCTCAAACATCTGGGCGCTCCTGTCGGCTCATCATTCGCTCACCGGGTAGGCACCCAGCACCTTGTAGAACGCGCACAGGCCCTGCAGTTCCTGCAGGGCTGCCGCGACCTGGGGCTGTGCCGGATGGCCGGCGATATCGATGTAGAAGTAATACTCCCACTGCCCCGATTTGGCCGGTCGCGACTCGAAGCGCGTCATCGACACGCCGTGCTTCTTCAGCGGTACCAGCAGATCGTGGACCGCGCCGGGCCGGTTGGGCACCGACACCACGATGGAGGTGCAGTCCTTGCCCGAGGCCGGTGGCATGGGCAGGGTCTGCGGCAGGCAGATCACGGCGAAACGCGTGCGGTTGTAGGCTTCGTCCTGGATCGCGTGGGCCACGATGTGCAGGCCGAACTGGGCAGCGGCGCGCTCGCTGGCCAGGCCCGCCCAGGCCGGGTTGGTGGCGGCCAGCCGCGCACCCTCGGCGTTGCTGGTCACGGCACGGCGCTCGGCGTGTGGCAGGTGCTGGTTCAGCCAGCCCTGGCATTGCGCCAGCGCCTGGGGGTGTGCCAGTACGACCTCGATGCCTTCGAGCGAGTTGACCTGGCGCAGCAGGTTGTGGCGCACCAGCAGGCTGACTTCGCCGACCACGTGCACGGGCGAGCGCAGGAACAGATCGAGCGAGCGCGCGACCACCCCCTCGGTCGTGTTTTCCATGCCCACCACGCCGTACTGCGCGGTGCCCGCCGCCGTGGCATGAAATACTTCGTCAAAGCTGCTGCAGTAGATGAGGTTGGCGGCGCCGCCAAAGTACTCGATCGCCGCCTGCTCACAGAAAGTCCCTTCGGGACCCAGAACGGCCACGCGCTGCGGCGTTTCCAGCGCCAGGCAGGCCGACATGATTTCGCGCCAGATGGCGGCCACGTGCGCGTTGAGCAGCGGCCCTTCGTTGGCGTTCTGGATTTTCTCGATGACCTGGGCCACGCGGTCCGGCCGGAAAAAGGGTGAACCCTCCTGCCGTTTGAGTTCGCCCACCTGTTCGGCCACGCGGGCGCGCTGGTTCAGCAGTGCCAGCAATTGCCGGTCGAGCGAATCGATCTGCGTGCGCAGGGCGGCCAGTGCCTCGGTCTGGACGGGCTGGGGTTTGTTCTGCTCGCTCATGCGCGCTCCTTCTCGAAGTCGCGCATGTAGTCGACCAGTGCTTGTACGCCCTCGATGGGCATGGCGTTGTAGATGCTGGCGCGCATGCCACCCACCGACTTGTGGCCCTTGAGTTGCAGCAGGCCGCGTTCCTTGGCACCCGCCAGGAAAGCGTCGTTCAGGCGCTCATCGCGCAGCAGGAAAGGCACGTTCATGCGCGAGCGCACGGTGGGGTCCACCTGGTTGACGTAGAGGCCGGACTGGTCGATGAAGCCATACAGCAGTTCGGCCTTGGCGATGTTGCGCTTTTCCATCGCGGCCACGCCCTGCAGCCCACCCTCGCGCTGGCGCTTGAGCCACTGGAAGGTCAGGCCCGCCATGTAGATCGCGTAGGTGGGTGGCGTGTTGAACATCGACTGGTTGTCGGCCACCGTCTTGTAGTCGAAGGCGCTGGGACAGATGGGCAGGGCATGCCCCAGCAGATCCTCGCGCACGATGACCAGCGTGACGCCTGCCGGGCCCACATTCTTCTGTGCGCCACCGAAGGCCAGGGCCACGCGTGACCAGTCCACGGGGCGCGAGAGCACGTGCGACGAGAAGTCGATCACCAGCGGTGCATCGCTGCCCAGGGCCTTGAGGTCGGGCAGCTCATGGAATTCCACGCCATGGATGGTCTCGTTGCTGCAGATGTGCAGGTAGGCGGCATCGGCGCTCAGTTGCCAGGAGGCGGGCGCCGGCACCGTGGTGAAACCCGATGCCTGTCCGCTGGCCGCGGTGTGCGGCGTGGCGTAGCGCTGGGCCTCCTTGGCCGACTTCTGGCTCCAGCCGCCGGTGACGACGAAATCGACCACGCCGCCGCGCGAGAGGTTCAGCGGCACGATGGCGTTCTCGGCGATGCCGCCGCCCTGCATGAACAGGATGCGGTATTCGGGCGGCACGGCCAGCAGCTCGCGCAGGTCGGCCTCGGCCTGTTCGTAGATCGAGATGAACTCCTTGCCGCGGTGGCTCATCTCCATCACGCCCATGCCGCAGCCATGCCAGCTGGTCATTTCGGCGGCGGCCTGTTCGAGCACCTCCAGCGGCATGGCCGCGGGACCGGCAGAGAAATTGAAGGGACGGCACATGCTCATGCCTGTGCCTCCCCGGCGCCGGCATCGCCGTCCTCACCCTCGCTCGATTCGGCATTGGCGTCGTTCTCGACGATGCGCTGCAGACCGCTGAGTTCGGAGCCCTCGTCCAGCGCAATGAGCGTGACGCCCTGCGTGGCGCGGCCCAATTCACGAATCTCGCTGACGCGTGTGCGCACCAGCACGCCCTTGTCGGTGATCAGCATGATCTCGTCGTCGGGGCGCACCAGCGTGGCGGCCACGACCTTGCCATTGCGTTCGCTTTGCTGGATGGCGATCATGCCCTTGGTGCCGCGACCGTGGCGGGTGTATTCGGTGATCGGCGTGCGCTTGCCGTAGCCGTTGACGGTGGCCGTCAGCACCGACTGTGTCTCGTCCTCGGCCACCAGCATGGCGATCACGCTCTGGCCGTCCTCCAGGGTCATGCCCTTGACACCGCGCGCGTTGCGGCCCATCGGGCGCACGTCGTTTTCGTCGAAGCGCACGGCCTTGCCGCCGTCGCTGAACAGCATCACGTCATGCTGGCCGTCGGTCAGGGCGGCGCCGATCAGGTAGTCGCCCTCATCCAGGCCCACGGCGATGATGCCGGCCTTGCGCGGGTTGCTGAATTCGTTCAGCGGCGTCTTCTTGACGGTGCCCATGCTGGTGGCCATGAACACGTAGTGGTCGGCCGGGAAGCTGCGGAACTCGCCCGTCAGCGGCAGCACCACGTTGATTTTCTCGCCCTCGGCCAGCGGGAACATGTTGACGATGGGTCGCCCGCGCGAGCCGCGCGAACCGGCCGGCACTTCCCACACCTTGAGCCAGTACAGCCGCCCCCGGTTGGAGAAGCACAGGATGTAGTCGTGCGTGTTGGCGATGAAAAGCTGGTCGATCCAGTCGTCTTCCTTGGTGGCGGTGGCCTGCTTGCCGCGTCCACCGCGCTTCTGGGCCCGGTACTCGGACAGCGGCTGGCTCTTGATGTAGCCGCTGTGGCTGAGGGTGACCACCATGTCGGTGGGCGTGATCAGGTCTTCGGTGGCCAGGTCCTGGGCGTTGTGTTCGATTTCGCTGCGGCGGGCGCCCAGCTTGGTCTGACCGAACTCGTTCTTCAGCGCCACGAGTTCCTCGCCGATGATGGTGGAGACACGCTCGGGCCTGGCCAGGATATCGAGCAGATCGTCGATATGCGCCATCACGTCCTTGTATTCGGCCACGATCTTGTCCTGCTCCAGGCCGGTGAGGCGCTGCAGGCGCATCTGCAGGATTTCCTGTGCCTGGGTCTCGGACAGCCGGTACAGGCCGTCGCCCTGCATGCCGAATTCGCGCCCCAGGCCATCGGGACGGTAGTCGTCGGCGTTGACGGTGCCGCCATCGGCCTTGGCGCGCGTGAGCATCTCGCGGACAAGCTGGCTGTCCCACGAGCGGCTCATCAGCTCGGTCTTGGCCACCGGCGGGGTGGGCGACTCGCGGATGATGCGGATGAACTCGTCGATATTGGCCAGCGCCACCGCCAGGCCTTCGAGCACGTGGCCGCGTTCGCGCGCCTTGCGCAACTCGAACACGGTGCGGCGGGTCACCACCTCGCGGCGGTGCTCCAGGAACACGCTCACCAGGTCCTTGAGGTTGCACAGCCTGGGTTGGCCATCGATCAGCGCCACCATGTTGATGCCGAACGTGTCCTGCAGCTGTGTCTGCTTGTACAGGTTGTTGAGCACCACCTCGGGCACTTCGCCGCGCTTGAGCTCGATGACCAGGCGCATGCCGGACTTGTCGGATTCGTCCTGGATGTGGCTGATGCCCTCGAGCTTTTTCTCGTGCACCAGCTCGGCGATGCGCTCCTGCAGCGTCTTCTTGTTGACCTGGTAGGGGAGCTCGTCGACGATGATGGCCTGGCGCTGGCCCTTGTCGATGTCCTCGAAGTGCACCTTGGCCCGCATCACCACGCGCCCGCGGCCGGTGCGGTAACCGTCCCTGACACCCTGGATGCCGTAGATGATGCCGCCGGTGGGAAAGTCGGGTGCCGGGATGATCTCCATCAGTTCGTCGATGGAGCAGTCCGGGTTCTTGAGCGAATGCAGGCAGGCATCCACCACCTCGTTGAGGTTGTGCGGCGGTATGTTGGTGGCCATGCCCACCGCAATGCCGCCCGAGCCGTTGACCAGCAGGTTGGGCAGGCGCGTGGGCATCACCAGCGGCTCTTTTTCCGAACCGTCGTAATTGGGCCCGTAGTCCACCGTCTCCTTGTCGATGTCGGCCAGCATCTCGTGGGCGATCTTGGCCATGCGGATCTCGGTGTAGCGCATGGCGGCCGCGTTGTCGCCGTCCACCGAACCGAAGTTGCCCTGGCCGTCGACCAGCATGTGGCGCATGGAAAAGTCCTGCGCCATGCGCACGATCGTGTCGTACACCGCGCTGTCGCCGTGCGGGTGGTACTTACCGATCACGTCGCCGACGATACGGGCCGACTTCTTGTAAGGCCGGTTCCAGTCGTTGTTGAGTTCGTGCATCGCGTAGAGCACGCGGCGGTGAACGGGCTTGAGGCCGTCCCGCGCGTCGGGCAGGGCGCGCCCCACGATCACGCTCATGGCGTAATCGAGGTAGCTGCGGCGCATCTCCTCTTCCAGACTGATGGGCAGGGTCTCTTTGGCGAACTGTGTCATGTGTGCTCAGGGCGCGCGCGGCAGGCGCCGGCGCACCGCGAAAGGGTCACGGATGGGCAAGCGGTCCATTCTAGTGGGTGCCGCACAGCACCCCGGTGGCCCCCTCGCAGCAAGGGGATGTTGCGAATGGGCAACGACCCTTGTAGGACAAGACCGCATCCTGGATGCGGTCCGGCGGTGCCCCTGCCGCCATGCAAGGCTTGTGGCACAATGGATTTCAGCGTTTAAGTGGTGGTCACTTCAAGCGCCATCCGAAACACTGTCTTACGGTCCGCCCGACGCAAACCAAGAGGATTACCATGAAGAAACTGAACAAAGTGGCAATGCTGTTCGCTACCGCCGCCCTGGCGACTGCTGCAAGTGCGCAGACCATCGACAACTGGCGCAACGGTACGTCCGAACTGGTCTGGAAAAACGGCACCAACGAGCTGTGCTGGCGCAATGCCAACTGGACGCCGGCCACGGCCGCCCAGGGTTGCGATGGCGCTCTGGCCCCGGCACCGGCACCGGCCCCCGCTCCGGCGCCTGTGGCTGCTCCGGCTCCCGCACCGGCTCCGGCGCCGGCTCCCGCGCCGGCACCGGCTGCTGCCGCCAAGGTGACCTACGCCGCCGACGCTTTCTTCGACTTCGACAAGGCGGTGCTCAAGCCTGAAGGCAAGGCCAAGCTGGATGACCTGGCCGACAAGGTCAAGGGCATCAACCTGGAAGTGGTGATCGCCGTCGGTCACACCGACTCCACCGGTCCCACCGCCTACAACCAGAAGCTGTCGGTTCGTCGCGCCGAGGCCGTCAAGGCCTATCTGGTGAGCAAGGGTATCGAAAGCAACCGCATCTACACCGAAGGCAAGGGTGAAGGCCAGCCCGTGGCCGACAACAAGACCCGCGAAGGCCGCGCGAAGAACCGCCGCGTGGAAGTCGAGGTGGTTGGCACCCGCGCCCAGTAATTCCTCCGGAATTGCACAACAGGAAAACCGCGCTCCGGCGCGGTTTTTTCATTTGATAATCGGTGCGTATGAACCCGAACGTCAATGCCGACCCGGCCGAGTTGGCCAAGTTCTCCGAATTGGCCCATCGCTGGTGGGATCCCGACAGCGAATTCCGGCCCTTGCACCAGATCAATCCGCTGCGCCTGGGCTGGATCGACAGCCTGGCGCCGCTGGCTGGCCAGCGTGTGGTCGATATCGGCTGCGGCGGCGGTATCCTGGCCGACGCGATGGCCCGCAAGGGTGCCCAGGTGACCGGCGCCGACCTGTCCACCAAGGCCTTGCGCGTGGCCCAGTTGCACGCGCTGGAAGCCGGTACGCCCAACGTGACCTACCGGGAGATCAGCGCCGAAGACCTGGCGGCCGAGCAGCCGGCGTCCGTCGACGTGGTCACCTGCATGGAGATGCTGGAACACGTGCCGGACCCGTCCTCGGTGGTGCGCGCCTGCCACGACCTGGTCAAGCCCGGTGGCTGGGTGTTCTTCTCCACCATCAACCGCAACCCCAAGTCCTTCCTGTTTGCCATTGTCGGGGCCGAGTACATGCTCAAGCTCCTGCCCAAGGGCACCCACGAGTGGGCACGGTTCATCCGTCCGCATGAACTGGCGGCCTACTGCCGGCAGGCCGGCCTGGACCTGAAGGGCACGCGGGGCATGGAGTACAACCCGGTGACGGGCCGCTACTGGCTCAGTGACGACACCAGCGTCAACTACCTGGTGGCCACGCGGCGGCCGGCATGAGTGCCCCCAGCCGGTGGCCGCCGGGCCGCATTCGTGCGGTGCTGTTCGATCTGGACGGCACACTGGTCGACAGCGCCCCCGATCTGGCTGCCGCCGCCAATCGCATGCGCGAGCGTCGCGGCCTGCCGGCCGTGCCAGAGGGGCTGTTTCGCCCGCACGCGAGCTCGGGTGCCCGGGGCATGCTGCGCATCGCTTTCGATGCCCATCCTGAGCAGGCTGGTTACGACGCCATGCGCCAGGAGTTTCTGGCCGAGTACGCAGGGGCCCTGCTGGATCGGACGGCACCGTTCGATGGCGTGGCTTACCTGCTCGAGGCGCTGGCGGGTGCCGGACTGCCCTGGGGCATCGTCACCAACAAGGCGGCGCGCTTCACCACGCCGCTGGTCGCTGGCATGCCCGTGCTGGCCGGTGCGGCGGCGGTGGTCAGCGGAGACACCACACCGCACGCCAAGCCGCACCCGGCCCCCTTGCTGGAGGCGGCACGGCGCATGGCCATCGATCCCCCGGCCTGCCTCTATGTGGGCGACGACGAGCGCGATGTCGTGGCCGGGCGCGCCGCCGGCATGCTCACCGTGGCGGCCCGCTATGGCTACCTGGGGCAGGGCGTGTCTGTCGACACCTGGCTGGCCGATGCCTGCATCGATGGGCCCATGGAGCTTCTGAAATTGCTGGACCTGGCTTGAAGGCGGGAACGCAAGAGGTGCCCGCTGGGGTCTATCCATGAACCGGTCTGGCAACGTCGGCTCAGCCCCAGGTTGAGGCGCTGCTCGCCGCTGAACCCCAGGGGCAAGGGCTCGTTGCGCAGACCAGGGGTGGCTCAGGGAGGGCAGGTCGTCGTGTCGCACACATGGTTTTCCAACAGACGGGAGTCTCGCCAGATTCGCTCAGGTATCCAGGGAGCGCGTGTTCGAATGCGGGAATGAGATGGTGAAACGTTTGGATTCCTCTCCAATGCCGGGATCGGCTCGCTCGATCGCGCGCGACGCCGCCAAAGGCACGCAGGTCATCCAGCGTGTGGCCTCCATCATGCGTGCATTGGCCGCACGGCAGCGCGAGGGCATGCGGCTGCTGGACCTCACCGAGGCATGTGGCCTGGAGCGCTCCACTGCCCACCGCATGCTGCAGGGCCTGATCGCGGAAGGCATGGTGATGCAGGATCAGGAAAGCAGGCGATACCGGCTGGGGCTGTCGCTCTACGAGTTGGGCCTGGCCGCCATGCCGGATCATCCCTTGCGTGAGCTGTGCCATCTGCACCTGGCGGCGCTGGCCCGGGAGACTGGTGAGACCGTGTTCCTGACCGCACGTTCGGGTTTCGACGGTGTGTGCCTGGACCGCATCGAGGGTGCCTACCCGATCAAGGTCTACGTGCTCGACGTGGGCAAACGCCGTCCGCTTCAGGTGGGGGGCGGGGGCGTTGCCATTTTGAGCGGGCTGCCCGAGGACGAGGTTGCCCGGATTCACAAGGCGAATGCCTCGCGTCTGGCAGAGCATTTTCCCCGCCACAAGCAGAGCGTGTGCGAGAAGGCCATTGGGCTCGCTCGCCGCCAGGGCCATGTGGTCAAGGATGTGGTCGAGGTGGAGGCGGTGCGTTCCGTGGCCGTTCCCATACGCGGTACCAACGGTCATGCCATCGGTGCCGTCAGCATGGCGACGCTCACCTCGCGGCTGGGCAGCGCTCGCGTGCGCGAACTCGTGGCGGCCATGAAGGATACGGTGCGCCGCATTGAGGCGCAGATCGGTCGTGAGGGCACCTGAGGTTCTCCCGCCCCCGCCTCCGTCCCTGTCCATGGCCGGCATGGGCGCATCCACAAAAGCAGACAGGCCACCCGTGAGTGGCCTGGGATGTGCCTCAGGGCTGAACGGTCTACTTCGATGAGCGCAGCCAGACGTCGGAGAGTTCCATCTTGAGGAAGTTGGATGGCATGTCGGGTACACCACCCACTTCGGACGAAATGACCCGTGTCCAGTTCTGCCAGAACAGGGGCATGACGTAGGCCTGATTCAGGACGTACGATTCCAGCTCGTGTACCCTGGCACGCCGCTTCACGGGATCCACTTCGCGCATCTGGGCTTCATAGAGCGCATCCAGTTTGACGTCGTTGGCGCGGGTCGTGTTGCTCGGGTTGTTCTTGAACGAGGTCAGCGAGGAGAACTGCACGGTCGGGTCGTCGAGGTACTCGGGCGGGGAGTCGGTGATGAGATCGAACTCACCCGAGCGCCGGCGAGCGTGCAACTGCGCGGTGTCCACGACCTGGTGGTCCACCGTGACGCCGATCTGCCGCAGCTGGTCGGCGACGTAAACGCCCAGGAAGGTGTACCCCTGCGAGTTGACGAGCGAGAGCTTGAGTTTGGGGTGACCGGCTTCAGCCAGCAGCCGGCGTGCCTCCTCGCGTGCCTCGGCCGTATTGCGGCTGAAACCAGGTTCTTTTTCCAGCTCTGCGTTGCTGCGTGCGAAGGGCGATCCTGGCCGCACCAGGCCGCCAACCACATTCAGTCCCGTCAGCCCTGACATGGCTTTGGAGCCACTCCAGCGGTCCAGCGCCAGGGTCAGGGCGCGCCGCACCCGCACGTCATCGAGCGGTGGGCGCGTGGCGTTGAAGGCCAACCACATGCGCACCGGGGTGACGGTGTTCTGTCCAACCACTTTTACGGCGTCCCCGCGTGCGGCCGTGATGCGGTTCACCTCGGATGACGTCAGCGCGCGCAGGCTGTAGTGGACCTGGCCCGACAGGGAGGCGTTGATGGCCGCTGCCGGCGATACCGTGAGCGCCCGGAAGCCGTCGAGATAGGGCTTGCCGGGTTCGAAGTAGTCATTGAACCGGGTGCCCACCCACTCGGTGCCAGAAATATGGCGTTCGAACTTGAAGGGGCCTGACCCCATCACCGTTTTGCTCGGGTAGTTGGGGTCCGAGGCCAGCAACTTGGCCGAGTAGATGCAGGCGTAGGGCATGGCCAGCAGCTGCAACATGGCCGCATTGGGCTTGCTCAGGCGCATCACGACGGTCTGCGCATCCGGTGTGTCGATGGCTTCGACGTCGTCGAACATGGCCTTGCGCAGCGAGACCACGCCGGGCGGCGGGTTGCGCAGCCGGTCAAAACTGGCCTTGACATCGGTGGAAGTCAGCGGAGAGCCATCATGGAACTTCACGTTCGGGTGCAGCTTGAACTCGAACTTCAGCCCGTCAGGCGATACCGTCCAGCTTTTGGCAAGCTCGCCTTTCACCTCGGGAAAGCGTTCGGGGTCGGCCCTCAGCAGCAGCGAGTAGTGCGGCGCCACGCGAAACAGCACCGCCGGGCCGGCGGCTGCGCAGTCGAACGATGAGGGTTCCGGAAAGTGGACGGGAATCACCAGGGTTCCACCCCTGACCGGTTGGTCGGACTGGGCTAACGCCGGGCTGCTGGCCATACCTGCCACCCACATGGCGAGAAGGGCGTGAGAGATCTTCATGAGGCACTTTCCTGAACTGACGATGAAACGGAAGCCGCGGCACCGTACGAGTGACGGGATCGTGGACGCGCGGGTTTCTCTTTGATTCCACTATGTGGTCTCAACAGAAGTGGAACGCGAGTTAGTATCAGAGCGGAATGGATCTGGTTCATCACAAAGATAGCGAAAAGATAATTCACATAGTGGACAAATCGGATGTATCCACCCCGGTGAGTGAGCGCAGCGGAACATCGGCTGGTGCAACGCAGCGCCTGGCAAGGTTTTCGACCCGTCTGGACCCTGCGAGCCTGAGGGACAGCGACCTGGCGGCCTGTGGCCGTACCTGGCTCGACACCGTGGGCGTGGCGGTGCCGGGGTGGCGCGAGCCTGCAGCGCGGCGTGCGCTGGCCTACGCAGCACAACTCGAAGGCCTGGAGCCAGGGCCCAAGCGCGCAAGACTGTGGGGACATCCTGGTGCGAGCAGCATGGAGATGGCCGCCTTCCTGAATGGCGTTGCAGCCCACGTGCTCGATTACGACGACGTGACCTCGCCCATGCGCGGTCACCCGAGCGTTGCGTTGTGGCCCGCCTTGATGGCCCTTGCCGACGGGCGGGGCTTGTCGGGTGCGCGCCTGCCCAGCGCCTACATCGTCGGTTTTGAGGCGATCTGCAAGCTGTCGAAGGCCATCGCCCAGCCGCATTACGCTCGCGGCTGGCACACCACCTCGTCCATCGGGGTGATCGGCGCAACGCTGGCCTGTTGTCACCTGCTTGAACTCGACCTCTGGCAAACATCGAACGCCCTGGGTCTGGCCGTGGCGCAAAGCGGTGGTACCCGACAACACTTCGGCACCGACGCCAAGTCGTTTCAGGCCGGCATGTGCGGCGCGGCCGCGGTGCGTTCGGCCTTGCTTGCCGAGCAGGGGCTCGATGCGTCGGAGTCCGCCCTCGACGGACCCTTCGGCTTCACGGCCCTGCACGGCAATGGCGAATCACTGGCGGACGCACTGTCGGCGCTGGGTGAGTCGCCCTTCGAACTTCACACGAGTGGTGTGGAGGTCAAGCGGTTCCCGATGTGCTACGCGACGCACCGCGCCATCGACGGTGTGCTGTCCCTCAGGCGCGATCACGGACTCACGCTGCGGGATGTGCGGCGTGTTGATGTCGAGACCAGCGCTGGTGGCTTGATTCCCCTGATTCACCACCGGCCCGGCACCGGGCTCCAGGCCAAGTTCAGCATGGAGTACGCGGTGGCGGCGGCTCTGGCGGACGCGGGCGTGCGGCTGTCGTCGTTCACGGACGAGGCGGTGCGCCGGCCGGAGATCGTCGATTTCATGGCGCGGGTGAACGCGACAGAATGCCAGGGCGCGCTGTTTCCCCGGTCTTCTCTCGTGCGGCTTGAACTCGTCAGCGGTGACGTGCTGGAGCGGCGCGTCGAGGTGCAGCATGGCGCTGCCGCCGACCCCCTCACGGACGATGAGCTGATCGAGAAGGTGGCCGACTGCCTGAGCCACGGAGGCTGCGGCGCCGATCCCCGCAAGCTGCTGCATCTGGCGTCCGGCATGCGCCGCCATTCAGCAGCGGTGCTGCTGGACAGCCTGATGTGAAGCGTGTCGGTCGCGCGCCTGGGGATCGCGGCCGTCAGGTCAGGACCGGCTGAAACGGCGCACGGGCCGGGTTCGCAACAGGCGCAAACCGTTGGCCACCACGATCAGGCTGGCGCCCATGTCGGCGAACACGGCCATCCACATGGTGGCCGAGCCGGCGACGGCCAGCACGAAGAACACCAGCTTGATGCCCAAGGCCAGCCCGATGTTCTGCACCAGCACGGCGTGCGTGCGGCGCGACAACGCCATGGTCTCGGGGATGCGGCGCAGGTCGTCGTTCATGATGACCACGTCGGCCGCCTCGATGGCGATGTCGGTCCCGGCGCCACCCATGGCGATGCCCAGGTCGGCCGTGGCCAGCGCGGGTGCATCGTTGATGCCGTCACCGACCATGGCCACGGTATGGGCGTTGCCGCCGGCCTGTCGCTGCATGTCGCGGATGGCATCGAGCTTGTCCTGCGGCATGAGCTGGCCGCGCGCGCTGCTGATGCCGGCCTCGCGCGCGATGGCTTCGACAGTGCGCTGGTTGTCACCCGAGAGCATGTGCGTCTGGACACCCATGGCCGCGAGCTGCGTCATGGCCTCGCGCGAACTGGGTTTGATGGCATCGGCGACCGCGAAGATGGCCAGCACCTGCTCGCGGCTGGCCAGCAGGGTGACGGTTCGGCCCTGCGACTCGTGTTCGTCCAGCCGGGCCTCGACCTGCGGCACGCACACACCCAGGGATTCGATCAGGCGGTGGTTGCCCAGCCACAGATCGGTACCATGCGCCCGTGCCCGGGTGCCCAGCCCCGGGAGCACTTCGAACCCGTCGATGTCGTGCGAGCAACCGTGACCATCGAGACCCGCGGCGATGGCGTGCGAGACAGGGTGATCCGAATGGCCAGCCATGTCGGCGGCCCAGTGCAGCACCTCGTCATGGTGGTGGCCCGGGGCAAGGACCTCGGTGGCCACCAGGCCGGGCTTGCCTTCGGTGATGGTGCCGGTCTTGTCCAGCGCGATGGTGCGCAGCAGCCGGGCCTTTTCCAGATGCACGCCGCCCTTGATGAGGATGCCGCGCCGCGCCGCCGCGGCCAGGCCGCTGACGATGCTCACGGGGGTGGAGATGACCAGCGCGCAGGGGCAGGCGATCACCAGCAGCACCAGGGCCTTGTAGAGGCCTTGCAGCCAGGTCCAATCGAGCAGCCAGGGCCCCAGCAGTGCCACTGCCAGGGCCAGCGCGAAGACCGTGGGCGTGTAGATGGCGGCAAAGCGGTCGACGAAGGCCTGGGTGGGCGCACGCGCGCTTTGTGCCTGCTCGACGGCCGCGATGATGCGCGCCAGCAGCGTGTTGTGGCTGGCGGCCGTGGCCGTGGCCTCGACCGTGCCGCTGAGGTTGACCGTGCCGGCGAACAGGGCGTCGCCCACACCGCGCTCGATCGGCATACTCTCGCCCGTGACCGCCGATGGATCGACCGTGGTCTGGCCGCTGATGATCGTGGCATCCAGTGGGATGCGGGTACCGGGCCGGATGCGGATGCACTGGCCGGGTTGTACGTCCGAAGAGGGGCTCGTCACCCATTGCCCGTCGGCATCCCGCACCTCGGCGGTTTCCGGCGCCAGGCTCAGCAGCCCCTGGATGGCGTTGCGCGCGCGGTCAACCGAGCGGGCCTCGATCAGCTCGGCAATGGCGTACAGCGCCATGACCATGGCGGCCTCGGGCCATTGGCCGATGAGGAAGGCGCCGGTGACGGCGACCGTCATCAGCGCGCTGATGCCGATGCGTCCGCGGCGCAGCGCGGCCAGTCCTTTGGCGTACGTCGAGAAACCCGCCAGTGCAATGGCGGCGGCAGCCACGGCCATGCCGGCCACGGCCCAGGCGGTGATGTCGGGCGCCAGGAAGTGCAGCGCTTCGGCCACGACGGCCAGGGCCAGAGCCAGGCCATAGCGCACTTCGTCGCGCCACCATGCCGCCGCTGGGTGTCCATGGTCATGTCCATGCGCGTGATCGTGGTCATGAACGTGACGGTGGCCGTGGGCGGGCGCCGAAGGCTCGGCGGCCAGTTGCGTCACCTTGAAACCGGCGCCGGCAATGGCGTCGAGGGCCTTGGGGATGGACTCGGCCGGGGCATCGATGCCGAGCGAACGGCTGGCGAGCCGGAACCGCAGACCGCGCAGGCCCGGCAGTTCCGACAGGGCGCGCCGGATTTCGCCTTCCTCGGCCGCGCAGTCCATGGCCGGGATGCTCAGCCACGTCATGTCCTGGAGGCTGGCCGCTCCCGGTGATACCGGGATGACGGGGGCGCAACCACCGTCGCAGCCGCAGGCCGGTGCAGGGGTGGGGGCGTGGCGGGCGGGATGGCCATGGTGCGGCAGGTGGTCTCTGGTCATGCGCTGACGGGTAGGGTTGGTCTTCGTTTACAGTATTGGAAACCCTGTAGCTGGTTCAGGGTCAAGCCCTGCAGGAGCATGCCCATGAAGATCGGCGATCTGGCCCGGCAGACCGATACCCCGGTCGAGACGATCCGCTTCTATGAACGGGAGGGTCTGTTGCCTGCGCCCGCGCGCACCGGGTCGAACTACCGCGCCTACGAAGCATCGCACGCCGAACGGCTGAGCTTCATCCGGCATTGCCGCAACCTGGACATGACGCTGGACGAGATCCGCACGCTGCTGCGCTTCAAGGACCATCCCGAGGCGGATTGCGGCGGCGTGAACGACCTGCTGGACGAACACATCGGTCATGTGTCGCAGCGCATCCGCGAGCTGCGGCTGCTGGAGCGTCAGCTCAAGGCCCTGCGCGCCCGCTGCACCGCGGTGGACGACACCGCCGACCACTGTGGCATCCTCAACGAGCTCTCGCGACCCGACGTGTTGCCGGTCCGCCGGCCGGATGTCGCCCAGGGTCCGCACCACGTTCCCGGCTCGCATGGGCGCCAACCGCGTGCGGCCGCCCGCTGATCCGTCACACTGCCATTTTTTTCTTGCCTGCCATGCCCATGTCCGACCGCGCCCAGCCCTTGCACGACATCCTATTCAGCCAGGGCTTCGGCACCCGGCGGGTCTGTTGGGGGCTGGTGCAGCAGGGGCTGGTCGAAATCGGCGAGGAGCGCGCCCGTTGTGAGGACCCGGAGGCGCTGATGACGACCGACGGACTGGTGTTCTGGGTGCAGGGTCAGCGCTGGGCGTACCATGAGCGCGCCTACGTGATGCTGCACAAGCCCGCCGGTTACGAGTGCTCGCGCAAGCCCGGTGCGCATCCGGGGGTTCACACGCTGCTGCCGGGGCCGCTGCGCGAACGCGGCGGCTCGGCCGCCGCCGGCGTGCAGGCCGTGGGCCGGCTGGACCATGACACCACCGGTCTGCTGCTGCTCTCGGACGATGGCAAGTTCATCCACCGCATGACCTCGCCGCGCCATCACGTGCCCAAGGTGTACGAGGCGCGGCTCAAGCACCCGCTGGACGACCGGTTGCTGCAGCGCTTGTCCGAAGGTGTGGTGCTCGACGACGACCCCAGGCCGGTGAAGGCGCACGCATGCCGCCGGCTGGACGATCATCTGCTGGAGCTGACGCTGACCGAAGGCAAGTACCACCAGGTCAAACGCATGGTGGCCGCGGCCGGCAACCGGGTCGAAGGCCTGCACCGACGGGCCATCGGCAGCCTCGAGCTACCACCTGATCTGGCGCCCGGCCAGTGGCGCTGGCTCACGGCCGAGGAGGTGGACGCCCTCACGCGCAAGGTGTAGGCGTCAGTGCAGATCACCCTTGCGGCTGTCCAGCGGTTGCAGGAATGAATTCTCCCCCCAGTTGCTGTTGAAATCGCTGGGCCTCAGTTCGCTGTTGCCCGATGGCCAGGTCGACAAGGGGGTGAAGTCGCTGTCGGCGCGGCTTTGCCGTTGGCGGTTCAGGGCCGAACGCAGATTCGCCTGGGCAGCGATGATGGCGCGTTCTTCCTGTTCACGCTCGCGCATCGATTGGGCCAGGGGGGCGTCACCCAGGAACTCGTCGCGGATGTCGGCCACGGCAGGCAGGTTGTCCGAACGAATGACCCAGTAGGGCAGGCCACACCGGGTGAGCAGCGAATACTTGATCTGGCGCACCATGCGCGGAATGCCCTTGTGGCCTGGCACATCCACACAGCCGATCACCCGGCCGTCGGCCTTGCAGATGGTGAAGGTGCAATAGACGCTGCCCAGCAACTGGAACCAGTTCTTGCTCTGGACGGGGTCGCGCGGCAGCGTGAAACGTGTGACCGGCAGCTTGATCATCACGTGGTGGTCGTAAAACGTGCGCACGAGCCAGTGCCAGACAAGGGTCTCTTCGCTGTTGGTCAGTGCCCTCGGGGTCAGCGGCCAGTGGCGCGGAATCCGCCGCCGCCGCCTCGCCGCCCGGGCTGCCCAGACATGATGCCCCCACGCACCGGCCGCCAGCAGCACGGGTGCCAGCGCCACAAGCAGCCACGGATCCGGTGTGACAAAGGTGGGCATGGAGCAATCAGAGAACGGCGATAGGCATCGAATGATGATGAATTGACGCACAGTTCACCGCTCTGGTGCAAGTCATGAGCCGGCAATGTGTGACGTCTGTGGCAGTTTTCCCCGGAATTTGTGCAGATTGGGCACACTTCGTCCCTGTTAGGGCACATTTTCCAGATAGGGGGCGACCGCATCCAGCAGCGCGTCCGGCTGGTCGCGGTGGGGGCTGTGGCCGCAATCGGGCAGGATGGCCAGATGCGCATGGGGCGCCTGGGCCTGGATGTCCTGGAGCTGCTGCAGGCTGCCGTAGGGGTCGTCCGTGCCCTGGATGGCCAGCAGCGGTGCGCGGATGTCGGCGCAGGTGGTCCGGATGTCATAGGCGCGAAAGGCCGGGTCGAGCCAGATGTCGTTCCATTGCCAGAAGGCGTTGTCCACGTCGCGGTGATAGCGTGCCAGCCGCTCACGCAGGGATGTCTTCAGGTAATGTTCGCGCGCCTGCTCGATGGCGGCGATGGTGATGTCCTCGACCATGACATGCGGGGCCATCACCACGCAGGCCGCGACGTCGTGGCGGGCGGCGTGGAGCAGGGCGATCGTGGCGCCGTCCGAATGACCGACCAGTACCGGCCGGTGCACGCCCAGCTGCTGCAACAGGCGTGGCAACACATCCCAGGCTTCACGGTGCATGTAGTCGGGTTCGTGCCGGCCGACGTGCCAGAAGCCAGCCATGCGCGGCGCGGCGCGCACCTCGGCCACGGGGTCGGACTGGCCGTAGCCGCGGCGTGAATACAGCCAGCCGCTGCGCCCCGTGCGCTCGCACAGCTCACGCGGCCAGTCGCGGCCGCGCTGGGGCCACATGGCCACGCTGCCCAGGCCTTCATGCAGAAAGATCAGGGGCGCCTTGTCCGGGGCGCCGGGAATATGGGCCACTTCCAGCCCGATGCCTTCGATGTCGATGCGATTCATGGCGCAATCGTAGGCGAATCCACCACGCCGGCCTGTCACCCGCCCGTCAGCGAAACGCCGTGTTCCGATGCCATGGCGGGCGGAGAAAGGCGCTATGCTGCACACATGAAGCAGATCCTCGATGCCTTCTGGCGGGCACTGGCCTACTGTCTGCACCCGCGCGTCATCGGCCTGTCCCTGTTCCCGTTGGGCCTGATGCTGGCGGCTTCCTTCGGCCTGGTGTATTTCTTCTGGCAGCCCGCCGTGGCCAGTGCGCAGGCCTGGCTCGACACTTTCAGGCTGTACCAGGCGCTGGCCGCATGGCTCAACGAGGCCGGCTGGTCGCTCGTCTCGACCATGCTGGCGCCCTTGCTCGTGCTGTCGCTGTCCACGCCGGTCATTGTCGTGGCCAGCCTGCTGCTGGTGGCAACCTTCATGACCTCGGCCATGGCCGCGCTGGTCGGGCAAAGACGCTTTCCGATGCTTGAGCGCAAGCGCGGGGCATCGATGGTGCTCGCCGTGTGGTGGTCGTTGTGGTCCACCGTGGTCGCGCTGGTGGCCCTGTTGCTGTCCATGCCGCTGTGGCTGGTACCGCCACTGGTCCTGATCCTGCCGCCCCTGATCTGGGGCTGGCTGACCTACCGCGTGTTCGCCTTCGATGCGCTGGCGGCGCACGCCAGCAAGGACGAGCGCCAGCACATCCTGCGCGAGCACCGGGGTCGCCTGCTGCTCATGGGTGTGCTCACGGGCTATCTGGGGGCAGCGCCCAGCCTGTTCTGGGCCTCGGGCGCCCTGTTCCTGGCGTTTGCCCCCCTGCTGGTGCCGCTGGCCATCTGGGTCTATACCCTGGTGTTCGCGCTGTCCTCTCTCTGGTTCGCCCATTATTTGCTGGCAGAGCTGGCGCGGCTGCGATCGAGCGGTGGCTTGGCCGATGCCGGTGATCCCATGCCAGCGCACGGGGCCATGGTGGATGCGGTGGCGTGGCACGGCCAGCCGGCCCTGCCCGCTGCCGACACCGCTACCGACCCCTCCAAGCCGTGACCCCCTGCCCATTCCCTGATCACATGCATGCAACTCCACGGGCCTTCGGCCTCATCATCATCGGCGACGAAATCCTGTCGGGCAAACGGGCCGACAAGCACCTGCCCAAGGTGATCGAACTGCTGGCAGCTCGGGGTCTGAGCCTGAGCTGGGCGCGCTGCGTCGGCGACGACCGCGCGCGCATCACGGCGGCGCTGCGCGACGCCTTCGCTTCCGATGACATCGTGTTTTCGTGCGGCGGCATCGGCGCCACGCCGGACGACCACACGCGCCAGTGCGCTGCGGCCGCACTGGGTGTTGAGCTGGTGCTGCACCCGGAGGCCAAGGTGCTGATCGAAGAGCGCATGCGGGACGTCGCCCGAGAGCAGGGGCAGGTCTACGATCCGGCGCGGGCCGACAATGTGCACCGCCTCAACATGGGGGTGTTTCCGGCCGGCGCACGCATCATTGCCAACCCGTACAACAAGATTCCGGGCTTTTCCTGCGATGGCCCGGGCGGTGGAACGGTGCACTTCCTACCGGGGTTCCCGGTGATGGCCTGGCCCATGATCGAGGACCTGCTGGATCGGCATTACCACGCCTGGCACCACCAGGAGGCCTGGAAAGAGCGCTCGGTGGTGGTGTTCGGAGGCATGGAGGCGGTGCTGACCCCCCTGATGGAGCACCTTGAGCGCGAGCATGAGGTCAAGGTGTTCAGTCTGCCCAGCGTCGATCACCCGACCTTGGGGCGGCATATCGAGCTTGGGGTCAAGGGGCGCCCCGAGGTGGTGGACCGCGCCTACCGGGAGCTGCTGTCAGGCTTGCAAAGCCACGGTGCACAATTGGGCCCAGAAATGGTGCGCTAGCAGGCGCCTTGTTCCGGTGCAAATGCACTGTAATGGTGCAAAATGAATGGGGTACGTGGCGTTTGCGGCGCCGGCGACGGTGCATGGTACCTTTCGGTGCGTCATGATCCTGTTGTGTGCATTCGTGCCCCTGCATCCATGCGGTTCTCTGGTCATGGCATGAAAGCTGCTAGGAATTGACCGCCAACCGTTTTTTTCACCCACCCAGTTTCTTCAGGAGCTTTTGATGGCCAAGACCGTCGCAGACGTGATGCAGATGGTGAATGACAACGAAGTCAAGTTCGTTGATTTCCGCTTCACTGACACCCGTGGCAAGGAGCAGCACGTGACCGTGCCGATCTCGGCCTTCGATGAGGAAAAATTTTCCAGCGGCCACGCATTCGATGGCTCTTCGGTGGCAGGCTGGAAGGGCATCGAGGCTTCGGACATGCTGCTCATGCCCGATCCCAACACCGCCAACATCGATCCGTTCTTCGAGGAAACCACGCTGTTCCTGCAGTGCGACGTCATCGAGCCCAGCGACGGCAAGGCCTATGACCGCGATCCGCGCTCCATCGCCAAGCGTGCCGAGGCCTACCTGAAGTCGACCGGCTTGGGCGACGTGGCCTATTTTGGTCCCGAGCCCGAGTTCTTCCTGTTTGACGGCGTGCGCTGGAGCACCGAGCCGGGCCACACCTTCTACAAGATCGACGAGTACGAGGCACCGTGGAACACCGGCGCGGCACTGGAAGGCGGCAACCGCGGCCACCGTCCGCGCGTCAAGGGCGGCTACTTCCCCGTGCCGCCGGTGGACAGCACGCACGACATGCGCGCCGAGATGGTCCTGATCCTCGAATCGCTGGGCATCCCGGTCGAAGTGTTCCACCACGAGGTGGCCGGTGCCGGCCAGTGCGAGATCGGCACCAAGTTCTCGACCCTGGTCGAACGCGCCGACTGGACGCAGAACCTCAAATACGTGATCTGGAACGTGGCCAACGCCTACGGCAAGACGGCCACCTTCATGCCCAAGCCCTACCATGGCGACAACGGCTCGGGCATGCACGTGCACCAGTCGGTCTGGAAGGACGGCAAGAACCTGTTCGCCGGTGACGGCTACGCCGGCCTGTCGGAATTCGCCCTGTACTACATCGGCGGCATCATCAAGCACGCGCGTGCCCTCAACGCCATCACCAACCCGTCCACCAACAGTTACAAGCGTCTGGTGCCGCATTTCGAAGCGCCCGTGAAGCTGGCCTACTCGGCCAAGAACCGCTCGGCCTCGATCCGCATCCCCTACGTGGCCAATCCCAAGGCGCGCCGCGTCGAGGCACGTTTCCCGGACCCCATGGCCAACCCGTACCTGTGCTTCTCGGCCCTGCTGATGGCGGGTCTGGACGGTGTGGAGAACAAGATCCATCCGGGCGAAGCCGCCACCAAGGATCTGTACCACCTGCCGCCCGAAGAGGACAAACTGGTGCCCACGGTGTGCCACAGCCTGGATCAGGCGCTGGAGTACCTGGACCAGGACCGCGCGTTCCTGACCAAGGGTGGCGTGTTCACCGATGCCATGCTCGACGCCTACATCGAGCTGAAGATGCAGGAAGTGACCCGCTCCCGTATCGAGGTCTCGCCGACCGAGTTCGACATGTACTTCAGCCTGTGAGTTCGGTCTCCCCTCGGGCTGCCAACTTGGCTGCGGGGGGCAGATTCATTGAAAAGGACGGCCCCGGCCGTCCTTTTTTCTTTCGGGTCACGGGTGGATTCGGTGCAAGGGCGGGCACCATTGGTCCTGTTTTCGGTCATACTCGAAAACTGCCCTTGTGACCGACTGCTGGAGAGCCTGTCTTGCCTCAGATGATGACTTCCCGTCCCGTTCGCTGGATGCTGGTTTCGGTGTTGCTGGCTACCGGTCTGGCGGCCCATGCCCAAAACAAGATCTACCGCTGTGGCAGCGAGTACACCAACGATCCGAAAACGGCCAGGGACAAGGACTGCAAGCTGATGGAGGGTGGCAACATCACCATCATTCAGGGCACCACGCCGCGGCCGGCGAGCACGCCACCGGCGGCGGCCGTGGCACCCGGTGCGGCGCCCCGGCCGGCGGCGCCGCCACCGTCGGCCGAGCAGCGCGCCCGTGACAGCGATGCTCGCGCGATTCTCGAGAGTGAATTGCGCAAGGCGCAGGCGCGCCTGGCCGAGGCGCGTGCGGCCTACGCCGATGGCGAACCCGAAAAGCAGGGCATCGAGAGCCGCAATTACCAGCGCTACCTTGACCGCGTGGCCGAGCTCAAGGCGGCGGTCTCCCGGGCCGAGGCCGATGTGGCCGGCATTGAGCGGGAACTGTCCAGGCTGCCCGCGGCAGGGCAGTCCTCCGCGGTTTCCGGCGCAAAATAATGAAGGGTTTCAAGCCCGCCACGCCCCCAGACCTTCCCGTCTCGGCCACCGCCGGTGTGGCGGCCGGCGCGTCACCATCACGTTTCCAGTCCTTCGACCTGCTGGCCACGCTGGTGGCGGTCGTGGCCCCCGATGGCGCCGTCCTGTTCGTGAATGCGGCGCTGGAGGACGCGCTGGGCATCTCTCGCCGCAGCCTGGCCGGTGCCGGGCTGCAGGACTGGTTCACCGAGCCGCACCTCCTGCTCAACGCCCTGCACGGCGCACAGGTCAACGAATTCGCTGCGCTGCGCTACGACGCCGGGCTGCGGCGGCTGGGCGGTGATCCGATGCCGGTCCACGTGGTGGTGGCGCAGACCGACTCGCCGGGCGAGATCATCGTGGAGTTGCTGCCGCTGGAGCAGCAGACCCGGCAGGAACGCGAAGAGCGCCTGTTCGATCAGGCGCAGGCCAACAAGGAGCTGATCCGCAACCTGGCCCACGAAATCAAGAATCCGCTGGGTGGCATCCGGGGGGCCGCGCAGTTGCTGCAGATGGATCTGGAGTCCCGGGAACTCATCGAGTACACGCAGGTGATCATCCATGAGGCCGACCGCCTGCAGTCGCTGGTGGACCGCCTGTTGGCGCCGCATCGCCGGCCGCACGTGGTGGGCGATGTCAACATCCACGAGGTGTGCGAGCGCGTGCGCGCGCTGATCATGGCCGAGTTCCCGCGCGGCCTGACGATCGTGCGCGACTACGACACCTCGATCCCCGAGTTCCGCGGCGACCGGGAGCAGCTCATACAGGCGGTCCTCAACATCGCGCACAACGCGGCGCAGGCACTGACCGACCGCATCGCGGCCGGGGACGCGGAGATCATTTTCCAGACGAGGGTGGCGCGGCAGCTCACCTTCGGCAAGCAACGCTATCGGCTGGCATTGGAATTGCATGTGATCGACAACGGGCCCGGTGTACCGGACTCGATCAAGGATCGCATCTTCTTTCCTCTGGTTTCAGGGCGTGGTGGTGGGTCCGGTCTGGGGTTGACGCTGGCGCAAACCTTCGTGCAACAGCACCATGGCCTGATCGAGTGCGAGAGCATGCCGGGCAGGACGGATTTCAAGATCCTGATCCCGTTGCCATGAACCACCACTTGCGACACTGACGAAGGGAAGACACCGACATGAAGCCGATCTGGATCGTTGATGATGACCAATCCATCCGCTTCGTGCTCGAGAAGGCGTTGCTGCGGGAGAACCTGCCGACGCGCAGCTTCACCAATCCGCAGGAGGTGCTGCGCGCCCTGGCTGACGCGCCCGAGGAAGGACCGCAGATCCTGGTCAGCGACATCCGGATGCCGGGTGGCTCGGGGCTGGAGCTGCTGGAGAAGGTCAAGGAACGGATGCCCGGCCTGCCGGTGATCATCATGACCGCGTTCTCCGACCTGGACAGTGCCGTCTCGGCCTTTCAGGGAGGCGCCTTCGAGTACCTGCCCAAGCCGTTCGATCTGCCCAAAGCGGTGGAGCTGATCCACCGTGCGGTGGAGGAAAGCCAGCGCGAGGAAGTGGGGCAGGAGTCGGTGAGTGCCGCGCCCGAAATGCTGGGGCAGGCACCGGCGATGCAGGACGTGTTCCGCGTCATCGGCCGGCTCAGCCAGAGCAACGTGACCGTGCTGATCACCGGCGAGTCCGGCTCCGGCAAGGAACTGGTCGCGCGGGCGCTGCACAAGCACTCGCCGCGTGCCGACGGTCCCTTCATCGCGATCAACACCGCGGCGATTCCCAAGGA
Source organism: Hydrogenophaga sp. (assembly GCF_028698005.1). Lineage (GTDB taxonomy): Bacteria > Pseudomonadota > Gammaproteobacteria > Burkholderiales > Burkholderiaceae_C > Hydrogenophaga. Next base: position 26,607 of record NZ_JAQVEJ010000025.1, read on the forward strand.
CCTGCTGGAATCCGAGCTGTTCGGCCACGAGCGGGGTGCTTTCACCGGCGCGCAGACGATGCGGCGCGGCCGCTTCGAGCAGGCCGAGGGCGGTACCCTGTTCCTCGACGAAATCGGCGACATGCCGTTCGATCTGCAGACGCGCCTGCTGCGCGTGCTCTCGGACGGCCATTTCTACCGCGTGGGCGGCCACAGTGCGGTCAAGGCCAATGTGCGCGTCATTGCGGCAACCCACCAGAACCTGGAGCAGCGGGTGAAGGAGGGCGCCTTCCGCGAGGATCTGTTCCACCGCCTCAACGTGATCCGCCTGCGCCTGCCGGCGCTGCGCGAGCGCCGCGAGGACATTCCCATGCTCACGCGGCATTTCCTGCAGCAAAGCGCCAAGCAGCTGGGGGTCGAGCCGAAGCGGATTTCGGATGGTGCGCTGCGGGTGCTGTCGGCCTTCGAGTTCCCCGGCAATGTCCGGCAACTGGAAAACGTGTGCCACTGGCTGACCGTGATGGCACCGGCCCAGGTGATCGACGTGAACGATCTGCCGCCGGAGGTGCAAGGTGATGGCGACCACAGCGTCACGGTGCCGGATGTCGTCATGGCCGCACAGGCGGTGCCGTCGCCGGTACTGGAGCCAGAGGTCCTGTCTGTGACGCCGGCGACGACGGCCCTGGACAGGCTGCCGGTGTCGGTGACGCATGCAGCCAGTGGTGTGCTGCCTGGCCAGGGCAGTTGGGAACAGCTGTTGCAGTCCGAGGCACGGCAGATGCTCGAACAGGGGAAGACCGATGTCTGGGATGCGCTGACGCGCCGTTTCGAGCTCAGTCTGATCCAGACCGCGCTGGCCAGCACACGTGGCCGGCGCATCGAGGCGGCTCAGAAGCTGGGCATCGGGCGCAACACCATCACCCGAAAGATCCAGGAACTGGGCATGGACGACTGACGCCACACCTTGCGGTGCCCGTTGCGCGGGCGCCGCAGGTGGAGGGTGTGTCAGTCAGCCAGTGTCAGCACCACGGGGGCGTGGTCGCTGGGTTGCTTGTTCTTGCGGGGCTGGCGGTCGATGGTGCAGGCGGTGGCCCGGGCCCGGAGGGCATCGCTGATCAGGATGTGATCAATGCGCAGGCCGCGGTTTTTCTGAAAACCCAGCATGCGGTAGTCCCACCAGCTGAAACTCCTGGGGGGCTGCTCGAACAGGCGGTGCGCATCGTGCAGGCCGAGCGCCATCAGCGCCTGCAACTGGTTGCGCTCCTCGGTGGTGCAGTGGATGGTCTCGCGCAGGCCCTCAGGGTCCCAGACGTCGAGGTCGTCGAAGGTGATGTTGAAATCGCCCATGAGCACCAGTTGCGGGTGGCTCGCCATTTCGGTGCGCACCCATGTGCGCAGCGCGTCGAGCCAGCGCATCTTGTAGGTGAACTTGTCGCTGCCGGGTGCCTGCCCGTTGGGGAAGTAGGCGCCAATGACACGGATGCCGTCGATGGTGGCGCACAGCACGCGCGATTGTTCGTCCTCAAAGCCGGGGATATTGCGGATGACCTCGGTGGCGGGCGAGCGGCTGATCAGTGCCACGCCGTTGTAGGTCTTCTGTCCGAACCATTGCGCGTGGTAACCGGCGTCGGCGAAGGCCTGGGCTGGAAAACGGTCGTCGGTCAGCTTGAGTTCCTGCAGCGCCAGCACGTCGACCGGGTTGGCGGCGAGCCAGTCCAGCACCTGTGGCAGGCGCACGCTCAGGGAGTTGATGTTCCAGGTAGCCAATTGCATCGGCCGATTCTAGGTCGCATGGTCGGCAACCTGTCGCTGCCGGCC
>NZ_JAQVEJ010000165.1 GCF_028698005.1 Hydrogenophaga sp.
CCTGCGAATTCAGCGCCACTTCCATACGTTCGCCGGCCAGCTCACCGCGCGAGAGCGAACCCAGGCCGACAAGGATCTTGCGGACCGACTCCTTGCCGCCCTTTTCGAAGCGGGCGCGGTAGTTGTTCGTCTTGCCTGGCTCCCAGGCCTTGACCAACCCGGAGAGGTCGTCAATCAGCATCTCGGTGGCGACCGTGAGGTACTGGCGGCGGCGGTCGGCGTTTGGCTTCTTACCGTCCACGTAGTCCTCGAAGGAACGGTTGCCCGGGCCGGTCTCGCTCATGTCCTGGCCCCAGAGCAGAAACTCGATCGCGTGCCAGCCGGCGCTGATGTTCTCCTCGCCGCCGCGTTCGTTGAACTTGGCGAGGTTGGCCTTGGTGATCTTGAGCTTCCTGTCGTTGACCAGACCGGCCTCGGGCTTGCCCTCGACATAGTCGACATAGGCCTCGTCCAGCGGCCAGGCGTTGAGCTGGCCTTCGGGGCCGTTGTCGTCGTCGATGGGGCCGCCGTAGAAGCGGAACGCCTCGGTCTGGCCGTAGAACTCGCGCGCGTCGCGCCAGGCCTGGCGGGCCTTGTCCAGCCCGTCGGCCGACGGGGTCGCGACGAAGGCCTGGATGGCGGCCTGCATGTCCTTGGCTGCGGCCAGGGTATCGCTGTAGTTGGCGTGCACGAGCGCAGCGTAGTGCCGGGCCACGGCCTTGTGGTCGATGACCGACGCGGCGGCGGCCGTGGCAGGGCCGGCCGCCAGGGCACCGGTCGGCGACAGGGCCAGGGTCGAGAGTGCCAGCACGGTGGCGGCAATGGCGTTGGTTTTCATGCTGCGACGGTTCCTTGTAGTGGAAATGAGAATAATTCTATTTCAATAAATTCAGGCCACAAACATTCTGAGGCCCGGGCGTGCGCGATCCGGCTTCCGCTTCGCGACCATCCCCTGAAGGCCTTTGGCCATCCGGGGTGGCTGCGGCGGTCCGGTCAGAGCTTGTAGTCCAGCGTCAGCGCGACGGTGCGTGGCGCGCCGTAGATCGCGCCATATTGGACGGAGCGCAGGTACTTCTTGTCGGTCAGGTTGTAGACGTTCAGGCGCAGGGTGGCGGCCGGCGTGAGCTCGTAGGCGGCGAAGGCATCGGCGAGCGCGTAGCTGTCCTGCCGGGCGCCGCCGTCCTTGTAGACGTCCGACTGCCAGCGCACACCGGCGCCCACGCGCAGTTGCGGCATGGCGGCGATGCGGGTGTCGGCGCGCACCTTCAGCGTGCGGCGCGGCACCCATTCGTAGATCCGGTTGCCGTCCGGGCCCGTGAGCTTGAGCGAGGTGAAGCCGGCGCCGATGTTGGTGTCGGCGCCGACACGGCCGGTGACTTCGACCTCGAAGCCGCGCGCCCTCACGTCCTTGGGCTGGTAGAAATTCGATTGCGCGACCGGATCGAAGCCCGCGATGGTGGCGATGCCGCGCTGCTCGGCGCTGAACACGGCGAACGAGGTCAGCAGCTTGCGGTCGAGCCATTCGGCCTTCACGCCGGCCTCGGCGTTGACGCCCTTCATCGGCTTGAGGTACGCGCCGTGGACGTCGCGCTGGTCCTGGGCCTGGAAGATGTCGGAGTACGAGGCGTACAGCAGCGCGTCGGGCGTCAGGTCGAAGGTGGCGCCGACGTAGGGGCTGACCTTGTCGGTCGCCTCGTTGTCGAGGTTGGTGCCGCCGCCGTAGATGGCGGAACCGTCACGCCTGAGCTTGATCGCGTTCATGCCGACGACGCCCTTGAGCCTGTCGCTGAGCGCGAAGCGGCCCGCGGCATACACGCGCGTGAGGGTCTGGTCGCCGTTGGCGCTTTCGTACCTGTCGCCCCAGGCGGGCTCGGGATAGACGTCACCCGGGTACGGGAAGGCCGGCAGCACGGGGAAGGAACCGCCCGGGAAGGCGTAGGACAGGCCGTCCTGCTTCGAGTGGCTGAGGCCGAAGATGGTCTCGTGCTGGCGGCCGAAGGCATGGAGGCGGCCCGTGAGGCTCAGGTCGAGGATGTCGCTGCTGGACCTGGACTCGCCACGGTAGGGCCAGCCGATGAGGCCGGTGTTGTCGCCGTTGAGGTGGCCGGTGGCCGTGTAGGCATAGAACAGCCGCGTGTTCTCGCGTCCCTCGGCATGGTTGTAGGTGAGCTTGGCTTCCCATTCGGGCGAGAGCATGTGGGTGTATTCCACGAAGGCGCTCTGGCTGCGCGTGTTCCAGCGCGTCCAGTCTTGGGCGGTGGAGGCCGAAACGTCGAAATCGGCGAGCGTGCCGTCCGCATAGGGCAGCGTGAGCGAGCCCCACATGGGCGAGCGCTGCTTGTTGTCCTGGTGCGTCATGCCGATGGTCAGCACGCCGTCGAGACCTATCTGGCCTTCGACCACACCGTAGATCGCGGTGCGCCTGTCGTTGAGCGCGCGCAGGTGGGAGTCCTTGTCCTCGTTGACCACCACGAGGCGCCCGGCCCACTTGCCGTCCTGCGTGAGCACCTTGTTGTAGTCCAGCGCCACGCGCTGCTGGTTGTGCGAGCCGAGGGTGAGCAGCGCCTCGCCGCCGTCCTTGTTGGTGGGGCGCTTGCGCACGTAGTTGATGGTGCCCGAGGCATTGCCCACGCCCGTGAGCAGGCCGTTGGCACCGCGCACCAGCTCGATCTTCTCGAACAGGTAGGTGTCCTGCTGGCCGACCACCAGGCCCCAGTCGTTGGACATGCCCAGGCCGTCGATCTGCGTGAGCATCACGTCGAAACCGCGCGAACTGTACGAGGTGCGGTTGGTTTCCCAGCGGTCGACGACCAGGCCGGTGCCCCACTCAAGCGCGTCGTTGCTGTCGGTCACGCCGAAGTCGCGCAGCGTTTCGCGGTCGAGGGTGCTGATCGACTGGGGCGTGTCCTTGATCTCCATGGGCAGGTGGGTCGCGCCCTTGGACACGCGATGCTCGCGTTTGGTCTTGACCACGATGCTGGCGAGCGCGGGCGTGTCGGCGGTGACATCGGCGGGCGCTGTCTGCGCCAGGGCCGGGGGCTGGAAGCACAGGCTGGCCACCAGCAGGGTGCTGGCGGCGGCCACGGGGTGACATTGGAAGCGGATCTTCATGGCTTTTGTTGAAAGGACGGGAAACAGGAGAGGCGGACGGCGCCTGTTCAACGCGGCGCGCGGGGCAGCAGCGCCCAGGCACTGATGAGGGTCGGGATGCCCAGGCCGATCGCGGCCACGGCATCGCCCCAGTCGTCGGAGACCAGGCCGGTGATCAGGCCGGTCAGGCTCAGCAGCCCGATGAGGAAGGGCCAGCGGAAGATCTGCCAGAGGCTCATGGCATGGCCTCCGTCGAGCGCGCCAGGGCGGGCCGGGGTTCGCTGTCGGCCGGCAGGTCGGCGGTGGCCGGGCGCCGCACCCGGCGCCGCTCGAACCAGAGGTACAGGCCGCTGCCCAGCACGACGATGGTCACGATGTCCAGCAGCGCCCACAGGATCTGCATGGGGCGGCCGCCGTAGTCGCCGAAGTGCAGCGGCTGCGACACCAGCAGCGCGGTGAGATACCAGGGCATCGACGGCGCCGCCGTGACTTCCGCCGTGCGGGCATCGACCAGCACCGGCTTGAGCAGGCGCGCTGTCAGCGGCGTGTTGCCGCGCAGGAAGAAGGTGAAGTGGTGCGGGCTGGAGAAGGCGGTGCCCGGAAAGGCCACGAACGACAGGGTGGTGCCGGGCACATGCTCGCGCGCGGCGTCGTAGGCGCGTTGCAGCGAGGCGCGCTCGGCCACCGGCGTGACGGGCTGACCCTGGTACGGGGCCAGCAGGGTGGAGACCTCGCTGTACTGCCAGTATTTGATGAGCAGGTCCGCCCACGTGTTGATCATGCCGGTGCCGCCGACCACGAAGGCCCACACGAGGGTGACGACCCCCAGCAGGTTGTGCAGGTCGAGCCACTTCAGGCGCGTGGAGCGCTGGCGCCGCACCTCGCCGAAGCGCAGCCGGCGCATGAAGGGTGCGTACAGCACCACGCCGCTGACGATGGCCACCAGCATCAGCAGCCCCATGAAGCCGAGGAACAGCTTGCCCGCCAGACCCGCAAACAGGTCGACGTGCAGCTTGAGCATCACCCACATGAAGCCTTCGTCGAAGCGCGGCTGCGCCAGCACGTCGGCGGTGCGGGCATCAACCGCGACCGAACGGAAATCTTCCGTCGGCGCCGGCGTGGGCGTGAGCGTGAAAAACCAGATGTTGTCGTCGTCCTCGTCGGGGATGGCGTACTGGACGATGCGGTCGGGGTGCCGGGCGTTGGCCGCGGCCATCATGCGGTCGACACTGGTCTTGGGTGTGTCCTCCGCCATGGCGGGGGCCTCGACTTCGGTGCCGAGCAGGTGGCCGATTTCGTGGTGGAAGATCAGTGGCAGGCCGGTGATGCACAGCAGCAGCAGGAAGATCGTGCTGATCAGGCCGCTCCAGGTATGCACCCAGCTCCACGCGCGCAGGCTGCGAGGACTCATGGAGGTCAGGAAGGGGTGGGTTCTTCGCTGGCTTCAGGTCCTGTCCGGATGGGCGCCCTGGACGGGCGAGCACCGGCTGGCAACCGTGGCTGGCTATGATTTACGAATGATAACGATTATCGTTGGCATTTATAGTGGCGTGGCAAAAAAATGGCGCAACGGCCCGCCGGACGGCGTTGTCCGGTGGGACGGCGCCTGCTCCGCGCCGGCGTGCGTCAGCCCTGCATCAGGTGCTCGATCTCGTCGGCCAGCACCGGCACGCCGCGCGTGATCAGCTCGCAGCCGTCCTCGGTCACCACCGCGTCGTCCTCGATGCGGATGCCGATGTTCCAGTACATCTCGGGCACGTCCTCGGCCGGGCGCACGTAAATGCCCGGCTCGATGGTGGTGACCATGCCGGGGCGCAGGATGCGGCTGGGGCGGTCCTTGATGAGCTCGCCGCTGAGCGGGTCGCGCCGCTCGCTGGCCCGGCCCAGCTCGGTGGGCTCGACGTAGCTGCCGCAGTCGTGCACGTCCAGGCCCAGCCAGTGGCCGGTACGGTGCATGTAGAAGCGGAAATACGCGCGGTTGGCGATCACGTCGTCCAGCGTACCCACGTTGTCCTTGTTGAGCAGGCCCAGGTCGAGCATGCCCTGCGCGAGCACCTTCACCGTGGCCTCGTGCGGGTCGTTGAAGCGCGCACCGGGCCGCGTGGCGGCCACGGCGGCCTCCTGGCTGGCCAGCACCAGGTCGTACAGCGCCCGCTGCGGACCACTGAAGCGCCCGCCCGCCGGGAAGGTGCGCGTGATGTCGCTGGCATAGCCGTCGAGCTCGCAGCCGGCGTCGATGAGCACCAGCTCGCCGTCGCGCACGGGGGCGGTGTCGGCACGGTAGTGCAGCACGCAGGCATTGGCACCGGCCGCGACGATGGAGCTGTAGGCCGGGTACTGCGAGCCGTGCTGCCGGAACTCGTGCAGCAGCTCGGCGTCCAGGTGGTACTCGCGCACCTCCTCGCCCGCGCGGATCATGCGCGCGCTGCGTTGCATGGCGCGGATGTGCGCCTGCGCGCTGATCTGCGCGGCGCGCTTCATGATCGCAATCTCGTGCCCGTCCTTGACCAGGCGCATCTCGTCGAGCAGGCTGCACAGGTCGCGCTGGCTCTCGGGGCACAGGGCACCAAAGCGCACGCGCGCGCGCACCTTCTGCAGCCAGCCGTCGATGCGGCCCTCCAGTCCGGGGTGTGTGGCGAACGGATACCAGACGGTGCCGCGGTTTTCCAGCAGGCGCGGCAGGCGCTGGTCGAGCTCGTCGATCGGCCAGGCCTCGTCCACGCCCAGCGCGGCCGGCGCTGCTTGCGGGCCCAGGCGGATGCCGTCCCAGATCTCGCGCTCCAGGTCCTTGGGCTGGCAGAACAGCGTGCTGCGCCCGTCGTCCGTGATCACCAGGCAGGCATTGGGCTCGGTGAAGCCGGTCAGGTACAGGAAGTAGCTGTCGGCGCGGAACAGGTAGTCGCTGTCGCGGTTGCGCGTGCGTTCGGGGGCGGTCGGCACGATGGCGATGCCACCGGGGCCGAGCTGGGCCGCGAGGCGTGCGCGGCGCTGCAGGTGGGGTTCAGAGGCTTGCATGTGCACAGCTTAGCGGATGCGCGCGCGCCGCGCCGGCGCCCCGCCTGGCAGTTGGGCCGCCACGCCCGTGACCATGCGCCGGGCGCTGCATCGCGGCGGAGGCAGGATCAGGCGTTGAGCTGCGCCAGCCGCTCGGGCGTGCCGACGTCGGTCCAGCCGCCGGCATAGACCTCGGCGCTGACGCGGCCGGCGTCCATGGCGTGGCGCAGCAGCGTCGCCAGCGGTGAGGCCGTGCCCTGGGGGTTGCCGGGCAGGATGGTGCACCAGGGCGGCTCGAACAGGGCGCGCCGGTACAGCGCGATGGTGCTGAAGGTCCAGCGCTCGCCCTCCGCGGTGTTGAGCGCCAACCCCTCGGGTGAGAGCCCGAAGTCCCCCTGGGGGTTGTGCGGCGGGTTCGGCACCAGCCACAGGTGGGCCA
>NZ_JAQVEJ010000166.1 GCF_028698005.1 Hydrogenophaga sp.
AAAAAAGAACCCGGCCAGGGGGCCGGGTTGGGAAGCCTTTTTGCTGTCACACATAAGGCACCCGCTCAGGGAGGAAAAGCGGGGGGCTCCCCTTGCGGTTCGCCCATCAATAATGTTACTGCAATTCCCAAATTTGTGGGAAGCCCTGACACCCTATCGGGCTATCGGGCAATAGCGCGACACATCACATCATCTTGGCGAGCTCGAACATCACGGCCGTGCCCAGGGCTTCACGGATGTTGCCACGCCCCACCTTGGCCATGGAATACTCTCCGAAGCCGGACATGTCGAACGAGCTGTCGTCGGGCGAGATCTCGACAAAGGGCAGCTCGAAAACCTCACGCAGCACATCACGGTGAAAGACCTCGAAATCGTCGCCCTTCAGTTCGGCGTCGATCACCACGAGGTTGGGCATGCGCGCCCGTATGGCTTCACGTGCCTGTTGCAAGTTCACGACACTGTCGGAGGCAATGCCAATCTCCCGCAAGGCGTCGCGCACGGCGGCCCGGATCTGCAGGCTGGGCGAGATGGTCAGCACATACACCCCCTGCAACGACCGGAATGTCGTCGAGTGCTCGTCCGACAGATCGACCGCCGAGATGCCATCCACGGCCTGCACGGTGCGCGTGAACATGAGCGTGAGGCTGGCCCCTTCCTCGGTGATCTCCCGCGTGAGCTCGATGCCGCCGGCGGTGTGGGCGATCTGGCGCATGAGCATCCAGCTGAGGTTGTCCGGCGAGGCCGCGCTGGACGGCGGCAGCCCGTCGCTGCTGGCACGCACCTGCAGCCGCGCATGGGGTGGCCAGTGGTTGAGGTCCAGCCGCACATCGACCCGGTTGCCGAAGGGGACGCTCCAGTCGAGCACGGCATTGACCAGCGTATGGGCGACGGTGGGATCGATCAGCACATCCACCGGTTTGAGTTTGCGGCGCAGCACGATGCCGACGGCACCCATTTCGCCCTTGCGCTCCTGCAGCACGCTTTCCACCAGATCGGCCATATCGACCTTCTCGTGCGACTGGCGGATGCGGCCACCGTAGAAACGCTGGATCTGCTGCGCACTGACCCCGGCCAGCTTGATGCGCTCGACCAGAACCGTGAGCAGGCGGTGCTCCAGCGAGGACAGGCGCTCCTTGCCCAGCAACTGGTCCAGGTGGTGCTGCAGCAGGCTGACCCCTTCGGTGACCTGGCCGGCCAGGCCGGCCACCAGCGCCGGCCAGTGGCTGTCCAGGGTCCAGGCGTCCGGGTCGGCGGCAGTGGCGGCCGGCTTGCCGGCCGATGTCAGAGGTTTTTGCGTGGACAACATGATGAGCGCAGGCAGTGGTGTTTGACCAGGGCGCCAGACAGGGGCGCGAGGTCACGGCAGGAACGACGCGCCGAAGGACACATCCAAGGCAGGCAACGAAGCCCTCGTTCCTGCATCGGGCGGAGTTCAACACATTCAGCTAAACATTTCAATATTTTGTTACTTTTCGCTTCCTGTCGTCAGCGTTCGGCCGGACGCACCAGGACAGAGCCGATTTGCCACAATAGCCCCATGCATACGCCCCCGCCCTTCCCCCTCTCCCGCCCTCGTCGCCTGCGCCGCGACGCCTTCAGTCGCGAGCTGGTGCGCGAGCACCGGCTGCACCCTTCGGATCTGATCTACCCGGTGTTCGTGCACGAGGGACAAGGTCGCCACGAGGCCGTGGCATCCATGCCCGGCGTGGAACGCCTGAGCCTGGACCTGCTGTTGCCCGTCGCCGAGGATTGCGTGAAACTGGGCATCCCGGTGCTGGCCCTGTTCCCGGCCATCGACCCGTCGCTCAAGACGCCGGACGGCGCCGAGGCGGCCAACCCGGACGGCCTGATCCCGCGCGTCGTACGCGCCCTCAAGCAGCACTTTCCCGAACTGGGCGTGATGACCGACGTGGCGCTGGACCCGTACACCAGCCACGGCCAGGACGGTGTACTGGATGAACACAACTACATCCTCAACGAGGAGACGGTGGCCATCCTGGTGCGCCAGGCGATGGCACAGGCCGAGGCCGGCGTGGACATCGTGGCCCCCAGCGACATGATGGACGGCCGCATCGGCGCCGTCCGCCAGGCGCTGGAACAGAGCGGGCACACGCTCACGCGCATCATGGCCTACAGCGCCAAGTACGCCAGCGCCTTCTATGGCCCGTTCCGCGACGCGGTGGGCTCGGCGGCCAACCTGGGCAAGGCCGACAAGAAGGTCTACCAGATGGACCCGGGCAACAGCAACGAAGCGCTGCGCGAAGTGGCGCTGGACATTGCCGAGGGCGCCGACATGGTGATGGTCAAGCCCGGCATGCCCTACCTGGACATCGTGCGCCGGGTCAAGGATGAATTCGGCATGCCCACTTTCGCCTACCAGGTCAGCGGCGAGTACGCCATGATCAAGGCCGCGGCGCAAAACGGCTGGCTCGATCATGACGCGGTGATGATGGAGTCGCTGCTGGCATTCAAGCGCGCCGGCGCCGATGGCGTCTTGACCTATTTCGCCCGCGACGCGGCGCGCCTGCTGCGCGCCTGACCCACGCGCCCGGCACGGCGGGCGCGCGACACCATCTGTCAACCGATGTGCTTGGCCAGGAAGGCCAGGGTGCGCTCGCGCGCGAGCTTGGCGGCAGCCGCGTCGTAGGCGCCACGGTGGTCGCAGTTGAAACCATGGTTGGCCGGATAAACGTGGACCTCGGCACCGGGCTGGGCGCGGCGGAAGGCCTCGACGCTGTCCAGCGGAATCCAGTGGTCCTGCTCGCCGAAGTGGGCCAGCACCGGCACCTTGGGCTGGCGCGCCGCCTCGGCCTCACTGGTCATGCCGCCGCCATAGTAGGACACGGCCGCCGACAGGCCATCGAGCAGGCAGGCTGCGCGCCAGCTCAGCAAGCCACCCCAGCAGTAGCCCATGATGCCCACTTTCCCGGCCTGGGCGGCATGGGCGATGGCGGCCTGGATGTCGGCCAGCACGCCAGGTGCCGGCAGGGCCTCGACCGCCGCCTTGAGCCCCATGCCGGCCTTCATGTCGGCCTCGGCGTAACCGAGCTCGACACCGGCCTGGACCCGGTGAAAGATCGCTGGCGCCACCACGGCGTAGCCGTCGGCAGCATAGCCGTCGGCCACCTCGCGGATGTGGCTGTTGACGCCGAAAATCTCCTGCAGGACCACCAGTCCGCCCTTGGCCGGCCCGGCGGGCTGAGCCACGTAGGCAGGGAAAGTGAAACCATCAGCGGCGGTGAGATCGATGAACTGACCCATGAAGTCTCCTGAACAACAATGAAACAAGGAAGGAAAACGAAAGATCAGCGGACAGTCCGGTGCGTGACGCATGCGCGCGCCGCACTCGTATAAGGTGCCCGGCTGCAGCAAACTGCCATCGCCGACGATCCTGAGAACGCCATACCATGACAGCCACCACGCCCGAGCATAGCCCCAACATCAAAATCTGGTGGGAAGATCTGGTAGTTGGCCAGACACGCGACTTGGGTAGCCTCTCACCCACGCGGGAAGAAATCATCGCCTTCGCCACCCAGTTCGACCCGCAACCCTTCCACCTGAGCGAGGAAGCCGGCAGGGCCTCGGTGTTCGGCGGCCTGAGCGCCAGCGGCTGGCATACCTGCGCCCTGGCCATGCGGCTGATGGTGACCAACTTCCTGCATGAAACATCGAGCCTGGGCTCGCCGGGCCTGGAAAGCCTGAAGTGGACCAGGCCGGTCTACCCCGGCGACGTGCTGCGCCTGACGTCCACCATCGTCGAGAAGCGCCCGATGAGCAGGCGGCCCGACGTCGGCCTGGCACGCACGCTCTGGGAGATGTACAACCAGCACGGCGAGAAGGTGCTGCACATGGATGGCTATGGCATGTTCCGCCGGCGCGAGCCCGGTGTGGACAGGCCCTAAAGGGCCGGCGCCGGCCCGCGCTGGCGGGCATGCTGGGTGAGGATGTCGCAGGTCAGGCGGATGTGCACCTCCAGGGCCAGGGCGGCGCGCGCCTCCTGGCGTGCCAGCGCCGCCTCGAAGATGGCCTGGTGCTCGGCATGCACGTCGCGCCCGACACCCGGCCTGGCGCCCAGGCGCAGCGCCACATGGCGGTAGCGCTCTCCGTGACGGTAGAGGATGCTCAGCAGATGGAGCGTCCATGGCGAGCAATAGCCGGCGATCAGGGTGTCGTGGAAGCGCCGGTTGGCCAGCTCCCACTGGACCGGGTGGTGCCCGGGCCCCTGGCGCTCGATCTCGCTCAGGTGCGCATAGCTGTCGCGCAGCGCGGACTCCCAGGCCGCATCACCGAGGCGGATCGATTGCCGCAGGGCCTCGGTTTCGAGCCGGACCCGCGTCTCGGTCAGGTCCCGCAGGTCGGACAGAGAAATGGCGCTGACCCGGTAGCCACGCTGTCCCTCGACCGTGACCAGCGCATCGGACACCAGCAGGGCCAGTGCCTCACGCAGGGTGCCCGCGCCCACACCATAGTCGTTGCGCAGGTGCTCGACCCGCAAGCGCTGACCCGGCTCCAGCCGGCCGCACACGATGTCGTGGCGCAGGGCGCGGTAGGCACGTTCGGTCAGCGTCCGCGGCGCGACCTCATCACGGGCCCTGGCCGGCCCCCCCACATCGGCGTGCAGCATCAGATCTGGTGACATGTTCAATCGTCGTCGCCACTGCCAGGCTGGTTGCGCTTGAGCCGGTAAGCCAGTTGTGCCCGCGTCATGCCCAGCAATCGCGCCGCGCCCGCGAGGTTGCCGGCACTGCGTTCGACCGCCAGGTTCAGCACCATCGCCTCCAGCTCCGCGATCGGGGTCCGGCTTTCCAGAATGCGTTCGCACAGCGCCAGCTCGCTGTCAGAGGACTGCCGCGCCAGCCGGCCTTGCCCGTCCGGGCTGTCGTGCGGCGGCGTCGGCTGGTTGGGAAACAGGTGCTCTGCCTCGACGAACCCGCCCTGGGGTGCCAGGATGACGCCGCGCTCGACCAGGTTTTCCAGCTCGCGCACATTGCCGGGCCAGTCGTGGTGCAACAGGGTCTGCAGCGCGCGATCACCGAAACCGGCCAGCCGCTTGTTGTGGACGGCGGTGAAGCGCGTGAGCAGGTGCCCGGCCAGGGCCTCGATGTCGCCGATGCGCTCGCGCAGCGGCGGGATGCAGATCGGGTACACGTTCAGGCGGTACAGCAGGTCGCGCCGGAACAGCCCCCGCTCCACCGCGCCGAGCAGGTCGACGTTGGTCGCCGCCACCAGCCGCACATTGACCTGGCGCCCGGTTTCGGCGCCCAGGCGTTCGATCTCGCCGTCCTGCAGCACGCGCAGCAGCTTGGCCTGCGCCGGCAGCGGCAGGTCGCCCACCTCGTCGAGAAACAGCGTGCCACCGTCGGCGCGCTCGAAGCGGCCGGCACGCGACGCGTGCGCGCCCGTGAAGGCGCCCTTCTCGACGCCAAACAGCTCGGCCTCGATGAGCTCGGTGGGCAGCGCCGCGCAGTTGACGGCGACGAAGGGCCCCTGCGCGCGGTCCGAGTGGGCGTGCAGTGCGCGCGCAAAGCGCTCCTTGCCCACACCGGTCTCGCCGGTCAGCAGGACCGTGACCTGGGTGGCCGCGGCGCGCCGCATCAGCTCGTGCGCCGCCCGAAAGGCCGGCGACTGGCCCACCAGCATGCCGCCGGACACCGGTGGCGAGAGCGTCGTTTTCAGTGCCTCGACCTGCTGGCTCAGGGCATCGATGGTGTCCAGCAGCGAGTCGTCCTCGAAATAGTGACGATGGGCATCACCATCGGGCCACTCGTCGATCGGCCGGCCCTCGATCAGGCAGTGTTCGTCGCCGCAGGCGGCGCAATGGGTTTCCTTGAACAGGATGAGCCGACCCATGAACGCGCTGGTGTAACCGCTGGCATAGCCGAGCAGCGTCCAGCACGAGGGTTCGTCCGCGATGCCGAAGGCCGTGCGGTGGGCGTGGGCTTCCCACGAATCGTCCCAGCGGAACGCGCCATCGAACTGACCGGCCTCGATGTCGGCCTTCAGGCGCACCGGCGTGACGCGCGCCGCCCCTTCGAGCATGTGCAGTTGCGGCCCGACCAGGAACATGTCCTCCAGCCCTTTGCCGCCCCGGGTCTGGCGCGCAAATCCGGCGTCGTGCAGGCCGCAGGCATAGCCCATGCGCGTGAGCAGTCGCCGCGCATGCTCACCGCCGACCGAGCGGATGAGATCCTGGCGCAGCGCCGCCAGCGCCGCGGTGTGCAGCAGCAGCATGCGCCGCTCGCCCAGCCAGATGGCGCCACTGTCCGGCTCGAAGCGCAACAGGCGCCGCAGGTCGCTGTCACTGGGGTAGGTCAGGGCATCGTTCAATGTACTTGTCTCCTGCTGCGCCACGGCGCGTCGAGGCCGCCGGTGTCACCGGGTGGCCGGGGGGCTGGCGCCCTCTAA
>NZ_JAQVEJ010000026.1 GCF_028698005.1 Hydrogenophaga sp.
AAACACCCGTGCCCAAGGCAGGCCCACAAGGCGAGGCCGTCGTGCCCGTCTATGTCAGCGAGACCATGGCCGACCTGCATGGGGTGCACCCGGGCCAGTGGCTGACCGCGCTGGCCGGTGCGCTGGCGCTGCGCGAACCCGTGGCCTTCTTCGTGGCCGGCGTCTGGCGCGACTACGCCCGCCAGCACGGCAGCATCGCCATCGACCTGAGCGACTTCACACGCATCACCGGCGACCGCCGCGTCAACGAGCTGGCGATCCACCTCCCTGAAGGCGCCGACGAAGACGCCGTGCGCGGCGCCATCCGCGCCATCGCGGCGCGCCACGGCAACGGTGATCTGCTCGAATTCGCCTCGGCCGGCGAGTTGCGCGCCACCTCGCTGCGCATCTTCGACCGCAGCTTCGCCGTCACCGGGTGGCTGCAGGCCGTGGCCATCGGCATCGGCCTGTTCGGCGTCGCCGCCAGTTTCAGCGCCCAGGTGCTGGCACGGCGGCGCGAGTTCGGCCTGCTCGCCCACCTGGGCCTGACGCGGCGCCAGATCCTGCAGGTGGTGGCCGCCGAGGGTCTGGCCTGGACGGTGCTCGGCGCCCTGGCCGGCCTGCTGCTGGGCCTGCTGGTCAGCGCCATCCTGGTGCATGTCGTCAATCCGCAGAGCTTTCACTGGACCATGGACATGAGTCTGCCGGCGGGCCGGCTGGCGGCCCTGTGCGCCGCCGTCGTGGCGGCCGGCACCGCCACCGCCTGGCTCGCGGGCCGCGCCGCCGCCAGCCGCGACGCCGTGCAGGCCGTGAAGGAGGACTGGTGATGCCGATGCCCCCCGCGCCACCTCCGTTCCTGCCCGTGCGCCGCCGCGCGTGGCTGGTCCTGGCCGCTGCGGCGCTGGCCATGCCGTCGCGGGCCGGCACGCCGGCACCCCGCGCGCTGGCGCCACGCCCCCTGGTGTTCCCACGCGATCACGGCAGCCACAACGACACCCGCACCGAATGGTGGTACCTCACGGGCCACGCGCAGGCCGAGGGCGCACCGGACGATGCGCCTCCCGCCTGGGGTTTCCAGGTCACGTTCTTCCGCAGCCGCGTGGACAGCTCTGCCGGGCTCGACGGCCGCCTGGCCGCGCGCCAGTTGCTGTTCGCCCATGCCGCCATCACCGACGCCACCGCCCGCCGTCTGACCCACGCCCAGCGCATCGCGCGCTGGAACGGCCTGCCGCCCGGCGGCGCCCCCGGCCCCCGCGCCGTGTTCGCCAGCGAAACCGACACCGCCGTGCACCTGCGCGGCTGGTCCTTCGTGCGCGAGGCGGCCGACGGCATCTACCGTGCCCGCATCGACGAGCGTGACCTGGCCATCGACCTGAATGCCCGCCCGACCCAGCCGCTGCTGCTGCAGGGCGACCAGGGCTTTTCGCGCAAGGGGCCGGACCCCGCCCAGGCCAGCTTTTACGTGTCGCACCCGCAATTGGCGGTGACGGGCACGCTGCGCGCCGGCGAACACGGCCGCACCCTCCGCGTGCAGGGCCGGGCCTGGCTCGACCACGAGTGGAGCGAGGCCCTGATGCACCCCGAGGCCGTGGGCTGGGACTGGACCGGCATGAACCTGGCCGACGGCAGCAGCCTCACCGTCTTCCGGCTGCGCCGCGCCGACGGCAGCGCGGTCTGGGCCGGCGGCTCCTGGCGCCCCGGTGGCGCCGACGCCCCAGCCCGGGTTTTCGACCCGCACGAGGTCCGCTGGCGGCCCGGCCGCGTCTGGATCAGCCCGCGCACCGGCGCCCCCTATCCGGTCGAGTGGCAGCTCGACACGCCGGCGGGGCGCTTTGCCATCCGCGCCGTGGCCGACGCCCAGGAGCTTGACGACCGCGCCAGCACCGGTGCCATCTACTGGGAGGGCCTGTCGGAGCTGCTCGATGCCAGCGGCAGGGTCGTCGGCCGCGGCTACCTGGAGATGACCGGCTACGCGCGTCGCCTGGTGCTCTGATGCGGCACGCCGCGGCCGCTCAGAACGCGCGCTGGCGCGTCAGGATTTCCCACCACATGCGCCAGTCCCCCATGAAGCTGTACAGCGGGTACTTGAACGTGGCCGGTCGGTTGTGCTCGAAAAAGAAGTGCCCCACCCAGGCGAAGGCATAGCCCTGCACCAGCCCGGCCAGCACCAGCCACCCGTTCTGCCACAGGATGGCCAATGCCAGCAGGACCAGTCCGATGCTGCTGCCGATGAAGTGCAGGCGGCGCGACACCGGGTGCCGGTGCTCGCTCAGGTAGAACGGGTAGAACGCGGCAAAGCTGCGGTAGCGCGTCTCGTCCCGGGTCGGCGGCTGGCTGCTCATGGCTCGTCTCCTTCGTCATCGTGAGCCGGTCCGGCGGGCGTCGGCCGGCTTCTGGTCGTCACACCCCCACATCGTGCCACGTTCCCGCCGCGGCCGCCGTAAACTGCCCGACACCATGAACACCGAGGACACCTCCCCGCGGACCCCACCCCCACGCTCGCTCTCCGGCCTGTGGCCCTTCGTGCGCCCCTACCGCTGGCAGGTCGGCCTGGCGCTGCTGTTCCTGCTGCTGGCCGCCACCGCCACCTTGCTGTTCCCGGTCGCGTTGCGCCACCTGATCGACGGTGGACTGCAGGCCGACCGCGGCGCCCAGGCCATGGCCCTGCGCGGGCACTTCCTCGACGTGTTCGGCGTCGCCGTGCTGCTGGGCGTGGCCTCGGCGTCGCGCTTCTACATCATGAGCTGGCTGGGCGAGCGCGTCACGGCCGACGTGCGCAGCGCCGTCTACGGCCACGTGCTGCGCCAGAGTCCGGCCTTCTTCGAGACCACCCGCACCGGCGAGGTGCTCAGCCGCCTGACCACCGACACCACCCTGGTCCAGACCGTCATCGGTTCCTCGCTGTCGATGGGGCTGCGCAACGCCATCACCGGGCTGGGCGCGCTGGCCATGCTGGTCTGGGCCCACCCCATGGTCATGGTCCAGGTGCTGCTGGTGATCGTGCTCGTGGTGTTGCCGGCCATGTGGTGGGGCCGGCGCGTGCGGCGCCTCTCGCGCGCCAGCCAGGACCGCGTGGCCGACGCCAGCGCCATCGCGGCCGAGGTGCTCAACGCCATCCCCATGGTGCAAAGCTACACCGCCGAAGACCGCGAGGCCGGCCGCTTCGACGAGGCCGCCGAGCACGCCTTCCGCACCGCGGTACGCCGCAGCCGCGCGCGCTCGGTGCTGGTGGCCTTCATCATCATCGCCAACGCGGCGCTCATCCTCTGGGGCCTGTACCAGGGCACGCAGGCGGTCCTGGCCGGCACCATGAGCGCCGGCCAGCTCGGGCAGGCCGTGGTGCTGGTGATTCTCTTCGCCGGTGCCGTGGCCGTCTGGGGCGAGGTCTATGGCGACCTGCTGCGCGCCGCCGGCGCCAGCGAGCGGCTGATGGAGCTGCTGGCGAGCCGCTCGCCGGTGCAGGAGCCTGTCCAGCCACGGACCCTGCCCGCGGTCCATGGTGGCAGCCGGGTGCGCTTCGAGCAGGTGCGCTTCCACTACCCCTCGCGCCCGGCGCAGGCCGCGCTTGACGCCTTCGACCTCACCATCGAGCCCGGCCAGACCGTGGCCCTGGTCGGCCCGAGCGGGGCCGGCAAGACCACCGTGTTCCAGTTGCTGCAGCGCTTTTACGATCCCGGCGCGGGCCGCATCCTGCTCGACGGCGTGCCCATCAATGAGCTCGCGCTGGCCGATCTGCGCGGGCGCGTCGGCACCGTCCCGCAGGACCCGGTCATCTTCTCGGCCAGTGCCCTCGACAACATCCGCTACGGCCGGCCCGGGGCCAGCGACGACGAGGTGCGCGCTGCCGCCCGCGCCGCCTTCGCCGACGAGTTCATCCGCGCCTTGCCCGAGGGCTACGACACCTTCCTGGGCGAGCGCGGCGTGCGCCTGTCGGGCGGGCAGCGCCAGCGCATCGCGATCGCGCGCGCCATGCTCAAGAACCCGCCCCTGCTGCTGCTCGACGAGGCCACCAGTGCGCTCGACGCCCAGAGCGAGCGCATGGTCCAGGCCGCGCTCGACACCGCCATGCAGGGCCGCACCACGCTCGTCGTCGCCCACCGACTGGCCACCGTGCGCCGCGCCGACCGCATCGTCGTGCTCGACCACGGCCGCATCGCCGAACAGGGCACGCACGACGAGCTGCTGGCCCGCCAGGGGCTGTATGCGCACCTGGCCTCGCTGCAGTTCAACGCCTGAGCGCCCTGCGGGCGCGCGTCATGCAGGCGCTGCATGACGGCATCACAAGCCGGCCTTGGACAGACCAGGCACCACTGACTACAGTGGTGGCGACAACCGGCGTGCGCGCGCCGGTCCCTTCCGTCCATCCGCCAGTCCCGCCATGCCGACCACCCCGCTGACCCACGCCTTGCCCTCCTACCTCGATCCGGCCCATGTCGGCCCCTGGGGCATCTACCTGCAACAGATCGACCGCGTCACGCCCTACCTGGGCCCGCTGGCGCGCTGGGTCGAGACGCTCAAGCGCCCCAAGCGCATCCTGGTGGTGGACGTGCCCATTGAACTGGACAACGGCACCATCGCCCACTTCGAGGGCTACCGCGTGCAACACAACACCAGCCGCGGCCCGGGCAAGGGCGGCGTGCGCTTCCACCAGGACGTGACCCTGTCCGAGGTCATGGCCCTGTCGGCCTGGATGAGCATCAAGAACGCCGCCGTCAATGTCCCCTACGGCGGCGCCAAGGGCGGTGTGCGCGTCGACCCGCGCACCCTCTCGCGCGGTGAACTGGAACGCCTCACGCGCCGCTACACCAGCGAGATCGGCATCCTGATCGGCCCGACCAAGGACATCCCGGCCCCCGACGTCAACACCAACGGCCAGATCATGGCCTGGATGATGGACACCTACTCGATGAACGTGGGCGCCACCGCCACCGGCGTCGTCACCGGCAAACCGGTGGACCTGGGCGGCTCGCTCGGCCGCATCGAGGCCACCGGGCGCGGCGTGTTCACGGTCGGTGTCGAGGCGGCCCGGCTCACCGGCCTGCCGGTCGAAGGCGCCCGCGTGGCCGTGCAGGGTTTCGGCAACGTGGGCGGCACGGCCGGCCGCCTGTTCGCCGAAGCGGGTGCCAAGGTCGTGGCGGTGCAGGACCACACCGGCAGCATCCACCACGCGGGTGGTCTGGATGTGCCCGCCGTGCTCGCCTACGTGAAGGAGCATGGCTGCGTAGGCGGCTTCCCGGGTGCCGAGGCCATCACGGCCGACGATTTCTGGGGCGTGCCGTGCGACATCCTGATTCCCGCCGCGCTCGAAGGCCAGATCACCGAGCACAACGCCGGCCGCATCCAGGCCCGCATGGTGATCGAGGGCGCCAACGGCCCGACCACGCCCGAGGCCGACGACATCCTGGCCGACAAGGGCGTGCTGGTGCTGCCCGACGTGATCGCCAACGCCGGCGGCGTCACCGTGAGCTACTTCGAGTGGGTGCAGGATTTCTCCAGCTTCTTCTGGAGCGAGGATGAAATCAACGAGCGACTGGTGCGCATCATGAAGGGCGCCTTCGGCGCCATCTGGCAGGTGGCCCAGGAGCACAAGGTCAGCCTGCGCACCGCCACCTTCATCGTGGCCTGCCAGCGCATCCTGCACGCACGCGAGATGCGCGGGTTGTATCCGTGAACTCCCCCCTGCGCCGCTGACGCGGCCGCCCCCTCCGTGGCGCGCCTTCGGCGCTTCGAGGGGGGATCAGGCTTTACTGCAGCGTTTCCTTCACTGCCGGCAGGTCGGGCAGGGGGAGGATGTCGATGCCCTCGTCGATCAGTTCGCGGGCGACGTCCGGGGTGGTGCGGCCGCGGATGCTGCGTTGCTCGATCTCGCCGTGGTGCATGGCGCGCGCCTCGTCGGCGAAGCGCTCGCCCACGTCTTCGGTGCGTGCGATCAGCTCACGCATGGCGCGCAGCACCTGGGCCTGCAGGCCGGCGGGTGCGCCCTGGCTGCCGGCCGCCGGCTGTGGCGCGGGGGCCTCACCGGTGGCGACGCCGTCGCCGCGGCCCAGGTTCAGGCGCGGTGCCGACAGCATCTTCTGCACCGCGGTCGCGCCGCACACGGGGCAGCTCAGCAGCCCGCGCTCAAGCTGCTGGTGGTAGTCTTCCTCGGAGGCGAACCAGCCTTCAAACACATGCTGGCGCTCGCATTGCAGGTCCAGAACCTTCATGGCTCCGATTATCGGCCTATCGCGCCAACCCTGCCGGCATCGCGCCCGACCAGTCGAGCGGCCAGGCGCCGGACAGCACGTTCTGCAGCCACAAGGCCCCGACCAGGGTCTTGGAATCGATGATGCGCCCGTCACGGCAGGCCGCCAGCACCTCGTGCGACGGCATGGTCAGCACGTCAAGGAACTCGCCCTCGTCGAGCCGGCGCTCGCCCGGCGTCAGCCCGCGGGCGAACCAGACATCGATGCGCTCGTCCGAATAGGCCACCGTCGGTGCCAGCTGGCAGGCAAAGGCCCATTCGCGTGCGGCGTAGCCGGTTTCTTCCCGCAGCTCGCGCCGTGCGCAGGCGAGGCTGCCCTCGCCAGGGTCCAGCTTGCCGGCCGGCATTTCCAGCAGCACCTCGCCCATCGGGTGCCGGTACTGCCGCTCCATCACCACCTGGCCGTCGTCGAGCAGACCGATGACCATCACCGCGCCCGGGTGCAGCACGTACTCCCGGGTCGCCGTTCGTCCGGAGGGCAGCGACACATCATCGCGCACCACATGCAGGAAGTGGCCCCGCAGCAGCTCCTGCCGCCCGACGGGGGTCTCCCTCAGATGCCGGTCACCGTCCTGCGCGTGTCCCATGTTCAGCGCCGCCGGCGGTACAGGTAACGCCAGGTGAAACCGGGGAAGGCGAAGGTCAGGAACAGTGCCGCCGTGGTGGCATAGAACTCCCAGCCCTGCGGGTAGATCTGTCCGGCCGAGTGTTCCAGCGCCAGACCCAGCGCCCCCACCAGCCCGTAGCAGACCACCAGCTCGCACAGACGCCACCACAGCGTCTTGGGCGTGCGCCGTGGACCGAGCGCCAGCACGCGGTCATTGAAAAACGGCAGATTGGCCGCCACCAGGGCGGCCAGGATGACCAGCCAGACGGAAAAGGACAGTGTCATCGGGAGCGCCAGCCCAAGCGTGCGCCGCTCAGGCCAGCAGCGCCGTGATCGCCTGGGCACACAGTGCCATCAGGCCACCGGGCACGATGCCGAGCAGCAGCACCAGTGCGCCGTTGAGCGACAGCAGCGAACGCACGTCCATGCCGGCCTCAATCGCGGCCGTCTGCGCCGCGCCATCGAAGTACATGACCTTGACCAGACGCAGGTAGTAGAACGCGCCAATCAGCGACATCATCACCGCGAACACGGCCAGACCGATGTGCCAGGCCTGGCCACCGGCCAGCAGGGCCTGCAGCACCGCCAGCTTGGCGTAGAAGCCCACCAGCGGCGGAACGCCGGCCAGCGAGAACATGCAGATGGCCATGATGCCGGCGTACAGCGGGCTGCGGCGGTTCAGACCGGCCAGATCGGCGATCTCCTCCGACTCGAAACCGCTGCGCGAGAGCAGCAGGATGACGCCGAAGGTGCCCAGCGTGGTCAGCACGTAGGTCACCACGTAGAACATGGCGGAGCCGTAGGCGTTGGCCATGTTGCCGGTGTCGGCGCCCACGCCGGCCACGAGCGCCACGAGCATGAAGCCCATCTGCGCGATGGTCGAGAACGCCAGCATGCGCTTGAGGTTGGTCTGGGCGATGGCCGCCAGGTTGCCCACCAGCAGCGAGGCCACGGCAAGGACCGCCAGCATCTGCTGCCAGTCGATGGCCAGGTTCGCCATGCCTTCGACCAGCAGGCGGATCACGATCGCGAAGGCCGCCAGCTTGGGGGCACCACCGAGCAACAGCGTGACCGAGGTCGGTGCGCCGTGGTAGACATCGGGCACCCACATGTGGAACGGCACCACCCCCAGCTTGAACGCCAGGCCGGCCACCACGAACACCAGCCCCAGCACCAGCACCTGGCGCGAACCGCGCAGGGTGTCCTCGCCGCCGCCGATGGCCTGCAGCACCCCCGAGACGTCGAGCGAGCCGGTCGCGCCATAGACCATGGACAGGCCGTACAGCAGGAAGCCGCTGGCCAGCGCGCCGAGCACGAAGTACTTCATCGCGGCCTCGGTCGCGCGCAGATCGTCGCGGCGCAGCGCCACCAGCGCATAGCTCGACAGCGTGAGCAGCTCCAGACCCAGGTAGATCACCAGGAAGTTGTGACCCGAGATCATCACGAACATGCCCAGCAGCGAAAACAGCCCCAGGGTGAACAGGTCACCGCCGCGCTGCAGCATCTCGCGGTCGCCCGAGTAGCGGCGGCCGTACACGACGGTCACGAACATCGCGATGGACGCGAAGCACTTGAGCCAGTTGCCCATGGGGTCGCTGACCACCATGCCGCCGAAGCCCTGCGCGATCATGCCCGAGGACGCATAGTTGCCGGTGAGCAAGGCCACCACCGCCAGCGTGGCGAGCGTGAGCAGGTAGGTGGCGCCGCGCAGCGGCGACTTGACCCCCAGGTCCAGCAGCGCAATCACGCAGGCCATCACCAGCAACAGGATTTCAGGGTACGCCACGACCCAGCTGACGTTGTCAATCATGTGAACGCTCTCTTGTCTTTCTTGCCAGGCGGCCTCAGTTCAGCTTGGACACCGCCACGTGGCGCAGCAGCTCGGCCACCGAGGCATCCATCACGTCGGTGAACGGCTTGGGATGGATGCCCATGTACAGCACCATGACCGCCAGCAGCCCCATCACCAGGAATTCGCGCGCGCCGATGTCCTTGAGTGCCTTGACGTGGTCGTTGGCCGGCGCACCGAGGTACACGCGCTTGAACATCCACAGCGAGTAGGCGGCGCCGAAAATCAGGGCCGAGGCGGCCAGCAGGCCGATCCAGAAGTTGGCCTTGACGGCGGCGATGATCACCATCCACTCGCCCACGAAACCGGCCGTGCCCGGCAGGCCGCAGTTGGCCATCGTGAACAGCAGGGCAAAGGCGGCGAAGCGCGGCATGGTGTTGACCACGCCCCCGTAGGCGGCGATTTCACGCGAGTGCACGCGGTCGTACAGCACGCCGATGGCCAGGAACATCGCGGCCGAGACGAAGCCGTGGGCGATCATCTGCACGATCGCACCCGAGACGCCCAGGTCGTTGAAGACGAAGAAGCCCAGCGTCACGAAACCCATGTGCGCGACCGACGAGTAGGCCACCAGCTTTTTCATGTCCTGCTGCACCATCGCCACCAGGCCGACGTAGATCACGGCCACCAGCGACAGCACGATCATCAGACCGGCCCACTCGTGCGAGGCGTCGGGCAGGATCGGCAGCGAAAAACGCAGGAAGCCGTAGGCACCGAGCTTGAGCATGATCGCGGCCAGCACCGCCGAACCGCCGGTAGGCGCCTCGACGTGCACGTCGGGCAGCCAGGTGTGCACCGGCCACATCGGCACCTTCACGGCGAAGGCGGCGAAGAAGGCGAAGAACAGCAGCGTCTGGGCCTGGCTGCCCAGCGGCAGCTTGTGCCAGGTGGCCAGGTCGAAGCTGCCGCCCGATTCCAGGTACAGGTAGATCAGCGCCACCAGCATCAGCAGCGAGCCCAGCAGCGTGTACAGGAAGAACTTGAACGCGGCGTAGATCTTGTTCGGGCCACCCCAGATGCCGATGATCAGGTACATCGGGATCAGCGTCGCTTCGAAGAAGACGTAGAACAGCATCGCGTCCTGCGCCGCGAACACGCCGATCATCAGGCCCGAGAGGATCAGGAACGCGCCCATGTACTGGTTCACGCGCTCGGTGATCACTTCCCAGCCGGCGATCACCACGATCACCGTGATGAAGGCCGTCAGCAGCACCAGCCACAGCGAGATGCCGTCCACGCCGAGGTGGTAGTTGACGTTGAAGGTCGGGATCCACGCGCTCTTCTCGACGAACTGCATCGCGGCAGAACCGATCTCGAAGCCCGTGTAGACGGGGATGGTCACGGCCAGACCGGCCACGGCACCGATCAGGGCGATCCAGCGCACCATGCCCGCGTGTTCGTCACGTCCGAAAGCCAGCAGCACGGTGCCGAACAGCACCGGCACCCAGATCGCAAGGCTCAGCAAACCCATTTTCTTGTTCTCCTTATTTGGCCAGCCACACGAACCAGGTCATGAACAGCACCACGCCGAGGATCATCATCAGCGCGTAGTGATACAGATAGCCGGACTGCAGACGGCGCACCACGGCCGAGACGGCATCGACGAGCTTCCAGCTGGCGTTGACCACGCCGCCTTCGATCACGCCACGGTCGCCGCCCTTCCACAGGCCGACACCGATCAGGCGCGCGCCGCGCGCAATGATGTTCTCGTTGATCCAGTCCATGTAGTACTTGTTCTCCAGCACCACCACGATCGGGCGCAGCGCGCGGGCGAAGGCGGCCGGCACGGCCGGATTGACCAGGTACATGTACCAGGCCGCCACGGCACCGGCCAGGGCCAGGTACAGCGGTGCCGTCGAGAGGGCGTGCACCGCCATGGCCAGCGGACCATGGAACATCTCGGCGAACCTGGCCATGGCCGGGTGGGCCGACGCGTCAACGTGGATGGCGTCCTTGAAGAACTCGCCGAACACCATCGGTTCGATCGTCAGGTAGCCGATCACCACCGAGGGGATGGCCAGCAGCAGCAGCGGCACCGTCACCACCCAGGGCGACTCGTGCGGCTTGGCATCGTGGCCATGGCCGTGGTCGTCGTGGTGATGGTCGTCGTGGTGCGCGTCGGGGTTCTGGTCGTAGCGCTCCTGGCCGTGGAACACCAGGAAGTACAGGCGGAACGAATAGAACGAGGTCACGAACACGCCGGCCAGCACCGCGAAGTGCGCGAAACCGGCTGCGGGCAGGTTGCTGAAGTGCACCGCCTCGATGATCGAGTCCTTCGAGTAGAAGCCCGAGAACAGCGGCGTGCCGATCAGCGCCAGCGTGCCCAGCAGCGAGGTGATCCAGGTAATGGGCATGTACTTGCGCACGTTGCCCATCCAGCGGATGTCCTGGTTGTGGTGCATGCCGATGATGACCGAGCCGGCGGCCAGGAACAGCAGCGCCTTGAAGAAGGCGTGCGTCATCAGGTGGAACACCGCCACCGAGTAGGCCGAGGCGCCCAGGGCCACGGTCATGTAGCCGAGCTGCGACAGCGTGGAATAGGCCACCACACGCTTGATGTCGTTCTGGATGATGCCCAGGAAGCCCATGAACAGGGCCGTGATGGCACCGATCACCAGAATGAAGTTCAGCGCCGTGTCCGACAGCTCGAACAGCGGCGACATGCGCGCCACCATGAAGATGCCGGCCGTCACCATGGTGGCGGCGTGGATCAGCGCGGAGATCGGGGTCGGGCCTTCCATCGAGTCGGGCAGCCAGACGTGCAGCGGGAACTGCGCGCTCTTGCCCATGGCGCCGATGAACAGGCAGATGCAGATCACGGTGATCAGCATCCATTCGCCACCCCACAGCGGGTAGGGGAAGGCGATCGCACCCAGCTCGCCCGCCTTGGCGAACACCTCGGTGTAGTTCATCGTGCCGGTGTAGGCGACGATCAGGCCGATGCCGAGGATGAAGCCGAAGTCACCCACCCGGTTGACCAGGAAGGCCTTCATGTTGGCGAAGATGGCGGACGGCTTGTTGAACCAGAAACCGATCAGCAGGTACGAGACCAGGCCCACCGCCTCCCAGCCGAAGAACAGCTGCAGCAGGTTGTTGCTCATGACCAGCATGAGCATCGAGAAGGTGAACAGCGAGATGTAGGCGAAGAAGCGGTTGTAGCCGGCGTCTTCCTCCATGTAGCCGATGGTGTAGATGTGCACCATCAAGGACACGAAGGTCACGACGCACATCATCATGGCGGTGAGGCCATCGACCATGAAGCCGATTTCCATCGTCAGGTCGCCGATCACCATCCACTGGTAGATGGTGTCGTTGAAGCGCGCGCCACCGATCACGTCCTTGAGCGTGATGGCCGACAGGATGAAGGCCACCAGGACACCCAGGATGGTGAGCGTGTGCGAGGCACGGCGGCCGATCACGTTGCCACCGAAGGTCGTGCCCAGGATGCCGGCGAGCGCCGATCCCACCAGGGGTGCCAGCGGAACGGCCAGGAGCGTACTTGCGGAGAGGGTTGTGCTCATCTCTGTTCTTGCCTGTTTTGTCGGGCTTCAACCCTTGAGCGTGTTGAGTTCCTCGGCGCTGATCGAGCTGCGGTTGCGGAACAACAGCACGAGGATGGCCAGGCCGATGGCGGATTCGGCCGCGGCCACGGTCAGGATGAAGAACACGAACACCTGGCCATGCATGTCGCCCAGGTAGTGCGAGAAGGCCACGAAGTTCATGTTGACGGCCAGCAGCATCAGCTCGATGGCCATGAGCAGCACGATCAGGTTCTTGCGGTTGAGGAAGATCCCGATCACCGACAGCGCGAACAGGATCGCGCCGACCGTGAGAAAGTGTCCGAGTGTCAGAGTCATGATGCCTTGCCTTCCTCCTGGGCGGCCGGTGCCGGGTCGGCGGGCCGGGTGGTCGCAGCCATGGGCACGACCACCAGGCGGTCGGCGGCGCGCACGCGCACCTGGTCGCCGGGGTTGATGGCCTTGCTGTCCTTGCGATGGCGCAGCGTCAGGGCGATCGCCGTGAGCATGGCCACGAGCAGGATGACGGCAGCCACCTGGATGGGGTACAGGTACTCGGTGTACAGCAGGATGCCCAGCGCCTTGGTGTTGGACACGCCCTCGGCGGCCCCGGCAACCTCGCCACCGGCGATCTTGGGAAAGCCCACCCAGGTCACGGCGGCAATCTCGGCGGCCACCAGCGCGCCGATCACCAGCGCCAGCGGGAAGTTCTGCCAGAAGCTCCAGCGGTCACCCTCGAAGCGGATGTCCAGCATCATCACCACGAACAGGAACAGCACCATCACCGCGCCCAGGTACACCAGCACCAGGGTGATGCCGAGGAACTCGGCCTTGAGGATGAGCCACAGCGCCGCGGCCTGCGTGAACGACAGCATGAGGTAGAGCACGGCATGCACCGGGTTGCGTGCCGTGATCACGCGGAAGGCCGCAAACAGCAGCACCGCCGCGAAGAGGTAGAAAAAACCGGTCTGGTAGTTCATGGTGCGGGTCTTTCGCGCGCCTCAGCGGTATTTCGCGTCGGCCGCCTTGGCAGCGGCGATCTCGGGTTCGTAGCGGTCGCCCACGGCCAGCAGCATCTCCTTGGTGAAGTACAGGTCACCCCGCTTCTCACCGTGGTATTCGAAGATGTGGGTCTCGACGATGGCGTCGACCGGGCAGGCCTCTTCGCAGAAACCGCAGAAGATGCACTTGGTCAGGTCGATGTCGTAGCGCGTGGTGCGGCGGGTGCCGTCATCGGCGCGCTCGCCGGCCTCGATGGTGATCGCCATGGCGGGGCAGATGGCCTCGCACAGCTTGCACGCGATGCAGCGCTCCTCGCCGTTTTCGTAGCGGCGCTGGGCGTGCAGGCCGCGGAAGCGCGGCGACAGCGGCGTCTTTTCCTCGGGGAACTGCACGGTCACCTTGCGGCTGAGCGCATAGCGGCCGGTCAGGGCCATGCCCTTGAACAGCTCCACCAACATGAAACTCTTGAAGAAATCCTTCAGCGAGAAAGGAGCGACAGCGGTAGTTGACATGGTCGTGGTCCCTGCTTGCTTAGTTCCAGATGTTCCACGAGGTCTGCATCAGGCCACCGACAAGCAGCAGCCACACCAGCGTGACGGGGATGAAGATCTTCCAGCCCAGGCGCATGATCTGGTCGTAGCGGAAACGGGGGAAGGTGGCGCGGATCCAGATGAACATGGACACCACCACGAAGGTCTTGATGCCCAGCCAGATCCAGCCGGGGATGAAGTCCAGGAAGGCCACGGGCGGCAGCCAGCCACCGAGGAACATCAGCACGGCCAGGATGGACACCAGCCACATGCTGGCGTATTCGGCCAGGAAGAAGATGGCAAAGCCCATGCCCGAGTACTCGACCATGTGGCCGGCGACGATCTCGGCCTCGCCCTCGACCACGTCGAAGGGGTGGCGATTGGTCTCGGCCACGCCGGAGATCAGGTACACCATGAAGATCGGCAGCAGCGGCAGCCAGTTCCAGGACAGGAAGTCCAGTCCCATGCCGGCACCCATGCCGCGCGACTGCGAGGCCACGATGTCGCCCAGGTTCAGACTGCCGGCGGTCATCACGACGACCAGGAAGCAGAAGCCGATGGCGATTTCATAGCTGACCATCTGTGCCGAGGCACGCAGCGCGCCCAGGAAGGCGTACTTCGAGTTCGAGGCCCAGCCGGCGATGATCACGCCATAGACCTCGATCGAGGTGATCGCCAGGATCACCAGCAGGCCGGCATTGATGTTCGCGATCACGGCCTCGGGACCGAAGGGCACAGCCACCCAGGCGGCCAGCGCCGGCGTGATGGCCAGCACCGGGCCCAGACGGAACAGGCCGTTGGACGCCGCGGACGGACGGATCAGTTCCTTGGTCAGCAGCTTGAGCGCGTCGGCGATCGGCTGCAGCAGGCCGGCCGGGCCGACGCGGTTGGGACCGTAGCGCACCTGCATGAAGCCCAGGAGCTTGCGCTCCCACAGCGTCAGGTAGGCCACGGCGCCGAGCACCGGCAGCAGCACGGCCACGATCTTGAGCAGGGCCCAGATGACGGGCCAGGCGGCGGTGGTCCACCAGTCGGCGGCGATGAGGCCCAGGCCTCCGTTGTACATCGCGTCGATCATGCGCGGGCTCCTTGTGCGGCCGCACGGGCAGCGCGTGCGTCGCTCGTGAGTTGCAGCGAAGTGGCACGGCGCACCAGCGAATCGAGCTCGTAGATCGCGGCCACGCAGGGCTCGGTGGTGGCCGGATTGAGGTCGGCACCCGCCGGTCCGGTCACGGTATCGGCATTGGACAGGCGCGCGGCATCCACGAACGCGCCCGCGGCGACGCCCGGCAGCGCGGCCGCCAGCACGGCCTGCGACGAATCGGCATCGAAGCCCGCCAGGCCCAGCAGGTTGCCCAGCACGCGCAGCACCTTCCAGCCCGGACGGGTCTCGCCCAGCGGCGGCACCACGGCGTTGAAGCTTTGCAGGCGGCCCTCGGCGTTGACAAAGGTGCCCGAGGTCTCGGTGAAGGGCGAGATCGGCAACAGCACATCGCTGATGTCCAGATTGGCCTTGAACGGGCTGAGCGTGACGACCATGCCGGCCGACGCCAGACCCGCGGCCCCGGCGGCGCTGTCGTGCGCCGGTTCGTTGTTCAGCAGGATGGCCGCTTTCAGGCCGCCCGAGAGCATCTCGGTGGCGTTCAAACCGCCGGTCCCCGGCACGGCGCGCACCAGTTGCGCGCCCACCGTGTTGGCAGCCTCGCTCAGGTAGCCGACGCTCGCACCGGTCTGCTGGCCGATCCAGTTGGCCAGCGCCAGCAGGCTCGATGCCTTCTCATGGTGCGCAGCGGCGTTGCCCAGCAGCACGGCCTTGCCCTCGCCACTCAGCAGCGACCTGGCCACGGCGCGGGCCTCGTCGGTGACCTGGCCGGCCACCGGCGACTGCACACCCTGCTCGGCGGCCACGGCCGCCGCGATGTTGGCCAGCGCGGCGACCCAGCGGGCGCTGTCGGCCACGATGGTGCCGGCCAGCGGCATGGCCCAGTCCTGCGCCTGTGCGTTCAGCGCGAACACCTGGGCGCCACCCTTGCGGATGGCCTGGCGGATGCGCTGCGCGAACAGCGGATGGTCCTTGCGCAGGTTGGAGCCGATGACCAGCGCGCGCTGCAGCGTCGACAGGCTGGCGATCGGGGTGCCCAGCCAGCGCGCCGCACCGGCGGGCGCCAGATTGGCGAAATCTGCATGACGCAGACGGCTGTCGATGTTCTCGCTGCCCAGGCCGCGCACCAGCGCACCGGCCAGGGCCAGCTCTTCCACCGTGCTGTGCGGGCTGGCCAGCACGCCGATGGCGCTGGCGCCATGGTCGGCCTTGATCTGCCTGAGACCGTTGGCCACGTATTCGAGGGCGGTCTGCCAGTCGACCGCCTTCCATTCGCCGCCCTGCTTGATCATGGGCTGCGTCAGGCGTTCCTCACTGTTGAGCGCTTCGTAGGAGAAGCGGTCGCGGTCGGCGATCCAGCATTCGTTGACGGCCTCGTTTTCCAGCGGTACCACGCGCATGACGCGCTGGTTCTTGACCTGCACGATCAGGTTGGCCCCCGTGGCGTCGTGCGGACTCACGCTCTTGCGGCGCGAGAGCTCCCAGGTGCGGGCACTGTAGCGGAAGGGCTTGCTGGTGAGCGCGCCGACCGGGCAGATGTCGATCATGTTGCCCGAGAGTTCGGAGTCCACCGTCTGGCCGACGAAGGTTTCGATCTCGGAATGCTCGCCGCGGTGGGACATGCCCAGTTCCATGACACCGGCGATCTCCTGGCCGAAGCGCACGCAACGGGTGCAGTGGATGCAGCGGCTCATTTCCTCCATGGAAATCAGCGGTCCCGCGTTCTTGTGGAACACGACGCGCTTTTCTTCCTGGTAACGCGAGGCACCGGCACCATAGCCCACGGCCAGGTCCTGCAACTGGCACTCACCACCCTGGTCGCAGATCGGGCAATCGAGCGGGTGGTTGATGAGCAGGAATTCCATCACCGACTTCTGGGCCTTGACGGCCTTGTCGGACTTGGTGCGCACGATCATGCCCATGGTCACCGGCGTGGCGCAGGCGGGCATGGGCTTGGGCGCTTTCTCCACATCCACCAGGCACATGCGGCAGTTGGCGGCGATGGACAGCTTCTTGTGGTAGCAGAAGTGCGGGATGTAGGTACCGGCCTTTTCGGCCGCATGCATCACCATGCTGCCCGGCGGGACTTCGACCTTCTGGCCGTCGAGTTCGATTTCAACCATGTTTACGCGTCTCGTCGTGTTCAGGCGGCCTGCCCCGTGGTGGTGCTGGCGGTATCGCTCTTGATCATGGCCGCAAACTCGTGGCGGAAGTGCTTGAGCATGGCACGCACCGGCATGGCGGCGGCGTCACCGAGCGCGCAGATGGTGCGGCCCATGATGTTCTCGGCCACGTTGTCCAGCAGGTCCATGTCGGCGGGGGTGCCCTCGCCACGGTGGATCTTGTCGACCAGGCGCCAGAGCCAGCCCGTGCCCTCGCGGCAGGGCGTGCACTGGCCGCAGGACTCGTGCATGTAGAAGTAGGACAGGCGCTTGAGCGACTCGACCATGCAGCGGCTGTCGTCCATCACGATCACGGCGCCCGAACCCAGCATCGACCCCGCCTTGGAGATCGAGTCGTAGTCCATGGTGCACTCCATCATGATGTGCGCCGGCAGCACCGGGGCCGACGAGCCGCCGGGGATCACGGCCTTGAGCTGGCGGCCGGTGCGCACGCCGCCGGCCAGTTCCAGCAACTGGGCGAACGAGGTACCCATCGGGATCTCGTAGTTGCCCGGCCGGTTGACGTCGCCCGAGACCGAGAAGATCTTGGTGCCGCCGTTGTTCGGCTTGCCCACCTGCAGGTAGGCCTCGCCGCCGTTGCGGATGATCCAGGGAACGGCCGCGAAGGTTTCGGTGTTGTTGATGGTGGTGGGCTTGCCGTACAGGCCGAAACTGGCCGGGAACGGCGGCTTGAAGCGCGGCTGGCCCTTCTTGCCTTCCAGCGATTCGAGCAGCGCGGTTTCCTCGCCGCAGATGTAGGCGCCGAAGCCGTGGTGGGCATGCAACTGGAACGAGAAGCCCGAACCCAGGATGTTGTCGCCCAGGTAGCCGGCGGCGCGGGCCTCTTCCAGGGCGGCCTCGAAGCGTTCGTACACCTCGAAGATCTCGCCGTGGATGTAGTTGTAGCCGACGCTGATGCCCATGGCAAACGCCGCGATCGCCATGCCTTCGATGACGATGTGCGGGTTGTACATCAGGATGTCGCGGTCCTTGCAGGTACCCGGTTCGCCCTCGTCGGAGTTGCACACCAGGTGCTTCTGACCCGGAAACTGGCGCGGCATGAAGCTCCACTTCAGGCCGGTCGGGAAACCCGCCCCGCCCCGGCCGCGCAGGCCCGATTCCTTGACGGTGGCGATCACCTGGTCCTGCGTCATCGGCTCGCCGCCGTCGGCGCCGAGCAGGATCTTGCGCAAGGCCTGGTAGCCGCCGCGCGCCTCATAGTCCTTGAGCGACCAGTTGCTGCCGTCCAGGCCCGCATAGATCTGCGGGTTGATGTGACGGCCATGGAAGCAGGTCTGCACGCCCGTGGCGCGGAACTGCTGGATCACTTGCTGGGCGTTCATGCCTTGCCCTCCGCAGCCCGCAGGCCATCCACCAGCTGGTCGAGCTTGTCGTGGTCCATGAAACTGCACATGTTGCGGTCGTTGACCAGCATCACCGGCGCATCGGCGCAGGCGCCCAGGCACTCGCACTGCTGCAGCGTGAACAGGCCGTCGGCAGTGGTGCCACCCATCTCGATGCCGAGCTTGCGGGCCAGATGGGCCAGCGCCTCATTGCCGCCACGCAACTGGCACGGCAGGTTGGTGCACACGTTGAGCTTGTACTTGCCCACCGGCTGCTGGTTGTACATGTTGTAGAAGGTCGTGACCTCGTGCACCGCCATCGCGGGCATCTCCAGGTACTCGGCCACGGCCAGCTCGGCCTCGCGGCTGACCCAGCCCTGTTCCTGCTGCACGATCGAGAGGCAGGCCATCACGGCCGACTGCTTCTGCTCGGGCGGGTACTTGGCCACTTCACGCGCGAAGCGCGCCCGGGTGGCCTCGCTCAGTGCCATGGCCTCGGTGGCCTGCGAATGACTGGAGATCATCGGTCAATCTCTCCGAAAACGATGTCCATGGTGCCGATGATGGCCACCGCGTCAGCCAGCATGTGGCCGCGTGCCATCTCGTTCATCGTGGACAGGTGGGTGAAGCCCGGCGCGTGGATCTTCAGACGATAGGGCTTGTTGGCGCCATCGCTGATGAGGTAGATGCCGAACTCGCCCTTGGGATGCTCGACGGCGGCGTAGGCCTCGCCCTCGGGCACGTGGAAACCTTCGGTGAAGAGCTTGAAGTGGTGGATCAGCTCTTCCATGTTGGACTTCATCGCCTCGCGCGAGGGCGGCGCCACCTTGTGGTTGTCGGTGATGACCGGACCCGGGTTGGCACGCAGCCAGTCCACGCATTGCTTGATGATGCGGTTGGACTGGTTCATCTCTTCCATGCGCACGAGGTAACGGTCGTAGGTGTCACCCGTCTTGCCGACCGGCACATCGAACTCCATGCGGTCGTACACCTCGTAGGGCTGCTTCTTGCGCAGATCCCAGGCGATGCCGGAACCGCGCAGCATGGGGCCGGTCATGCCCAGGTTGAGGGCCCGCTCGGGCTTGACCACACCGATGCCCACCGTGCGCTGCTTCCAGATGCGGTTGTCGGTCAGCAGCGTGTGGTATTCGGCCAGGCACTTCGGGAAACGCTGGGTAAAGTCGTCGATGAAGTCGAGCAGCGAGCCCTGGCGGTTGCGGTTCAGCTCCTCGATGCTCCTGGCATTGCGCACCTTGCTCGCCTTGTACTGCGGCATGGTGTCGGGCAGGTCGCGGTAGACACCACCCGGGCGGAAGTAGGCCGCGTGCATGCGCGCGCCCGAGACCGCCTCGTACATGTCGAACAGGTCTTCACGCTCGCGGAACGCGTAGATCAGGATGGTGGAGCTGCCGCAGTCGTTGCCGTGCGAACCCAGCCACATCAGGTGGTTGAGCAGGCGGGTGATTTCCGCGAACATGACCCGGATGTACTGGGCGCGGATCGGCACCTCGATGCCCAGCAGCTTCTCGATCGCCAGGCAGTAGGCGTGCTCGTTGCTCATCATGGACACGTAGTCGAGACGGTCCATGTAGGGCAGCGACTGGATGAAGGTCTTGTGCTCGGCCAGCTTCTCGGTCGCGCGGTGCAGCAGACCGATGTGCGGATCGGCGCGCTGCACGACCTCGCCGTCGAGCTCGAGCACCAGACGCAGCACACCGTGCGCAGCCGGGTGCTGCGGGCCGAAGTTCAGGGTGTAGTTCTTGATTTCTGCCATGTCAGTTCTGCCCGGGCGTGCCCTCAGTGCAGTCCCCCGTAGTTGTCCTCGCGGATCACGCGCGGGGTGATTTCGCGCGGCTCGATGCTCACCGGCTCGTAGACCACGCGCTGGCGCTCGGCGTCGTAGCGCATCTCGACGTGGCCCGAGAGCGGGAAGTCCTTGCGGAAGGGGTGGCCGATGAAGCCGTAGTCGGTCAGGATGCGGCGCAGGTCCTCATGTCCTTCGAACACGATGCCGAACAGATCGAAGGCCTCGCGCTCGTACCAGTTGGCCGAACTCCAGATCATCGAGACCGAATCGACCACCGGGAAGTCGTCGTCCGGGCAGAACACGCGCACGCGCACGCGCTGGTTCAGGCTCACCGACAGCAGGTGCGAGACGACGGCAAAGCGCGCGCCCTCCCAGCGGCCGTCGCCGTAGGTCGAGTAGTCGACGCCGCACAGGTCGATCAACTGTTCGAAGCTGGCAGGCGGTGCGTCGCGCAAGGTCAGCATGACGGCCAGGTAGTTCGATGCTGCCACGGTGATGGTGACTTCATCGAGGGCCACGGTGACGGACTGCACCTGATCGCCCAGCAGCTCGGCCAGCGTATCGCGCAGGTCCTCGGGGCGGATGGCAACGGAATTCGCGGTGGGGCTCATGAACCGTCTTTCTGGATCTGTGGCTGCGGCGCCTCAGGCGCGCGCGATCGTGTGGGTGCGGCGGATCTTCTGCTGCAACTGGATGATGCCGTACAGCAGCGCCTCGGCCGTGGGCGGGCAGCCAGGCACATAGACATCGACCGGCACGATGCGGTCGCAGCCACGCACCACCGAATAGCTGTAGTGGTAGTAGCCGCCACCGTTGGCGCACGAACCCATGGACAGCACCCAGCGCGGTTCGGCCATCTGGTCATAGACCTTGCGCAGGGCCGGCGCCATCTTGTTGCACAGCGTACCGGCCACGATCATCAGGTCGGACTGGCGCGGACTGGCGCGGAACACCTCGGAGCCGAAGCGGCCGATGTCGTAGCGCGCCGCGGCGGCGTGCATCATCTCGACCGCACAGCAGGCCAGACCAAAGGTCATCGGCCACAGCGATCCGGTCTTGGCCCAGTTCACCACCGCGTCATAGCTCGTGGTGACGAAGCCTTCCTTGAAAACACCTTCAATCATGAACAGCTCCAGTGCGCCGGGGGGAAGACGCGACGCGCGTCACGGTTGATCGCCGTGGGCGGTCATTCCCAGTCGAGGGCGCCCTTCTTCCACTCGTAGGCGAAGCCCACGACGAGAATGGCGAGGAAAACGACGCCTGCCCAGAAACCGGTGGCGCCGATATCGGCAAAGGCCACGGCCCAGGGGATCAGGAACGCGATTTCCAGATCGAACAGAATGAACAGGATGGCCACCAGGTAGTAGCGGACATCGAACTTCATGCGCGCGTCTTCGAAAGCCTCGAAGCCGCATTCATAGGGGGAGTTCTTCTCGGGATCGGGCCGGTTGGGACCGAGCACATAGCCGAGCACCTGCGGAAGAATACCGATCGCGATACCCACCAGAATAAACAGCAGCACGGGAAGGTATTGCTCAAGGCTCATCTTGGAATATCCGCTGGCATGGCCGTGGGAGTGCCATGTTTTCAAAAGATTGGTGCCGACGGCGAGACTCGAACTCGCACAGCTTTCGCCACTACCCCCTCAAGATAGCGTGTCTACCAATTTCACCACGTCGGCTTGGGTCTTTCTTGTCCGGCCTGCCGATGCGTCGGCTGGCTCGTGGACAACCCATAGAGTTTACCCTGAAAAGCGGGTGGTTTCAGAATGTGCCCAAGCTTTTCCCGGGGAATTTGGGTCACATCCCATGCAAAAACCACCGGGCCGGGGCCGCAGCCCCGTGCCCCCCGCTCATTTGCCGGGGATCTGGGCGGCGCCGGTCGCCGGCGCCGCGTCGGCCGGCGCGGGCGCGGCAGCGGGGGCCGCAGCCGGCGACGGGATCACGGCACCTTCCAGCACGCTGCCCGAGGGTGCGGCCGGGCGCAAGTTGCCGAAATAGGCCAGACCCAGGGTGCAGACCAGGAACACCGCCGCCAGCAAGGCGGTCGTGCGCGAGAGGAAGTTGGCCCCGCCGGTGGCACCGAACAGGCTGGCCGATCCCGCACCGCCGCCGAAGGCGGCGCCGGCATCGGCGCCCTTGCCGTGCTGCATCAGGATCAGGCCGATCATGCCGATCGCCGCCAGGATCTGCACGGTCTGGAGGATGTTCATCAGAACAGTCATGGATTCATTCTCCGGGGAATTGCGTTGGGGTGAGGTGGCGCCGCTCAGGCCGCGGCCGCGACGATCTGCAGGAAGTCGGCCGCCTTGAGCGAAGCGCCACCGATGAGGCCGCCATCGATGTCGGGCTGTGCCAGCAGGCTGGCGGCGTTGGCCGCGTTCATGCTGCCGCCGTACAGGATGCGGACGCGTTTCGGATGGGTGGTGGC
Organism: Hydrogenophaga sp.; assembly: GCF_028698005.1. Taxonomy (GTDB): domain Bacteria; phylum Pseudomonadota; class Gammaproteobacteria; order Burkholderiales; family Burkholderiaceae_C; genus Hydrogenophaga. The sequence continues at coordinate 22,574 of NZ_JAQVEJ010000026.1, forward strand.
CGCGGCCAGCTGGGCACGCAGCACGGCATGCACCTGCTGGGCCTGTTCGGGCGTGGCCGTGCGGCCGGTGCCGATGGCCCAGACCGGCTCGTAGGCCACGACGATCTCGCTGATGCAGTGGCCCACGGCATGGATCACGGCGGCCAGCTGGCGTCGCACGACGAGCTCGGTGTCACCGGACTCGCGCTCGGCCAGGGTTTCGCCGACGCAGACGACGGGCGTGATGCCGCCGGCCAGCGCCCGCTGCGCCTTGGCGGCCACGAGCTCGTCGGTTTCACCATGGTACTGACGGCGCTCGGAGTGCCCGACCAGGCAATACCGGCAACCGAAGTCCTTGAGCATGTCGACGCTGACCTCGCCCGTATAGGCGCCCTTGTCGTGCGCCGACACGTCCTGCGCGCCCCAGGCGATGGGACTGCCGGTCAGCAGCGACTGCAACTGGGCCAGGTAGGGAGCGGGTGCGCACAAGGCCACGTCGGCGGCCGGCACACCGATGTCGGCCAGCATGGCCTTGACCAGCGCATCGTTGGCAGCCAGGCTGCCGTTCATCTTCCAGTTGCCGGCGATCAGCTTTCTGTTCATTGCATTCTCCAGGCTCGATCCACGTCCCCGTCCACCCGGTGGCTGGCGCAGCGGCGGATCGGTGTCATGACCATGTGAGCACGATCTTGCCGATGTGCTGGTTGCTTTCCATCAGGGCATGGGCCTCGGCCGCACGCGCCGCCTCGAAGGTGGTGTGGATGACCGGACGCACGCGGCCCGCGGCCAGCAGGGGCCAGACGCGCTCGCGCAGTGCGCGGGCGATGGCGCCCTTGAAGGCCACCGGGCGGGGGCGCAGGGTCGAACCCGTGATCGTCAGGCGGCGGCGCAGCACCAGGCTGGCATTGAAGCCGGCCTTGACACCACCCTGCACCGCGATGATCACCAGCCGGCCATCCTCGGCCAGGCATTCGACCTCGCGCGCCACATAGTCGCCCGCCACCATGTCGAGGATCACGTCCACGCCACGGCCATCGGTCAGCTCGCGCGCCACGGCGGAGAAGTCCTGCGTGCGGTAGTTGATCGCGTGATCAGCCCCCAGACGCAGGCAGGCCTGGCACTTCTCGTCGCTGCCGGCGGTGACGATGACCCGTGCGCCAAAGGCCTTGGCCAACTGGATGGCGGTGACGCCAATGCCGCTGGAGCCACCCTGCACAAGCAGGGTTTCACCGGCCTGCAGGCGACCGCGGTCGAAGACATTGCTCCAGACCGTGAAGAAGGTTTCGGGCAGCGAAGCCGCCTGCACGTCGTCCAGGCCATCGGGCACCGACAGGCACTGCTCGGCCGGCGCCACGCAGTACTCGGCATAGCCGCCCCCAGCCACCAGCGCGCAGACCCGGTCGCCTTCGGCCAGGCCGGCGGCGGCCAGCGCGGCCGCGTCTCCACCGGCAACGACACCGGCGACCTCCAGGCCCGGCCAGTCCGGGGCGCCGGGCGGCGGCGGGTAGTTGCCCTTGCGCTGCGCCACGTCGGGACGGTTGATGCCCGAGGCGCGCACACGGATCAGCACCTCGCCCGCTCCGGGCACCGGCACCGGGCGCTCGCCCAGGCGCAGCACCTCGGGCGCGCCAAAGCCGTTGATCTCGACGACCTTCATCTTCGGCACCGCCATCGCCTTATTGCTGCTGTTGCTGCTGTTGCTCGGCCTCGTTGCGGCCGTTGCCGCCATTGCGGTCGAGCAAGGCCTTCAAGGACAGCTTGACACGGCCCTTCTCGTCCGTCTCCAGCACCTTGACCTTCACGATCTGGCCTTCCTTGAGGTAGTCGGAGACCTTTTCCACGCGCTCGTGCGCGATCTGGCTGATGTGCAGCAGGCCGTCCTTGCCGGGCAGCAGGTTGACCAGGGCGCCGAAGTCCAGGATCTTGGTGACCGGGCCTTCGTAGACCTTGCCCACCTCCACCTCGGCGGTGATCTCGGTGATGCGGCGCTTGGCCTCTTCCGCCTTCTCGCCGTCGCTCGAGGCGATGGTGATGGTGCCGTCTTCGGCGATGTCGATCTGGGTACCGGTTTCCTCGGTCAGCGCACGGATGGTGGCACCGCCCTTGCCGATCACGTCGCGGATCTTCTCCGGATTGATCTTCATGGTGTACAGGCGCGGCGCGAAGGTCGAGATATCGGACTTGGCCTCGCCCATGGCTTCCTGCATCTTGCCCAGGATGTGCATGCGCGCTTCCTTGGCCTGGGCCAGGGCGACCTGCATGATCTCCTTGGTGATGCCCTGGATCTTGATGTCCATCTGCAGGGCCGTCACACCGGCGGTGGTGCCGGCGACCTTGAAGTCCATGTCGCCCAGATGATCTTCATCGCCCAGGATGTCGGTCAGCACCGCGAAACGGTTGCCTTCCTTGATCAGGCCCATGGCGATGCCGGCCACGTGCGCCTTCATGGGCACGCCGGCGTCCATCAGCGCCAGGCAGCCGCCGCAGACCGAGGCCATCGACGAGGAGCCGTTGGATTCGGTGATTTCCGAGACCACGCGAATGGTGTAGGGGAAGTCGTCCTTGCTCGGCAGCGCGGCCACCAGGGCACGCTTGGCCAGACGGCCGTGGCCGATCTCGCGGCGCTTGGGGCTGCCCACGCGGCCGGTTTCGCCGGTGGCGAAGGGCGGCATGTTGTAGTGCAGCATGAAGCGGTCTTCGAATTCACCGGCCAGCGCGTCGATGCGCTGGGCGTCGCGGTCCGTGCCCAGCGTGGCGATCACAAGGGCCTGGGTTTCGCCGCGCGTGAACAGCGCCGAGCCGTGGGTGCGCGGCAGCACACCGTTGCGGATCTCGATCGGGCGCACGGTGCGGGTGTCGCGGCCGTCGATGCGGGGCTCACCGGCCAGGATCTGGCCGCGCACGATGGACGCCTCGATGTCGAACAGCAGACCTTCGACCTTGACCGGATCGAACTCGATGCCCTCGGCCTTCAGGCCGTCCATGACGGCGGCATAGGCCTCGCGGCAGGCCTGCGTGCGGGCCTGCTTGTTGCGGATCTGGTAGGCGGCGGCCAGCTTGTCGCGGCCCAGCGCCTGGACCTTGGCGACCAGGGCCTCGTCCTGCACGGGTGCCTGCCAGTCCCACTCGGGCTTGCCGGCCTCGCGCACCAGCTCGTTGATGGCGGCGATGGCGATATTGCCCTGCTCGTGACCGAACACCACGGCGCCCAGCATGATCTCTTCGGACAACTGGTCGGCCTCGGACTCGACCATCAGCACGGCCGCTTCTGTGCCGGCGACGACCAGGTCCATCTGGCTGTTACGGCGCTCGGTCTGGCCGGGGTTGAGCACGTACTGGCCGTTGATGTAGCCCACGCGCGCGGCACCGATCGGGCCGTTGAACGGGATGCCGGAGACGGCCAGGGCCGCGCTGGTGGCGATCATGGCGGCGATGTCGGCGTCCACCTCGGGGTTGAGCGACACCGTGTGGATGACCACCTGCACTTCGTTGAAGAAGCCCTCGGGGAACAGCGGACGGATCGGGCGGTCGATCAGGCGGCTGGTCAGGGTTTCGAGCTCGCTCGGGCGGCCTTCACGCTTGAAGAAGCTGCCCGGGATCTTGCCCGCGGCGTAGGTTTTTTCGATGTAGTCGACCGTCAGCGGGAAGAAGTCCTGGCCGGCCTTGGCCTCCTTGCGGGCGACCACCGTGGCCAGCACCACGGTGCCGTCCATGTCGAGCAGCACGGCGCCGCTGGCCTGGCGGGCGATTTCGCCGGTTTCCATGCGGACCGTGTGCTGGCCCCACTGGAAGGTCTTGGTGACTTTGTTGAACATCGTCATGGTTTTCTCCTGTCGAGGAAGGCGCCTGAGGCGGCGCCCGTGGCCCGGAGAAAGCGGTGGCAGAACACGATGCCATTCCAGTGGGCCAGCCCCTCGGCATACCCCCTGGAATGACACAGCTTCGCTCTGCTGACCGTCAACTCCGATAATTGAAAGCGAAAAACGCCTGAGCCAGCGAACCAACCCAGGCGTTTTCGTGCATGAAGCAGACCTTGGTGCTTACTTGCGCAGGCCCAGCTTCTGGATCAGGGCGACGTAGCGGTCGGCGTCCTTGGCCTTGAGGTAGTCCAGCAGCTTGCGGCGGCGGCTGACCAGGCGCAGCAGGCCGCGGCGGCCGTGGTGGTCCTTCTTGTGTTCCTTGAAGTGGGGCATCAGCTCGTTGATGCGAGCGGTCATGATGGCGACCTGGACTTCGGGGCTGCCGGTGTCGTTGGTGCCGCGGGCATTGGCCGCGATGACGTCGGCCTTGACTTGTTTGTCGATCATTTCGATTTCCTGATGGTGACGTGCGTCCCGGCGCAGCACACCCCTGTCAGGGGCGCCGCACCGGGCGTGAATGCCGCCCGACGGGCCATACCTGGCGAGCAGCAACCGGTCATTATAACCGGAGCGTCCGATGCGGCAAGGTGCAGGGTGTCCGTCAGCGGACAGGCTCAGACCCGGGCCAACCACGCCGACAGGCGGCGCACGCCCTCGCGCAGGCGCTCCGTGTCGCGACTGGCGAAGCACCAGCGGTACCAGCCGGCCGCCTCGGGGCCAAAGGCGCTGCCGGGCGCCAGGCCCAGCCCGGCTTCGCGCACCAGGCGCTTGGCCGTGAGCAGGCAGTCGTCGTGCCCCTCGAGGCGAAAGAACGCGTACATACCGCCACGCGGCACCGCCAGGCTGACGCCGGGCAGGTCCTGCAGCAGCGGCACCAGGGTGTCGCGGCAAGCGCGCAGGTGATGCACCAGCGCGGGGGTGATGGCCTGGGCATGCTCCAGGGCGGCCAGGGCGCCGCGCTGCACGAACACCGGCGCGCAGGAGGTGTTGAACTCGATCAGCTTACCCACGGCCGCCGTCATGCCCGGCGGCAGCACCAGCCAGCCCATGCGCCAGCCGGTCATCAGGAAGCTCTTGGAGAAGCTGTGCGTGACGACGAGGCGGTCCTGCGGTCCGGCGACGTCGAGGAAGCTGGGGGCGGCGCCGTTGCCGGTTTCGTCGCCGTAGTACAGGCGCTCATAGACCTCGTCGGCCAGGATCCAGGTGCCGGTGTCGCGGCAGTGGGCCAGGATGGCCTGCTGCTCGTCACGGGTGAGCGTCCAGCCCGTGGGGTTGTTCGGGGCGTTGACCACCAGCAGCCGTGTGGCGGACGTGACGGCGGCCTTGAGTGCATCGAGGTCGAGCGTCCAGGCACCCGCCTTCGGCACCAGCGGCACGCGCCGCACATGCGCGCCGAGGATGGCCGGCTGCGCGACCAGATTCGGCCACACCGGCGTGACCGCCACGACCTCGTCGCCCGCTTCGAGCAGGGCCTGGCAGGCCAGCATGAGACCGTTGACGCCGCCGGAGGTGACCGCCACACGCC
>NZ_JAQVEJ010000167.1 GCF_028698005.1 Hydrogenophaga sp.
GCAAATACATCTGCATATCAGCAAGCAATCGTAAACCCCGATACCCTTACAACCAAGGAGACACTAGGCTGTGAACATGAACCTGAAATCCGCGATGGTGGCAGCTTCGGCTCTGCTGGTGGCCACGGCATCGCAAGCGGTGGACGCCACCGCGGCCAAGGCCTTGGCCCAGAAAAGCGCCTGCCTGGCGTGCCATGCAGTCGACAAGAAAGTCGTTGGTCCCTCCTACAAGGAAGTGGCCGCCAAGCACAAGGGCCAGGCCGACGCCCTGGAAAAGGTGTCGGCCCGCATCCGAAGCGGTGGCTCCGGCATGTATGGCCCCGTACCCATGCCGGCACAGCCGACGCTCAAGGACGACGAACTCAAGCTGCTGGCCAGCTGGGTTCTGGCCGGGGCACCGGACCAATAAACTCTCGTTCCTCATTCATTGCAAGGAGTACCGCATGAACCCCTCCCGCCGCACCGCGCTGAAGTCCACCGGCGCATTTGCCACCCTGATTTCTCTGGGGCTGGTGACACAGAGCCAGGCGCAGGCCGCCGTTGACCGTGCCAGCTTCCAGGTCAAGACCCTGGAAGACGCGCTCAAGGCACTGGGCGGACAGCCCGCCGTCAGCGACCAGGTCACGGTGGTGGCCCCGGACATCGCCGAAAACGGTGCCGTGGTCCCCGTGGGCGCCAGCAGCAAGCTGCCCAACACGACCGAGATCTACCTGATCGTCGAGAAGAACCCGACGCCGCTGGCGGCCGGCTTCATCCTGCCGGCGGGCACCGTGCCCGATGTGCAGACCCGTCTGAAGTTCGGTCAGAGCACCAACGTCGTCGCCGTGGTCAAGGCCGACGGCAAGCTGTACTCCGCCACCAAGGAGACGAAGGTCACCCTGGGCGGCTGCGGCGGCTGATGCCCCGGCGCGTTCCCTCACACGACCACATCATCAAAGAATTTCCAGGAGTTCACCATGGCAGATCCGATGCGCATCCGCGCCGCCGCCGCCGGCGATGAAGTTACCGTCCGCGTGCTGATGTCCCACCCGATGGAGCCCGGCACCCGCAAGGACGCCTCCGGCGCGACGATTCCGGCCCATTTCATCCAGGACGTCGAGGCCACCCACAATGGCAAGACGGTGCTCACCGCGCTGTTCAGTGGTGCCGTTTCGCAAAACCCCTTCCTGTCCTTCAAGTTCAAGGGCGGCGCCAAGGGTGACAAGGTCGTCGTCAAGTGGGTCGACAACAAAGGCGACACCCGCACCGACGAAGCCACGGTCGCCTGAGGCGGCGCGTGGATTGACGCGGCCAGCTACGCAAGTTGCTGGCCGTTTTGATTTCTAACCACAACGAGGAGACACCGATGAAACGACATCTGCTGGCGTTGACCGCGGTGGGCGCGGTGCTGGCCCAGGGCCAGGCCTGGGCCCAGGACGCGACCGCCGAGGGCATTGCCAAGTACCGCGAGATGCTCGAGGACGGTAACCCGGCCGAGCTGTTCGAGATGAAGGGCGAGGAGCTCTGGGCACAAAAGCGCGGGCCCAAGAACGCCACGCTGGAGCAGTGCGACCTGGGCCTGGGTCCCGGCGTGCTCAAAGGGGCCTTTGTGCAGATGCCGCGTTACTTCAAGGACACCGGCCGTGTCCAGGATCTGGAATCGCGCCTGCTCACCTGCATGGAAACGCTGCAGGGCTTCAATGCCGAGGAGATCCGCAAGACCCCCTTCCGCAGGGGCGAGATGGCCAATCTGACCGCGCTGGCCACCTATGTGGCGGCCCAGTCCAAGGGCATGCGCTTCAACCTGCCGAACGCCACCGAGCAGGAGAAGACCATGTACGAAGTGGGCAAGCGGCTGTTCTTCATGCGTGGTGGCCCGCACGATTTCTCCTGCGCCACCTGCCACGGCCAGGCGGGCAAGCGCATCCGCCTGCAGGACTTGCCCGAGCTGACGAAAAACCCGGGCGACGGTATCGGTTTCGCCGCCTGGCCGGCCTACCGGGTGTCCAACGCCCAGATGTGGGGCATGCAGCACCGTCTGAACGATTGCTACCGCCAGCAACGCTTTCCCGAACCCAAGTTCGGCAGCGATGCGACCATCGCGCTCGGTGTCTACATGGGTGTGAACGCCAAGGGCGCCAAGTCCATCGTGCCCGCCATCAAGCGCTGAGGCGAGAGGAGAAAACAGATGCACAAGACGACATTCGCCACGCTGGTGGCGGCACCCGCCCTGGCGCTCGGCCTGGGGGCCTGCACCTCTTCACCCGGCTCGGCCGACTATGACCGCATCACCGCCGAGGTGGTGAAGGCATCGTTCCAGGACCGGGGCATTGCCAAGGTCGACCGCCTGGTGCAGGACGAGGCCAACCGGCTCTGCTCGGCCGCCGATGTCGCTGGTCAGCCGATCGACGAAAAGACCGCGGCCGCCATCCAGGAGGCCGCCATGAAGACCATCAAGTGGCCCTCGGACGGCAAGTTTCTGGGCGACTGGAAGGAGGGCGAGAAAATCGCCCAGAGCGGCCGCGGCCTGACCTGGTCCGACAACGACAAGACGGTCAATGGCGGCAACTGCTACAACTGCCACCAGATCAGCAAGGAAGAGATTTCCTTCGGCACGATCGGCACCAGCCTCTACAACTACGGCAAGCTGCGTGGCGTGGCCAACCCGGACAGCCCCGAGGCCAAGCCCATCATCGAGTACACCTGGGGCAAGCTATGGAATGCGCGTGCTTACAGCGCCTGCTCGCAGATGCCGCGCGTGGGGCACCACGGCATCCTGAATGAGCAGCAGCTCAAGCACGTGATGGCCCTGCTGCTGGACCCGCAGTCGCCCGTCAACAAATGAGCGGGGAAGGGCGGGGCCACGGTACCCGCCCGGTGCTGGCCCACCGTTCGGGAGGATGGTGGGTCACGCCTTTTGTCTCCATATATCAGTATTCAATTGAGAAGGAATATTCATGAGCTTCAGCCGCCGCGAATTCATGCAGGTGCTGGCCGTGGCCGGTGCCACCGGCATGGCCTTGTCCCACGACGATGTCCTGGCGGCCGGGCCGGGCGCTGGTGAGCGCCTTTACGACGTGCCCAGGTTCGGCAATGTCAGCTTCCTGCACTTCACCGATTGCCACGCCCAGCTCACCCCGATCCATTTTCGCGAGCCCAGTGTGAACATCGGGGTGGCCGATGCCCTGGGCCGGCCGCCGCACATCGTGGGTGAAAACCTGCTCAGGCATTTCGGTTTCCGCCCGAACACGCACGAGGCACACGCCTTCACCTACCTCGATTTTGCGCAGGCCGCGCGCACCTACGGCAAGGTGGGCGGCTTTGCGCACCTGGCCACGCTGGTCAAGCAGCTCAAGGCCAGCCGCCCGCATGCCCTGCTGCTTGACGGCGGTGACACCTGGCAGGGCTCGGCCACCTCGCTGTGGACCAACGGCCAGGACATGGTGGATGCCTGCAAGCTGCTGGGCGTGGACATGATGACGCCGCACTGGGAATTCACCTTCGGTGCCCAGCGGGTGCAGGAAGTGGTGGAAAAGGACTTCAAGGGGCACATCGAATTCCTGGCCCAGAACGTCAAGACCACCGATTTCGAGGACCTGGTGTTCAAGCCCTATGCGATGCGCGAGATGAACGGTGTGAAGGTCGCCGTCATCGGCCAGGCCTTCCCCTACACACCGATCGCCAACCCGCGCTACATGGTGCCCGACTGGACCTTCGGCATCCAGGACGAACACATGCAGACGGTGGTCGATCAGGCCCGCGGCGAGGGCGCGCAGGTCGTGGTGGTGCTGTCGCACAACGGCATGGACGTTGACATCAAGATGGCCTCGCGCGTGCGTGGCATCGATGCCATTTTGGGCGGTCACACGCACGATGGCATGCCGGCGCCCACCATCGTGAAAAACGGCGGTGGCCAGACCCTGGTGACCAACGCGGGCTCGAACAGCAAGTTCCTGGGCGTGCTCGACTTCGACGTCCGCGGCGGCAAGGTGCAGGACTTCCGCTACAAGCTGCTGCCCGTGTTCTCCAACCTGCTGCCGGCCGATCCCGGCATGCAGACCTACATCGACCAGGTGCGCGCGCCTTACAAGAACAAGCTGGAGGAAAAGCTGGCCGTCACCGAGGACCTGCTCTACCGCCGCGGCAACTTCAACGGTTCGTGGGACCAGCTCATCTGCGATGCGCTGATGGAGGTCAAGGGGGCCGACATGGCCTTCTCGCCGGGCGTGCGCTGGGGCACCTCGCTGCTGCCGGGCGACACCATCACCTACGAGCGCATGATGGACCAGATGGCCATGACCTACCCGGCCACCACACTCAACGAGTTCACCGGCGAGCAGATCAAGGGCATCCTGGAAGATGTGGCCGACAACATCTTCAACCCCGACCCCTACTACCAGCAGGGTGGCGACATGGTGCGCGTGGGCGGCATGCAGTACACCATCACGCCCAATGCGCCCATGGGCCAGCGCATCAACCAGATGACGCTGCGGGGCAAGCCGGTCGAAGCCGACAAGACCTACAAGGTCGCCGGTTGGGCCTCGGTGCAGGAGGGGGTGCAGGGCGAGCCGATTTGGGACGTGGTCTCGGGGTACCTGCGCAACAAGAAGGTGATCAAGAACGTGAAAATCAACACGCCCAGGATCATCGGCATGGAGGGCAACCCCGGGCTGGCGGCCTGACGGCGCCGGGGAACCATCCGGGTTTGTTATGCTCGGATCAACTGTTCTCTCATTTCTGGATATCCGTCATGACTTCTATCAAGATCGCGATCGGTGCTGCGGCGGCCGCCCTGGTGCTGGCCGGCTGTGCCAGCGGCCCCAAGCCTTTCTGGCACAAGCCCGGCGCCACGGCCGATGACGCCTACACCGAGCTGTCCGAATGCAAGTTCCAGGTGGGGCTGAGCAAGGTGGACAAGGACGAAAGGGACGGTCTTGTGGCCCACTGCATGCGTGGCAAGGGTTACCGCCTGCTGGCCAATCCGGACTGAGCTGGCACAGCCGCCGGTTTCCCTCCCCGCCTGAAGGCCCCGACTCATCAGAGCCGGGGCTTTTTGCTGGCGCCGGAGACTCGGCGTCGGCGGTGCTGCCGCCGCCGCATGCCCTTCAGCCCACCGTGCACCAGGATCACGTCATGTCCGACCCTCTTTCTTCACAAACCGATTCCGGCGACCACCGGGCCTTGCACATGCGCCTGCTGGCCGATCTGGCCCAGGATCTGTCGGGCGAAATGAGCTTCCCCACGAGCCTGGACCTGGCCATCCGGATGCGCAACATCCTGATGCAGCCGGACCTCACCCTGGAGAAATTCACCCGGGCGGTCGCCATGGAGCCCGTGATCGCGAGCCGTCTGGTCAAGCTGGCCAACGCGCAGGCGGGTGACGCAGGCGATGGCGAAGAGCGATCACCGGTGGCCACCTTGCAGCGCGCGATCCAGGCCTTGGGCCTGGAGCAGGCGCGAAGCGTGTCGCTGGGTGTGGCGATGGACCAGATCATGAAGGCGGGCAATCTGAAACCGTTCAGCCGCTATGCCAAGCTCACGTGGGAACATTCCATCCGCACGGCCTTGCTGGCGCAGGCCGTGGCCCGGCATGTGGGACACCTGAACCCCGAGGCCGCCATGCTCGCCGGCCTGGTGCACGACATCGGCATCTACTACCTTTTCTACCGGGCCAGCCAGTACGAAGAGTACCGCAACGACCACAGCGCACTGGTGGAGCTGGTGCTGGGCTGGCACGAGTCCATCGGAGAAAACGTGCTGGATGCGTTGGGCCTGCCCGCCTCGATCATTGAAGCCGTCCATGAGCACGACGTCCCCCGTGTCATGGACCGGAATCCACGCAACCTCAATGAAGTCCTTTACATCGCCAACCTGCTGGCGGGCAGCCACTGGGAGTGGTTGCCCGGCGACACGAAGCCCGAGCAGCAGGAGGCGATGGAGCGCACCCGACAACGCTTTGCCTTCCTGGTGCCCGAGGTCCAGGACAGGATGCGCGCCATGCACGCCGCGCTGAGCTGACCGGCGCCGGACGCGCGGGTGGCCAGTGCCCAGCCTTGCCGCCGCGCTCGAAAAGGCGTGTCACCCCTTGGCCGGCAGGTACGCCACGCCAGTCGGAGCGGCGGTGCCGCCGGTTCGGGATCTGCCTTGGTTTCCCCTTGGTCTCCGTGCCGGTTTTCTGCATGAACCGAACCGGAAAAGAAAAAGCCCGCTACCTGGGTGATAGCGGGCTTCCTTTTGTCTGATGGTGCCGGAAAGAGGAGTCGAACCCCCGACCTTCTCATTACGAATGAGCTGCTCTACCGACTGAGCTATTCCGGCCTAGCCTTTTATTCTAGCAAATTTTCAGCACGGCGTTTTGGCCATGTCGGC
>NZ_JAQVEJ010000027.1 GCF_028698005.1 Hydrogenophaga sp.
GCCCGACGCGCTGGGCCAGCGCCAGCCCCTCGCCGGGGCCGGCCACCAGCAGGGCCGTGGCCCAGGCATCGGCGTGCATGCACTGGCGCGCCAACACCGTGACCGAGGCCACGTCGTTGCGCACGGGCGCGCCGCGCCGCCCATCCATGGAGTGCGCCAGGCGCATGCCGTCCACGAGCAGACAGCGCCGGTAGTCCCCCGAACTAGCCACCGCCAGGTCCTCCAGCTCGAGCACGCCATGCACGGCGCGGCGCCCGATCTCGGGACTCTCCACGGCGACCGCCCAGGGTGCGCCACCGGCCTGACCACCCACGGCGCGCAACTCGCCATCGAGTGCCACCAGGGCATGCCGCACGCCGTGCCCATGCAGCACCTCGGCCATGCGATCGACGCCATAGCCCTTGGCGATGCCGCACAGATCGATCTGCAGCGCCGCATGCTTGCGCGCGCGCCCCTGGTTGCGGTCGATCTCCAGCAACTGGTGCGTGGGCGGGCGCGGTGCGCGGGCAGCGTCGGCCGCGGCACGGATGGCCGGCGCGTCGGGCGTGTCGCGCACCGCACCGAACCCCCAGGCGTCCACCAGCGCACCCACGCCCGGATCGAACGCGCCGCCACTGAGGCGGCAGATGTCCAGCGCGCACACCAGCACATCCAGCAGCTCAGCGGGCAGCGTCACCCAGGCCCCCGGCGGTGCCTGGTTGAGGCGGTTGAGGTCGCTGTCCGGCCGCCACGGCGACATCTGCGCATCCACCTCCTGCACGGCCATGGCCAGGGCCCCGGCCAGTGGTGGCTCATCGATGTCCGCCGCCACATCGCAGGTGACGGACCAGCGCGTGCCCATGGTGGGGCCGTGCAGGTTCCGCCGCCGCAGCTCAGAACAGGTCTTCGGCATAGCGTCCCTTCGCCTTCAGTTGTGCCAGGCTCTGCCCCAGCGGGGCCAGCAGGGCGTCCAGCACCTGCGCCACGCCCTCGGCCATCGGCCGGCTGCCGCACACCCGCACGATGGCGCCCTGTGCCAGCAGATCGCGCACCTGCGCCGCATCGCGTTGCAGCAGGTCCTGCACATAGCCGCCACCCGGTGTGCGGGAGAAGGTGGTGTGCAAGCCGGCCAGGCGACCCTCGGCCTGCCAGGCCTGCAGTTCGGCGCCGAAGTAGAAATCCCGCGCCGGGTCGCGCGCGCCGACATACAGGTGCATGGGCCGGTGGCGCGCGTTGCCACGGATGAAACCCGCCAGCGGCGCCACACCGGTGCCGGCACCGATCAGCAGCACCGGTGTGCGGCCGGCGGGCAGCACGAAACCCGGGTTGCTGCGAATGAACGCCTGCACGCTCTCGCCCGGCTGCAGGGCATGCAGGAGGTTGGAGCACACGCCGCCCGGCATGCGGCGCACACAGATCTCCACGAAACCGTCTGCGCTACCCGAGGCCAGCGAGTAATAGCGTGACACGGCCTCGCCCGGCGGGACGATGCCCAGCAGGTCGCCGGCGGCGAAACGGGGCAGACCACGCCCTGGCAGGGCAAAGCGCAGGATGGCCGCCGGCTCGCCCGCTCCACCGGGGAAGTCCTGCCGCGCCACCAGGGTGAGCGCCACGGTGCGCGGCAGCCGTGGCCGCCAGGTGACGCTCAGAGGCTGCCCCAGGGCCTGCGCCAGCGCCTGGCTCCAGCGCGCGAAGGCCTGGGCAGACTGCTGGTGTATGCGCTCCAGGGGCAGCAGCGTGGCCCAGCCCCGGGCCCGCAAGGCCGCCTCCAGGGCATCGGCAAAGCCGCAGAACGCGGGGAACTGCCGGTCGCCAAAGCCCAGTACCGCCACCTGTGCGCCGGTGACAGGCTGGCGCGCGATGGCCGCCAGCGCGCCCGCCGCATGTGCCGGTGGCTGGCCATCGCCATAGGTGGCGGCCAGCACATAGACGTGGCGTGCCGCCGGCGGCACGCGCCATTGCTCCAGGGCCGCGGTGTGCACCCGGTGCCCCGCCGCCACCAGTGCGGCATGCAGCGCCTCGGCAAAACCCCAGGTGCTGCCACCCTCGCTGGCCACGAAGATCAGGCTGTCGGCCTGCGCCAGCGGGCTGTTGTCAGCCAGACGCGGACGGCTGCGGCGCGCCTGCCACCACAGCAGCAGGCCCGTGCCCCAGAACAGCGGGATGCTGGCCCCCATGATGCCGAGCACCACGGCCCAGGGCCAGGCGCCTTCGCCGGTATGCAGCAGCATCGCCCAGTCCTGCACGCGCTGCGCAACGGTGGCGTCCTGCCACGCCAGGGTCTGGCCGCTGTAGCGGTCCACCCAGCCCTGGCCCCGGGCGGTGGTCACGCGCCAGATGTCTTGCGGATCATCGTCCGCCGGCAGGTTGAGCTGGCGCAGGTCCTGCACGCGCAGCGCCTGCAGCAGCGGCAACTGCCCGACCGGCAGTGCCGGCTCGCTGCCCGGCACGGACACCACATCGGGCTCGGGCGCCGCGTCGAGCTGGATCAGCCCGAACGTGGCCGCGCTCATGACCAGCGCCGCCGCCGCCGACACCGCCAGCACCGGCAGCAGCAGCCGCCCGGACAGCACGTGCAGGCGCTGTGCCAGCGTGCCGCGCACCGGTGCGGCCAGTTGTCGCCAGCCGCCCATGCGGCGCAGCAGCAGCACCAGCCCTGACACGGACAGCCCCAGCATGGCCAGGGCCACCGCCGCGGCGGCCATGCGCCCGGCATCGTCGAGCAGCAGGGCACGGTGCAGGTTCTTCACCCAGCGCGGCAGCAGCGAGCGCTGGTAGTCGCCCAGGATGCGGCCATCGGCCGGGTCCACGCGCAAGGCCAGCGCCTGGTCGCCCTCGAAGCCATAGACCACGATGCCGCCCGAGGGCAGGCGCCGCACCTCCTGGGTGCCGGGCACGCTGGCCTGCACACGCTGCACCAGGGTGGCCACCGGCAGGCCCGGCTCGGCAGGAGCCGCCTGCCAGGCGTCGCGCAGGGGATCGAGTGCCAGCAGCGTGCCCGTGACGCCCAGCACCAGCGCCAGTGTGCCCGCCACCAAACCCAGCCAGCGATGCAGTTGCCGCCAAACCATGCTTGCTCCCCTCGTTTACTTGAACTGGTAGCTGAACGACTGGATGTAGGTCTTGCCCGCCTGCGCCTTGCCCGCCTGGGCCGTGGACAGCGGCACGCGGATCTCGGCGGGGCTGTCGCGCATGTCCTCCGCCGCGGCGTCGATGCGGATCTCGTAACCTGCGTCGATCAGCGCATCGGCCAGATCGGCCGTCACCGTGAGCGTGCGGCCCGCGCCCACGCTGGCGCCGGTCACGCCCTGCAGGCGCTGGCCATCACCGGCGGACAGGCGGTTCCAGTCCGCCAGGTGCTTGTAGTACTTGGCCTTGCCGCCGGCCACCCAGAGCGTGCCGGCATAGGCGCCCTTGGCATCGGTGAGGTACACGGCGAGGTAGGCACCGTCGCCGCCATAGTTTTTGAGCTGGGTGGTGAGCGTGACCTCACGGGCTTGCGCCATGGCCGGCAGTGCCAGCGCACAGGCAGCGGCGATGGTGGTCAGCAGGGGTTGGGTTCTGGACATGGAAGGTCTCCGAAAAAAAGAAAAAAGTACGGGTCATTCGATCTGGCCGCGTGGCCGGGTGCCCGGCGTCAGCACGGGGCGCTGATCCGGGGCCGGTGCGGCGGTGGGGCCGGCGCCCTGGGCGGGGGCCACGTTCGGCGTGGCCGTGCGATCGCGATCGCGCTCGCGCCGGTCGTCGTCATCCCGCCGCTTCATCTTCACCACGCGCAGCGTCTGTGGGTCCAGCTTGGCCTTGAAACGGCGGCCCTGGGCATCCCGGCCGCGGATTTCGTAGCAGCCATCATCGATCTTGATGCGCTGCAACTGCCAGCCCTGGGCGGCCGCGTGCTGCCGCACGGCGTCGCGCGACTGCCACTGCGACACCGGCACATCGCAGTCGTCATCGTCGTCGGCCAGCACCGGCGCGGCGGCCAGCGCCAGACACATGGCCAGCACGGGGACGGTGTGTTTCATCGTCATCTTCATGAAAGACTCCTTGGGGTGAGTGAAAAAAGGCATCAGCGCATGGCGAAAGACTCGCGGTGCAGCCGCCATGGCCGCGCAGCGCGGGCGTGCGCCTGCAGCCCATCGCCCATGCCCCGGGGACCGCAGAACCAGATGTCCAGCGGGCCACCGATGGCCTCCAGGTCTTCGGGTCGCAGGCGTTCGCCCCGGGCATCGTCGTGCACCGTGAGGGACACCGGTGGCCGGGCCTGTGCGCACAGCGCACGCAGCCGCGGCAGCAACGGGTCGGTGGCAGCGTCGCGGGTGCTGTAGTGCATGTGCACGGGCTGCCGCGCGTCCGGCGTGTCCGGCGCGCCCGGCTGGCGCGCCTCGAGCAGGGCCAGGAAGGGCGTGATGCCCACGCCACCGGCCACCCACACCTGCTGGCGCCGGCGGCGGCCCCGGCCATCGAAGCAGCCATAAGGACCTTCGATGTCGACGCGCTGCCCGGCCTGCAGCCGATGGCCCAGGGTGCGGGTGTAGTCGCCCAGCGGTTTGATCACCAGGCGCAGCAAGGGCTCGCCCTGCTCGCTGGTGCCCAGGCTGCCGGGGGCGCTGGCAATGGTGAAGGGATGGGCACCTTCCGCATCGTCAAAGCGCACAAAGACGAACTGCCCGGCGCGGTGGCCCGGCCAACGGGCCGGCAGGGCACAGATCACTTCGATCGGTGCGGCCTCGCCTCCGTCGCCCAGCACACGCACGGCATGGATACGGCCGGCGTGCTGGCGTGCGCGACCGATGCGGCCGGCCAGCGACCACACCGCGGCCATGCTGCCCAGCGCGAGCAGCGTTCCCATCAGCAGGCCCAGCGGCAACGTCCAGAAGGTCAGCGGCATCAGGGACACGGCATGCACCACCAACGCCAGATACAGCACGGGCATCAGGCGATGCAGAAAGCGCCAGGGACGGTAGGACAGCAGCCGCGTCAACAGGGTCAGCGCGACCAGGGCCAGCAGCAGGTAGAAGGCCAGCTCGCCCAGATCCTTGGCCAGGCCACGGGCGTCGGTGAGCCAGGGCAGCACCGCGTCGCGCGCGGGCCGACCGGCGCGCCCCCACAGGCCCTTGATCCAGTCGCTCGATTCATCGGCACCCCAGTGCAGGATGGCCATCAGCGCCGCACCGATGCCCGCCCACTTGTGCAGGCGATAGACCTGGTCCATGCCGCCCAGGGGCCGCTCCAGCCACGGCAGGCGCAGCGCCAGCACCATGATCAGGGACATCAGGCCGATGCTCCACAGGCCGGACAGGTACAGGACATGCTGGCGCAACCGCCACCAGCCGGTGGCGGCGCCCTGTGCATCCACGAGTGGCGACACACCCAGCTCCGGCGGCACGACGGCAAGCCATGCCAGGGTGATCACGAACAAAAAGCCTCCCAGAGCCATCTTGATACGCATGGTGTTTCCTTGCAATGTGTCAGGGCAGGCCACCCGCCCCGGCGGGGGCGAGTGCCTTGGCAACGATTCTGGAAAAACCACCCTGAACCTTCGCTGAAGGACGCGTTCATGGCACATTCATGATCACGCGCGTATAAGGACGACCATGAACACCCTGCGCCGCCCCCTCATCGTGCTCGCCCTCGCGGCGGGCGCCACCTTCGCGTGCCCGCTCCTGCAGGCCTCCGATCGCGACGACCATGAAGAGGCTCGCCAGGCGCTGGAGCGCGGTCAGGTGCTGCCACTGCGCACCGTCCTCGATCAGGTCGAGCGCAGCTACCCCGGACAGGTGCTCAAGGTGGAGTTCGAGCATGATGATGGCCGCTACATCTACGAAATCGGTCTGCTGCAGCCCGATGGCCGCATGGTCCGGCTCGAGATCGACGCGGTCGATGGGCGCGTGCTGAAATTCAAACGCAAGGGACATTGATGCGCATCCTCATTGTGGAAGACGAACCCACCCTCCGTGACCAGCTGGTGCAGGCCGTCGCCGCGGCGGGCCATACGGTGGAGTCCGCCAGCGACGGCGCCCAGGCGCACTACCTGGGCGAGGTGGAAGACTTCGACGCCGTGGTGCTGGATCTGGGTCTGCCCGTGCTCGATGGCCTGTCGGTGCTGCGCCGCTGGCGGGCCGCGGGACGCAACATGCCGGTGCTGATCCTCACCGCGCGCGGCGCCTGGCACGAGAAGGTGACGGGCATGGACGCCGGCGCCGACGATTACCTGGCCAAGCCGTTCCACATGGAGGAGCTGCTGGCACGCCTGCGCGCCCTGCTGCGCCGCCAGGGTGAGCACGCCAGTGCGCTGTGGCAATGCGGCCCGATCTGGCTGGACACGCGCCAGGCCCGCGTGCTGGTGGATGGCCAGCCCCTGGCGCTCACCAGCCACGAATTCAAGCTGCTGTCGCTGCTGATGCAGCGCAAGGGTCAGGTGCTCTCGCGCACCGAACTGTCCGAACACATCTACCCGCACGACAGCGACCGCGACTCCAACACCATCGAAGTCTTCATCGGCCGACTGCGCAAAAAACTCCCGCCGGGCTGCATCGAGACCGTGCGCGGACTGGGTTACCGGCTGTCCGAGGTCGGCGCCACGGCATGAGCGCCGTGCCCCGCCTGCCCGCCGGCTCGTTGCGCCTGCGCCTGCTGGCCGGCACCCTGGTGTGGATGATGCTGAGCATCGCGCTGACGGGATGGGCGCTGCGCACGCTGTTCCAGGACCACATCACCCAGCAGTTGCAGGCGCAACTGGTGATGCAGCTTGACCAGCTCAGTGCCGCGGCGGAATGGACGCCGGAGGGGGGCATCCGGGTGGCCCCGATGGCCGCCGACCCGCGTCTGTCGCGACCGCTCTCGGGCCTGTACTGGCAGATCGACCGGCTGGGCGCGGCACCCCAGGCCGGCGTGGCCCGCTCGCGCTCGCTGTGGGACCAGGTGCTGGCCGTGCCGGCCATACCCGGCAACGACCGCACCGGCGGCCACCGCGTGCTGTCGCTGCCCGATGCCCAGGGCCACGATTTGCTGGCCGTCACCCGCACCCTGCAGTTGCCCGAAGACCAGGCACCACCGCTGCGCCTGACGGTGGCCGGCGACACCGCCTTGCTGGCCGAGCCCTTGCAGCGCTTCACCCATCTGCTGCTGATCGCACTGGGCCTGCTGTCGCTGGGGCTGGCCGTGGCGGTGGTCACCCAGCTGCACCTGGCCCTGCGTCCGCTGCAACGGCTGCGCGAGCGGCTTGCCGCCGTACGCAAGGGCCAGGCTGCCCAACTGGAAGGGCAGTTTCCGCAGGAGCTGCAACCCCTGGTCAACGAGTTCAACCACGTGCTGGCCGAGAATGCCCGCATGGTGCAGCGCGCCCGCACCCAGGCCGGCAACCTGGCCCACGCGGTGCACACGCCGCTGTCCATCCTGGCCAACGCCGCCGCCCAGGAAAACACCCCGCTGGCGCAACTGGTGACCGAGCAGGTGGCCAGCGCGCACCGGCAGGTGGACTACCACCTCGCGCGCGCGCGAGCCGAGGCGGCCGTGCGCGCCACGGGGCTGAGCACGCCCATGCTGGCGCCGGTGCGCGCATTGCTGCGCACCATGCAACGCCTGCATGCCGACCGGTCGCTCGTGTTCGAGCTCGCCCCGCAGGCACAGGATGGTGCCTTCCGTGGCGAAGAGCAGGACCTGTACGAAATGCTGGGCAATCTGATCGACAACGCCGGCAAATGGGCGCGCACGCGCGTGCTCGTCGATGTGCAGCGCGAGGACGGCCAGTTGTGCATCACCGTGGACGACGACGGCCCCGGCATTCCCGAGGCCCTGCGCGGGCGCATGTTCGAGCGCGGTGTGCAACTGGACGAACACCGTCCCGGCGCGGGCCTGGGGCTGGACATCGTCCGCACCCTGGCGCAGACCTATGGCGGCGGCATCGAGGCACTGGCCTCGCCTTTGGGTGGCGCACGCCTGCGTCTGTGCCTGCCGGCGGCCGACGGCGACGCACACACCGCCCCCTGATGCGCCGATCCACGGGGCACGACGCCCCGATGACGGCCGACACGCTTCAAGATGGTTCCCGGACGACTCCGGGTTGCCCCGGATTGGTGCCCGACCGCAAGCTGGGCACCATCCGGTGGGCTGGCCCGGCCACCGTGATGCGGGGGCGTCCGACAAACTGTATACAGATTTTGTGTTCACCTTGCCCGGCAGGAGCCGCGCTGGCACCGATCTTGCTCAAACCGGTCACGTCCCCCAGGCAACCCGCCTGCCCCTTCACGCACGGAGCCCCCATGAACAAGCGCCACCTCCTGAAATCCCTCGCGGCCCTCTCTGCCATCGCCACGTTCGGCCTGGCCCATGCCGACACCCCGGTCAAGTTCCAGCTCGACTGGCGCTTCGAGGGCCCGGCGGCCCTGTTCCTGCAATCGGCTGCCAAGGGCTACTACAAGGCGGCGGGCCTGGACGTGACTATCGATGCCGGCAACGGCTCGGGCGGCACCGTCACCCGCGTGGCCTCCGGCACCTACGACATGGGTTTCGCCGACCTGGCCGCCCTGATGGAGTTCCACGCCAACAACCCCGACGCGCCGAACAAGCCCGTGGCCGTGATGATGGTCTACAACAACACGCCCGCCGCCGTGCTGGCGCTCAGGAAGAGTGGCATCACCAAGCCGGCCGACCTGACGGGCAAGAAACTGGGCGCCCCGGTGTTCGACGCCGGCCGCAAGGCATTCCCGGTCTTCCAGAAGGCCAACCACATCGGCAACGTGACCTGGATCTCCATGGACCCACCGCTGCGCGAAACCATGCTGGTGCGTGGCGACGTGGACGCCATCACCGGTTTCTCGTTCACCTCGCTGCTCAACCTGGAGGCGCGCGGCGCCAAGACGGAAGACGTGGTGATCCTGCCCTACCCGGATTTCGGTGTGAAGATGTACGGCAACGTGATCATCGCCAGCCCCAAGATGGTCAAGGAGAACCCGGCCGCGGTGAAGGCCTTCCTCTCGGCCTTCACCAAGGGCGCCAAGGAAGTCATGGCCGACCCGGCCGCCACCATCGGGACGGTCAAGGCCCGCGACGGCATCATCAACACCGCGCTCGAAACCCGCCGCCTGGCGCTGGCGATCGACGCCGTGGTGGCCAGCCCCGACGCCCGCCAGGAAGGCTTCGGCCAGGTCAACCCGGGCCGCCTGGCGCTGATGGCCTCACAGGTGTCCGACGCCTTCGCCACCAAGACCCGCGTCGATCCGGCGGCCGTCTGGGACGGCTCGCTGCTGCCCTCCGCCGCCGAGCTGGACATCCTGCCGCCGGCCAAGCGCTGAGCCGCTGAGCCATCTGCCCGGTCCGGGCCGGCTCGCCCCCTGCGGCGGCTGGCCCCTTTTCAGGGACGCCCCATGGACACATCCGCTGCCAGCCCGAGCACGCAGCCCTTTGTCGAGTTCGACCGGGTCTGGCTCGCCTACAACGACGACCTGCTGGCCCGCAATGTTTTCGCGGTCGAGGACATCAGCCTGCAGGTCGGCCAGGGCGAGTTCATCGCCATCGTCGGCCCCTCGGGCTGTGGCAAGTCCACCTTCATGAAGCTGACCACGGGGCTGCGCATGCCGAGCATGGGCAAGATCCGGGTGGGTGGCGAGCCCGTCACCGGCCCGCTCAAGATCTCCGGCATGGCCTTCCAGTCGCCCTCGCTGCTGCCCTGGCGCACCACGCTGGACAACGTGCTGCTGCCGCTGGAAATCGTCGAGCCCTACCGCAGCCAGTTCAAGGACCGGCGCAAGGAATATGAGGAACGCGCGCTCAAGCTGCTGGACAGCGTGGGCCTGGGCGGCATGGGCAAGAAATACCCGTGGGAGCTGTCGGGTGGCATGCAGCAGCGCGCCAGCATCTGCCGCGCGCTCATCCACGAGCCCAAGATGCTCTTGCTGGACGAGCCCTTCGGTGCGCTCGATGCCTTCACGCGCGAGGAGTTGTGGTGCACCCTGCGCGACCTGTGGGAAGCGCAGCGCTTCAACGTCATCCTGGTCACGCACGACCTGCGCGAATCGGTGTTCCTGGCCGATACGGTGTACTGCATGAGCCGCAGTCCGGGGCGCTTCGTGGTGCGACGCGAGATCGGAATTCCGCGCAGGCGCGAACTCGAGGTGACCTACACCAAGGAGTTCTCCGACACCGTGCTGGAACTGCGTGGCCATATCGGCGCGCTGCGCACACCCGTCAACCAGTAACCCACCGGCCGTGCGATCCATGAACAAGAAAAAGCAAGTCGAGCGCTGGTCGCCATGGATCCTGATGGTGGCGATCGTCATCGTCTGGGAAGTCATCTGCAGCGGCTTCGGCGTCTCGGAATTCATCTTCCCGAGCCCCTCGCGCATCTGGGAGCAGACGCTGGAGCACAGTGCGACCATCATGGGCCATGCCTGGCGCACCTTCTGGGTGACGATGGCGGGCTTTGGCATCGCCATCGTGGTGGGCGTGCTGCTGGGCTTCCTGATCGGCTCCTCGCGCCTGGCCTACGCCGCCATCTACCCGCTGATGACGGCCTTCAATGCCCTGCCCAAGGCCGCCTTCGTCCCCATCCTGGTGGTGTGGTTCGGCATCGGCGCCGGCCCGGCCATCCTCACGGCCTTCCTGATCTGCTTCTTCCCCATCACGGTGAACATCGCCACCGGCCTGGCCACGCTGGAGCCCGAGCTCGAAGACGTGTTGCGCGTGCTCGGTGCCAAGCGCTGGGACGTGCTGATGAAGGTGGGGCTGCCGCGCTCGCTGCCTTACTTCTACGGCTCGCTCAAGGTGGCGATCACGCTGGCCTTCGTCGGCACCACGGTGTCGGAGATGACCGCGGCCAACGAAGGCATCGGCTACCTGCTGATCTCGGCCGGCAGTTCGATGCAGATGGGCCTGGCCTTCAGCGGCCTGCTGGTGGTCGGTATCATGGCCATGCTGATGTACGAGCTGTTCAGCTGGATCGAGAAACACACCACCGCCTGGGCGCACCGCGGCAGCCAGGGCTGAGGCCAGCCGCCTCCTTTCACCGACGCAACACCTTCATGCCCTGGCACGCCCACCTGTCCTTGCACTACCAGCACCAGGGGGGGCACACGGTGTTGCGCCATGCGCATGAAGGCCCGTTGCGCGTTTTCAAGAGCCTGTACCCCGAAGGCGATGCCATCTGCCACAACGTGATCGTGCATCCCCCCGGCGGTATCGTGGGCGGCGACCGGCTGGACATCCGCGTCCGCGCCGAGGCCGGCTCGCACGGCCTGCTCAGCACGCCGGGCGCCACGCGCTTTTACGCCAGCGATGGCGAGCCCGGCACGCAGCAGGTCGACATCCGTCTGGCCGGTGACGCGCGGCTGGAGTGGCTGCCACTCGAAACCCTGGCCTACCCGGGCTGCCAGGCACACAACCGCCTGTGCATGGCACTGGAGGACGATGCCGAGATGATCGGCTGGGATGTCCTGGCGCTGGGCCTGCCTGCCGCCGCCCGGCCCTTCACGCACGGCCAGGTGGTACAGCGCATCGAATGGCCCGGGGTGTGGCTCGAACAAGCCCGCATCGACGGTCAGGACCAGCGTCTGCTCGATGCCCCCCTGGGCCTGGGCGGGCGGCGCTGCCTGGGCACGCTGTGGCTGGCCAGCGCACAAGCCATGAGCGCGGCGCGGCGCGAAACCTTGCTGGACGCGGTGCGCGCGACGCTGCCCGGACCGGGCGAGGGCGTGGTGGACATGGCGGCAACCTGTCCCGACCCGCATCTGCTGGTGGTGCGCGGCCTGGCCCACTTGGTCGAGCCGCTGATGGCCGCGCTGCAGGCCGCCTGGGCCAGCCTGCGCCACCAGGCCTGGCAACTGCCAGCCGTCCCGCCCCGCGTCTGGCAGGTCTGACGACGGGTGGCCAGCGGCTGCCGCTCAGATCGCCACCAGGCTGCGGATGTTGCGCGCCGCCATCTCCGGGCCCGGCCCGCTGGCAATCACCTCGCCGCGCTCCATCACCACGTAGTGGTCGGCCAGCGCCTCGGCGAAGTCGTAGTACTGCTCGACCAGCACGATGGCCATGTCGCCACGGTCGGCCAGCAGGCGGATGACCTTGCCGATGTCCTTGATGATGTTGGGCTGGATGCCCTCGGTCGGCTCGTCCAGGATCAGCAGCTTCGGCCCCGCTGCCAGCGCACGGGCGATCGCCAGTTGCTGCTGCTGTCCGCCCGAGAGGTCGCCGCCGCGCCGGCCGAGCATCTGCTTCAGCACGGGGAACAGCTCGTACAGCTCGGCCGGAATCGGCGTGCCGCGCTTGCGGTAGGCCAGCCCCATCTGGAGGTTCTCTTCCACGGTCAGCCGCGCGAAGATCTCGCGTCCCTGCGGCACATAGCCCATGCCCAGCCGCGCGCGCTCGTAGGGTGTGGCACGGTCGATGGACTGCCCGTTGAGCACCATGGCGCCGCTCTTGATCGGCACCAGCCCCATGAGCGACTTGAGCAGCGTCGTCTTGCCCACGCCGTTGCGCCCGAGCACCACCGTGACCTTGCCCAGCTCGGCCGTGAGGCTGACGTTGCGCAGGATGTGGCTGCCGCCGTAGTACTGGTTGATGTCCCTGACGTCGAGAAAACTCATGGATGGGGTCCTTTATGCCGGGTTTCGGCCTGTCGGCCGGGGGTCTTTTCGTTGCGTCGCCAGAGAACAGTAGCGTGCCGACGCCCGGCCCACCCCATTACCGCCCAAGATACACCTCGATCACGCGTTCGTCGGCCTGCACCTCGTCCAGCGTGCCTTCGGCCAGCACCGCACCGTCGCACAGCACGGTCACCTTTTCGCTGATGGCGCGGATGAAGTTCATGTCGTGCTCGACCACCATGAGCGAGTGCCTGCCCTTGAGGCTCAGGAAGAGCTGCGCCGTGCGCTCGGTCTCTTCGTCGGTCATGCCGGCCACCGGCTCGTCCAGCAGCAGGAGCTTGGGGTCCTGCATCAGCAGCATGCCGATCTCCAGCCACTGCTTCTGGCCGTGGCTCAGCTCACCGGCCTGGCGCGCGGCGCTGTCGCGCAGGTGGATGGTGGACAACACCTCGGCCAGCCGGTCCTTCTGCTCGCCGTTCAGGGCAAAGGCCATGGAGCGGCGCACGCCCTTGTCGGTGGCCAGCGCCAGTTCCAGGTTCTCGAACACCGACAATTCTTCGAACACGGTCGGCTTCTGGAACTTGCGGCCGATGCCCATGGCGGCGATGTCGGCCTCGCGGTAGCGCAGCAGGTCGATCGTGCTGCCGAAGAACACCGTGCCGCTGTCGGGCCGTGTCTTGCCGGTGATGATGTCCATCATCGTCGTCTTGCCGGCCCCATTGGGTCCGATGACGCAGCGCAGCTCACCCGGCGCGATGTCGAGGTTCAGCCCGTTGATGGCCTTGAAGCCGTCGAAGGCCACGTGCACATCTTCGAGGTAGAGGATGCGGCCGTGTGCCACATCGACCTCGCCCGCCGTCACCGGACGGCCGTAGCCGGCGCGGCGCCCGCCCGACTCGGTCACCCCGGTGGCGTGCGCCGACTGCGCGGCAGCCAGGCGCTTGGCGCCCGCTTCCATCAGGTCCGGTGTCATTTCCCTGCCCTCCGCATCTTCCTGACCAGGCCCACGATGCCCTCCGGCATGAACAGCGTCACCGCAATGAACAACGCGCCCAGGCAATAGAGCCAGAACTCGGGGAAGGTCACCGTCAG
This sequence comes from Hydrogenophaga sp., assembly GCF_028698005.1. Taxonomy (GTDB): domain Bacteria; phylum Pseudomonadota; class Gammaproteobacteria; order Burkholderiales; family Burkholderiaceae_C; genus Hydrogenophaga. The sequence continues at coordinate 13,647 of NZ_JAQVEJ010000027.1, forward strand.
CCAGCTCTTGGCGCCGTTGACCAGAAAGGCGCCGACGATGGGCCCGAGCAGCGACGCCCGCCCGCCCACCGCCGTCCACACCGCGATCTCGATGCTCGACGCCGGGCTCATCTCGCGCGGGTTGATGATGCCCACCTGCGGCACGTACAGCGCACCGGCCACGCCGCACATCACCGCCGAGATGGTCCAGATGGTCAGCTTGTAGGGCAAGGGGTCGTAGCCGCAGAACATGACGCGGCTCTCGGCATCGCGGATGGCCTGCAGCACGCGCCCGAACTTGCTGCGCACCAGCCAGCGCGCCCACAGGAAGAAGCCCAGCAGCGTCACGCCGGTGATGACGAACAGCGTCATGCGCATGCCCTGGGTGGTGATCGGAACACCGAGGATGCGCTTGAAGTCGGTGAAGCCGTTGTTGCCGCCGAAGCCGGTCTCGTTGCGGAAGAACAGCAGCATGGCCGCGAACGTGAGCGCCTGGGTGATGATGGAGAAGTACACCCCCTTGATGCGCGAACGGAACGCGAAATAGCCGAACACGAAGGCCACCAGCCCCGGCACCAGCACGATGAGCGCCAGCGTGGCGATGAAGCTGTCGGACAGCGCCCAGTGCCAGGGCAGTTCCTTCCAGTCGAGAAAGACCATGAAGTCCGGCAGCTCGCTTTTGTAGTTGCCATCGGTGCCGATCTGGCGCATCAGGTACATGCCCATCACGTAGCCGCCAAGGGCGAAGAACAGGCCGTGGCCGAGGCTGAGGATGCCGGTGTACCCCCAGATCAGGTCCATCGCCAGCGCGCAGATCGCGTAGCACATGATCTTGCCGAGCAGACCGACCATGTAGTCGCTCAGGTGCAGGGGGCTGCCCTCCGGCACCAGCAGATTGAGCACGGGCGCCACGGCGCACACCACCAGCAAGGCGATCAGGATGCTGCCCCAGCCGCCGCGCGTGAGCAGCGGCCCCCGGGACGGCAGGTCAGCGTGAGAGGAAAGCGTCGTCGTGGTCATGCGGTTCTGCCCTTGAGCGCGAAGATGCCCTGCGGCCGTTTCTGGATGAAGACGATGATGAACACCAGCACGGCGATCTTGGCCAGCACGGCGCCCGTCCAGCCTTCGAGGAACTTGTTGATGACGCCGAGGCCGAGCGCGGCATAGACAGTGCCCGCCAGTTGGCCGACGCCGCCCAGCACCACCACCATGAAGGAATCGACGATGTAGCTCTGGCCCAGGTCCGGGCCGACGTTGCCCACCTGACTGAGCGCGCAGCCGCCCAGGCCGGCGATGCCTGAACCGGCGGCGAAGGCAAAGGTGTCCACACGGGCCGTGTTGACGCCCATGCACGCGGCGATGGGCCGGTTCTGCGTGACACCGCGCACGAACAGCCCCAGGCGCGTGCGGCTGATCAGCAGCGCCACACCGGCCAGCACCAGCATGGCAAAGGCGATGATGACGATGCGGTTCCAGGGCAGCGTGAGATTGCCCAGCACGGTCACGCCACCACTCATCCAGGCCGGATTCTCCACGGCCACGTTCTGCGCGCCGAACAGGCTGCGCACGGCCTGCATGAGCACCAGACTGATGCCCCAGGTGGCCAGCAGGGTCTCCAGCGGCCGGCCGTAGAGGAAGCGGATCACGCTGCGCTCCATCAGCGCCCCGACCAGGGCCGAGCTCAGGAAGGCCGCGGGCAGCGCGGCCAGCAGGTACCAGTCGAACGCCCCGGGCAGGTACTGGCGGAACAGCGACTGCACCACGTAGGTCGCGTAGGCGCCGATCATGATGAGCTCGCCATGCGCCATGTTGATGACGCCCATCAGGCCGTAGGTGATGGCCAGACCCAGCGCCGCCAGCAGCAGGATGGAGCCCAGGCTGACGCCCGTGAATACCTGGCCCAGCGCCGCGCTGGTCGCCAGCGAGCGATCCACCGCCGACAGCGAGGCCTTGAGCGAGGCCTTGACGGCGGCATCTTCCTCCACGTCCAGGCGCTGCTGCAGCAGTGCCCGCACGATGGGCTGGCGCGCATCACCCAGCTTCTGTGCCGCGGCCTGCCGCACCGGCACCTCGTCGCTGCCCAGTTGCAGCGCCGCCTGCGCCAGCAGCAGGGATTCGCGCGCGTGCACGTCGAGCCGGTCGGCGTGCCCGGGCGCCAGCGCGCCGTCGATCAGGGGCAATTGCGCGGGATCGGGGTCGTCGAACGCGCTGGCCTGCAGCGTGGCGGCGGCCCGGCGCTGGGTCGCCACGTCGTCGGCCAGCAGGTCGAGCCCTGCCAGTGCCGTCTGCAGCGCGCCGCGCAGGCGGTTGTTGATCATGGGCTCTTCGGCCCCCTCGGGCAGCGCCAGCGTCTCGCCGCTGACGGCATCGCGTGCCCGGTCACCCTCGACGATGAACACGCGCCCGTCCTGGTAGCGCACCGACTCGTCCGCCAGCGCGCGGATCAGGGCCGCCGCCTGGTCGTCGGGCTCCGCGGCCAGGCGGGCCAGTGCCTCCACCCGTTCGCCGATGGTGCCTTCGACCAGTTGCAGCGCGTCCTGCGCCGTCAGCGCCAGGGCCGCCGGCCCCCAGACCGCCGCCATGGCCAGCACGGTGCCACGCAGCACCCTCAACATCATGGAACGCATGTCCGTCCGTCTCTCGAAAATGGGGCCGTCCGATGAGCGCGGCCCCGAAACCCTCACACCCGCCGGCCACCGCGCGACGGCAACGGCCGCGCGCGGTGCCAGGCAGGATCACTTCTTCTCGGGTTCGTCCTTCTTCTTGTCGTTGCCTTCGATGAACGGGCTCCAGGGCTGGGCCTTGATCGGGCCCTTGGTCTTCCAGACCACGTTGAACTGGCCGTCCGCGCGCACCTCGCCGATCAGCACCGGCTTGTGCAGGTGGTGGTTCTTCTCGTCCATCTTGAGCGTGAAGCCGCTGGGCGCCGCGAAGGTCTGGCCCGCCATGGCAGCGATCACCTTGTCGGTGTCGGTGGACTTGGCCTTCTCCACCGCCTGCTTCCACATGTAGATGCCCACGTAGGTGGCTTCCATCGGGTCGTTGGTCAGCGGCTTGTCCTTGTGACCGGCGATGTTCTTGGCCTTGGCGTAGGCACTCCACTTCTTCACGAACTCGTCGTTGGTCGGGTTCTTCACGCTCATGAAGTAGTTCCACGACGCCAGGTGGCCGACCAGCGGCTTGGGATCGACACCGCGCAGCTCCTCCTCGCCCACGGAGAACGCCACCACCGGCACGTCGGTCGCCTTCAGGCCCGCGTTGCCCAGTTCCTTGTAGAAGGGCACGTTGGAGTCACCGTTGATGGTGGAGATCACCGCGGTCTTCTTGCCCGCCGAGGCGAACTTCTTGATGTTGGCGATGATGGTCTGGTAGTCGGCGTGGCCAAAGGGCGTGTACGCCTCCATGATGTCCTCGTCCTTCACGCCCTTGCTGTGCAGGAAGGCGCGCAGGATCTTGTTGGCGGTGCGCGGGTACACGTAGTCGGTGCCCAGCAGCACGAAGCGCTTGGCGCCGCCACCGTCCTGGCTCATCAGGTATTCCACGGCGGGGATCGCCTGCTGGTTGGGCGCGGCACCGGTGTAGAACACGTTCTTGGACAGCTCCTCACCCTCGTACTGCACCGGGTAGTACAGCAGGCTGTTGGTTTCCTCGAACACCGGCAGCACCGACTTGCGGCACACCGAGGTCCAGCAGCCGAACACCGCGGCCACCTTGTCCTTGCTGATCAGCTGCTTGGCCTGCTCGGCGGCCAGCGGCCAGTCGGACGCGGTGTCCACGATCACGGGTTCGAGCTTCTTGCCCAGCACGCCGCCCTTGGCGTTGATCTCGTCGACCGCCATCAGCACCGTGTCCTTGAGCACCGTCTCGGAAATCGCCATGGTGCCCGAGAGGGCGTGCAGCACGCCGATCTTGATGGTGCTTTGCGCGTGGGCGCTCAGGCCGGTCATGGCCAGGGTGGCGACCGTGGCCGCCGCGGTCAGGGTCTTGAGGGTGAATCGACGTTGCATCATGGCGCTTCTCCAGGTTCCGGGAACGTATCCGTAGATAAGGGGTTTCGACTCCAGCCACCCGGAGCCTGCGGGCTCTTGGGTGGGGTCAGACCGATGCTAGGGATATCCCTCGGTAGCGTCTGTACGCCGGGTGGCGTATGCCGGATCAGCCGCCGTGCTGCGGGCGCAGCAGCGGCACCCGGTTGATGGCCATGGCCGCCGCCGCCGTGCGCGTTTCCACGCCGAGCTTGGCGTGGATGCGCTCCAGGTGCTTCTTCACCGTGGCCGGGCTGGCGCCGAGGATGTCGCCGATGTCGCGGTTGATCTTGCCCTTGGCCACCCAGTACAGCACCTCGGCCTCGCGCGCGGTCAGGCCGAAGGCCTGCGCCAGCCCTTCGAGCACGCTCGCGTCCGAGGTCTCCTGCATCACGATCAGCCAGTCGCCGCCCTCGCCCTGCGCACCGCCCTCGTCGGGGTCGCCCACCTGCAGGTGCAGCCGGAAGGTCAGCCGCCGCGGTCCGCTCTCCAGCGTCAGCCGCGGCGGCTCCTGCGCCGCACGCCCGGCGCACCGCAACTCGGGCCAGTGGCGGCGCAGCCACTGCAGCACCGCCGGCGGTGTTTCGGGCGCGCTGGTGCCGCAGTAACGCTGCAGCAGCTCGCGCGCCAGCGGCGTCTGCCACACCAGCCGGCCGTCCCGCTCGCGCACCGTGATCGAGGCGTAGCCGAACGCATCGAGCGCATTGCGCGCCTGCTCGCGCTCCACCGCACCCTCGTGCACACGCCGGGCCGTGCGCAGATGCACACCCATGCGCGCCATCACCTCACGCGGCTTGATCGGCTTGGTCACGTAATCGATGCCGCCCGCATCCAGCGCCGCCACCAGATGCTCGGTCTCCGTCAGCCCCGTCATGAAGATGATCGGCATCTGCGCGGTGCGCTTGTCGGCCTTCAGCCGGCGCGCGACCTCGAAGCCATCGATGCCGGGCATGACCGCATCCAGCAGGATCACATCCGGCAGCGCCTGCGCGGCGCGGCGCAGGGCCGTCTCGCCATCCAGCGCCACCAGCACGTCGTAGCCGGCCTCGTCCAGCGCATCGTGCAGCGGCGCCACATTGTCCGGCACGTCATCGACGATGAGCACCACCAGCGCGTCGCGGCGCAGCAGCGGCACCGGCCGCAGGCTGGCGGGCAGGTCTTTCTCGTGGAGGCTGTCAGGCAAGGTCATGGTGCTGGATGGCCCTCTCGATGGCCTCGAATCGAAACTCCCTGGCGAGCTGGCGCCACTGCGCGGCCAGGCTGGCGTGCGCCGGCTCGCGTCGCTCCCAGTCGTCCAGCCACTGCACCACCCCGCGCGTGTAGCCCAGGCGCACACAGTCGAGCAAGGCACCGAAGTCGGTGCCGGCGACGTCGACCCCAGCCTTGGCATCGGCCACCCTGGGCGCCGGCGGGCTCACGGGCAAGGGTGCCGGCCCGTCCTGCGGCAGCCAGTGCAGCGCCAGCCGCCGGCCCAGCCAGCCGATCAGTTCCTCGCGCCGCACCGGCTTGACGAGGAAATCCTGCGGTGCCAGCCCCTGCCCGTGCTCGGGGTCGGTCTGCAGCAGGCCCTTGTCGAACGCGTTGGCCGAGACGATGGCCAGCGGCACCTGTGACCACCCGTCCGCCTGCAATCGCCGACGCGCTTCCCAGCCGTCGATGCCCGGCATCGCCAGGTCCATGAAGATCGCGTGCGGTGCGCCGGTGTCGCCCGGCTGCAGCCCCTCCAGCAGCCGCAGCGCGTCGTCGCCGCTGGTGGCCATCAGCACCTCGAAGCCCAGCGGCTGCAGCCAGCGCGCCACCAGCTCGCGGTCGGCCTCCTCGTTGTCCACCACCAGCACGCGCCGCCGCGGGCCCGCGTAGCCGCTCACCGGTGCCGCCGCCGGGCGCGCCACCACCACGTCGCGCAGCTCCGGCAGGAACAGGCGCACCGTGAACGTCGTGCCCTGACCGGGCTGGCTGCGCACCGTCAGCTCGCCGCCCATCAGGTCGGTGAGCATGCGCGCGATGGTCAGCCCCAGCCCCGTGCCGGCGTGACCGGCCACGCTGCCGTCCGGCAACGCCGGCCCGTCGCCCTGCTGGCCGCGCACGAACGGCTCGAACACGCGCTCGAGCTCCTGCGGCGTCATGCCCGGCCCGGTGTCGCTGACCTCGAAGGTCGCCATCTCGCGCGCGTAGCCCACGCGCAGGCTCACGCTGCCCTCGCGCGTGAACTTCACCGCGTTGCCCAGCAGGTTGATCAGGATCTGCCGCACGCGCTTTTCATCGGCGCGCACGGTGCGGGGCAGGTCCGGCCGCCCCGCGCCCATCGGCTCATAGAGAAAGCGCAGCCCCTTGGCGGCGGCCTGCAGCTCGAACAGCCCGGCCACCTCCTGCATCGCATCGGCAAAGGCCATCGGCCGCACGTTCAGTCGCAGCTTGCCCGACTCGATGCGCGCGATGTCCAGCGTGCCTTCGATCAGCGACAGCAGATGCTCGCCCCCGCGCCGGATCACGCGGATCGCCTGTGCCCGGTGCGCCGGCATGCCACCGTCTTCCTGCAGCAGTTGCGCATAGCCGAGGATGCTGTTGAGCGGTGTGCGCAGCTCGTGGCTGATGGTGCTGATGTAGCGCGTCTTGGCCTGGTTGGCCGCCTCGGCCGCCAGCCGCGCCTGCTGCAGCGCCTCGTCGGTGCGGCGGTGCGATTCGATCTCCCGCATCAGCAGGTGCGTCTGTCGGTTCGACTCCTCCTGCGCCACTTCGCGGCTCTTGTGCGCCAGCACCAGCCACCAGCACACGGTCGCCGCCACCAGCAGCAGCACGGCGTACACGCGCAGGAAGCCGGAGCGCACCGCCGCATCCAGGGTGTCGGCCGCGGCGGCGTTGGCCACGAACAGCCGGTCTCCCAGGCCCAGCAGCTCCTGCCGGTACAGCAGGCCCAGCACCGCCGCCAGCGCCGGCGCCACCACCAGCATCAGCAACAGGTAGTGCGCCAGCCCCGCGTCCAGGTACGGCCACACGCGCGCCGGCAGCAAGCGCCGCAGGGCGGCCTGCCACTGCGCCGCCAGGCGTGCATTCGGCTTGCACAGATCGCCGCAGCGCGCATCCAGCGTGCAGCACAGCGAGCAGATAGGGCCCTGGTAGGCGGGGCAATGCGCCATGTCCGGGGCCTCGTAGTGGCGCTCGCAGATCACGCAGCGCAGCACCGTCACCGGTGCCTGGTCGCCGCAGCCCGCGCACTGCCCCGCCCCGCCGCACGGCGACGGCGTGGCCTGTCGCGCCAGGTAGTAGCGCCCCTGCGTGGCCCAGGCGATCAGCGGCGCCGCCACCAGGGACGTCGCCATCGCGATCACCGCCGAGAAGGCCTGCGCCAGCTCGCCCATCAGCCCCAGGTAGGCCAGGATGGACAGCAGCGACGCCAGCCCCATCGCACCCACCCCCACCGGGTTCACGTCGTACAGGTAGGCGCGCTTGAACTCGATCCCCTTGGGCGACCAGCCCAGCGGCTTGTTGATGACCAGATCGGCCACCACCGCCATGATCCAGGCGATGGCGATGTTCGAGTACAGGCCCAGCACCTCGCCGATGGCCTGGAACACGTTCATCTCCATCAGCATGAAGGCGATCAGCGTGTTGAACACCACCCACACCACGCGCCCGGGGTGGCTGTGCGTCAGCCGCGAGAAGAAGTTGCTCCACGCCAGCGAGCCGGCGTAGGCATTGGTGACATTGATCTTGAGCTGCGACACCACCACGAACAGCGCCGTCGCCGCCACCGCCCAGCCATGGGGCAGCAGGTACTCGTAGGCCACGAGGTACATCTGGTTCGGGTCCACCGCGCGTTCCACCGGCACCATGTGCGTGATCGCCAGGTAGGCCAGCACCGCGCCGCCCAGCATCTTGAGCACGCCGGGCACCACCCAGCCCGGGCCGCCGGCCATCACGCCGGCCCACCAGCGCAGCTTGCGCCCCGGCCTGGGTGCCGGCATGAAGCGCAGGTAGTCGGCCTGCTCCCCCATCTGCGTGATGAGGGCGATGCCCACCGTCAGAGCCGCACCAAACAGGTGCCAGTCGAAGCCGGCACCCCGCCCGTCCGCACCACCATAGTGCACCACGTCGGCGAACACCTGCGGCGCATGCCAGGCCACGGCCACGAACGGCACGACCATCATCACCAGCCACAGCGGTTGGCTCCAGACCTGGAAGCGGCTGATCACCGACACGCCATACGTGACCAGCGGGATCACCACCACCGCGCAGATCAGGTAGCCCCAGGCCGGCGGAATGCCCAGCGCCAGCTCCAGCGCATAGGCCATCACCGCCGCTTCCAGCGCGAAGAAGATGAAGGTGAACGAGGCGTAGATCAGCGAGGTGATGGTCGAGCCGATGTAGCCGAAACCCGCGCCGCGCGTGAGCAGGTCCATGTCCACGCCGTGGCGCGCCGCGTACACGCTGATGGGCAGCCCCGCCAGGAAGATGATCAGACCCGTGCACAGGATGGCCAGCGCCGCGTTGATGAAGCCATAGCTCACCAGCAGCGTCGCCCCGACGGCTTCGAGCACCAGGAAGGACGACACGCCGAAGGCCGTGTTCGCCACGCGCCACTCGCTCCACTGGCGGAAGCGCTGCGGCGTGAAACGCAGCGCATAGTCCTCCATGGTCTCGCGGGCGACCCAGGCGTTGTAGTCACGGCGCACCTTGATGATGCGCTGGGGCGCGAGGTCATGGCCCCCACGCTCCGCCGCTTCGCGGGTCGCTGCCCCCCGGGGGGGCTGATCCGGCTGGGGGCGGCCCTGCGCCGGATCGTTGCCCCCACGCTCCGCCGCTTCGCGGGTCGCTGCCCCCCGGGGGGGCTGATCCGGCTGGGGGCGGCCCTGCGCCGGATCGTTGACGGGTTCGGAGACGGTGTTCACGCGCACCGTTCTGCAGTTTCCGTGCCACGCGCCAAAGCAGGGCACGGAGCTTGCTACCCACCGGTCATTCCCGAACGACAAGAAGCGCATCCACCATGGAACTCACGCCCCGAGAAAAGGACAAGCTCCTGATCTTCACCGCCGCGTTGCTGGCCGAAAGGCGCAAGGCGCGCGGCCTCAGGCTCAACTACCCGGAATCGGTGGCCCTCATCACCGCCCACGTCATGGAAGGCGCGCGCGACGGCAAGAGCGTGGCCCAGCTCATGAGCGAGGGCCGCACCGTGCTCACACGCGAGGACGTGATGGAGGGCGTGCCCGAGATGATCCCCGACATCCAGGTCGAGGCCACCTTCCCCGACGGCACCAAGCTCGTCACCGTCCACCAGCCCATCGTCTGATCGACCCCGTTGTATTGATCCACCCCGACCGCACGCCGTCAAGATGAAACACGCCGCCCTGATCAAACCCCTGACCGCCACCGCCCTGCTGGGCGCCTGCGCCGCCGCCCACGCCCACACCGGGCAGGGCACCAGCAGCCTGATGGAAGGGCTCGTTCACCCCTTCGGGCCGGACCACCTGCTGGCCATGGTCGCGGTGGGCGTCTGGTCCGTGGCCGCCCTGCCCGCCCGCCAGGCCTGGCAAGGTCCCACCGTTTTCCTGCTGGCATTGGCCGCCAGTGCCGCGCTCGGCTTCATGGGCCTGACGTTGCCCTTCCTCGAACACGGCATCTCGCTGTCGGTGGTGCTGTTCGGCGCCATGCTGGCGCTGGCCCGCCGCCCCATGCCCCAGGCCGCCGGCCTCGGGCTGATCGCCGCCGCCGCCGCGCTGCACGGCCTGGCCCATGGCGCCGAAACACCCGCGTCGGGCTTCACCGGCTATGCCGCCGGCTTCCTGCTGACCACCGCCGCGCTGCACGCCGGTGGCGTCGGCGCGGGCCTGGCCATCCGCCGCTGGCTCGCCGCGCGCAGCCACCTTGCCCTCGGCGGTCTGGGCGCCCTCCTGGGCGGCGCCGGCCTGTACCTGTTCGGCCAGATCTGACCGGGGGCACGACCATGACGCCCGGCGAATACCTCATCGACGACGGCGAGCACGTCCTCAACCCCGGTCGCGCCGTCACCACGCTGGTGGTGCGCAACACGGCCGACCGGCCGGTGCAGGTGGGCTCGCACTACCACTTTGCCGAAACCAACGCCGCGCTCGAATTCGACCGCACCGCCGCCCGCGGCAAGCGCCTGAACATCGCCAGTGGCACCGCCGTGCGCTTCGAGCCCGGCCAGCAGCGCACCGTCGAGCTCGTGGACTACGCCGGCGAGCGCGTCGTGTTCGGATTCCGCGGCCTCACGCAAGGACGACTCTGACATGCCCAGCATTCCCAAGCGCGCCTATGCCGACATGTTCGGCCCCACCGTCGGCGACCGCGTCCGCCTGGCCGACACCGGCCTCGTCGTCGAGGTCGAAAAAGACTACACGCTGGCCGCCGGCGGCTACGGCGAGGAAGTGAAATTCGGCGGCGGCAAGACCATCCGCGACGGCATGGCGCAAAGCCAGCGCACGCGTGAACAGGGTGCCGTCGACACGGTGCTGACCAACGCACTCATCATCGACCACTGGGGCATCGTCAAGGCCGACATCGGCCTCAAGGACGGCCGCATTGCCGCCATCGGCAAGGCCGGCAACCCCGACACCCAGCCCGGCGTGAACATCGTCATCGGCCCCGGCACCGAGATCATCAGCTGCGAAGGCAGCATCGTCACCGCCGGCGGCATCGACAGTCACATCCACTTCATCTGCCCGCAGCAGGTGGACGAGGCCCTGGCCTCCGGCGTCACCACCATGCTCGGCGGCGGCACGGGACCGGCCACGGGCACCTTCGCCACCACCTGCACGCCCGGCCCCTGGCACATGGAACGCATGCTGCAGGCCGCCGACGGACTGCCCATGAACATCGGCTTCCTCGGCAAGGGCAACGCCAGCCAGCCTGACGCACTGCGCGAGCAGGTCGCCGCCGGCGCCATCGGCCTGAAGCTGCACGAAGACTGGGGGACCACGCCCAGCGCCATCAGCAACTGTCTGGACGTGGCCGAAGAGATGGACGTTCAGGTGGCCATCCACTCCGACACGCTCAACGAATCCGGCTTCGTCGAAGACACCATCGCCGCCACCAAGGGCCGCACGCTGTGCGCGTTCCACACCGAAGGGGCCGGTGGTGGGCACGCTCCCGACATCATCCGCGTCGTCGGCGAGGCCAACTTCCTGCCCTCGTCCACCAACCCGACCATGCCCTACACGGTCAACACGCTGGACGAGCACGTGGACATGCTGATGGTCTGCCACCACCTGGACGCGTCCATCCCCGAGGACCTGGCGTTTGCCGAGAGCCGCATCCGCCGCGAGACCATCGCCGCCGAGGACATCCTGCACGACATGGGTGCCATCAGCATCATGAGCAGCGACAGCCAGGCCATGGGCCGGGTGGGCGAGGTTGTCATCCGCACCTGGCAGACCGCCGACAAGATGAAGGCGCAGCGCGGTTCGCTGCCCGAAGACAGCGCGCGCAGCGACAACTTCCGCGTCCGGCGCTACGTGGCCAAGTACACGATCAACCCCGCCATCGCGCACGGCATCTCGCACATCGTCGGCTCCATCGAAGTCGGCAAGTGGGCCGACCTGGTGATCTGGAAGCCCGCCTTCTTCGGCGTCAAGCCGGCGCTCGTCCTCAAGGGCGGCAGCATCGCGCTGGCCGCCATGGGCGACCCCAACGCCTCCATCCCGACGCCGCAGCCCGTGCACTACCGCCCGCAGTTCGGCGCCTTCGGCGGCTCGCTCGCGCGCGGCAGCCTGAGCTTCGTCTCGCAGGCCGCGCAGGCCGCCGGCGTGGCCGCGCGCTACGGCCTGCACAAGACCACCGTCGCCGTGCAGGCCTGCCGCGGCGTCACCAAGGCGGCCATGGTCCACAACAGCTACCTGCCCGCCATGGAGATCGACCCGCAGCGCTACACCGTCCGTGCCGACGGCGTGCTGCTCACCTGCGAGCCCGCCAGCAAGCTGCCGATGGCACAGCGATACTTCCTGTTCTGACCCCATTCACAGGAAACCACCATGCTCCAGGCATCCAGGCTCATTCCCCAGGGCCAGGGACTCGCGCAGGCCTTGCTGCGCCGGGCCCCCACCCTCACACTCGACTGGGACATCCGCCAGAAAAGCCGCTTCGACGCCGAAACCTCCGACGGCCGGCGTGTCGGCGTCTTTCTGCCGCGCGGCACCGTGGTGCGCGGCGGCGATGTCCTCATCGCCGAGGACGGCTCGCTGCTGCGCGTGGTCGCCGCGCCCCAGGCGGTGCTGCGCATCACGCCCTGCGACCACCACGACCATCACCATGGCCATGGCCATGATCACCACCACGGTCATGGTCACAGTCACGGCCATGGACACGACCACCACGGCGGCAGCTTCGATCTCATGCGCGCCGCCTACCACCTCGGCAACCGCCACGTGCCGATCGAACTCCGGCCCGACCACCTCAAGATCGAGCCCGACCACGTGCTGGCCGACATGCTGCGCGCCATGCACCTGACCGTCACCGAGGTGCAGGAGCCCTTCGAGCCCGAGGCCGGTGCCTACGGCGATGGCGGGCACACGCACCATGGTCACGGTCACCACCACGGCCATGACCATGACCACGCGCATGCCCACGATCATGGCCCCGACGGCCATCCACATGAGCACCACTGACAGTCTGCTGCGCACCCTGTGGCTCGCCTCGCCGGCCCTGCCGGTCGGCGGGTTTTCGTATTCCGAAGGTCTGGAAGCCGCCGTCGATGCCGGCATCGTCCACGACGAGGGCAGTGCCGCCACCTGGTTGAGCGACCAGCTCCACCTGGGTCTCGCTCACAGCGACCTGGCCGTGATCGCACAGGCCATCCCGGCCTGGCAGGCCGACGACCTGACGCGCATCCGCGCCCTCAACGCCTGGGTGCTCACCACCCGCGAAACGCAGGAGCTGCGCCAGCAGGCCGAACAGATGGGCCGCTCCCTGCTCGATTGGGCGCGCTCGCTCGGTGACCTGGGCGAAGGCGTGGCCACCCATCTGCAATCGGCCGCGCTGTCGCCGCCCAGCTACCCCGTCGCCATGGCCTGCGCCGCCGCGGCCAGTGGCGCCTCGCTGCACGACAGCCTCGCCGGCTTTGCCTTCGGCTGGGCCGAGAACATAGTCCAGGCCGCCATCAAATCCGTTCCCCTCGGCCAGAGCGCCGGCCAGCGCATCCTGGCCCGGCTCGTGCGAGAGATACCCAAGGCCATCACCCTCGCGCGCTCGCTCGACGACGACACCCGGCAGGCCTTCGCCCCCGGGCTGGCCATCCTCTCGGCCCGCCACGAAACCCAGTACTCACGCCTCTTCCGCTCATGACCTCTTTGCACCACATCCCCCACCGGACCAAGAAGCTGCCGCCCCTGCGCGTGGGCATCGGCGGCCCGGTCGGCTCCGGCAAGACCACCTTGCTCGAAATGCTGTGCAAGGCCATGCGCGAGCAGTACGACCTGATCGCCATCACCAACGACATCTACACCAAGGAAGACCAGCGCCTGCTCACCGTCAGCGGCGCGCTGCCCGCCGAGCGCATCATGGGCGTGGAAACCGGTGGCTGCCCGCACACCGCCATCCGCGAGGACTGCTCCATCAACCTCGAGGCCATCGACCGCATGCTCGAGAAGTTTCCCGATGCCGATGTCATCTTCGTCGAGAGCGGTGGCGACAACCTCGCCGCCACCTTCAGCCCCGAGCTGAGCGACCTCACCATCTACGTCATCGACGTCGCCGCCGGCGAGAAGATCCCGCGCAAGGGCGGCCCCGGCATCACCAAGAGCGACCTGTTCGTCATCAACAAGACCGACCTGGCCCCCCACGTCGGCGCCAACCTCGAGGTCATGAAGCAGGACACCGCCCGCATGCGCCCCGATGCCGAACGCCGCCCCTGGGTCATGACCAACCTCAAGACTCTAGACGGCCTGCAGGAGGTCATCGGCTTCATCGAGAAGCGCGGCATGCTGGCCCCCGCCGCGGCCGGCTAGAATAGCCAGCCTATCGACACCACGGAGGTGTGGCAGAGTGGTCGATTGCACCGGTCTTGAAAACCGGCAACGGGCAACCGTTCGTGAGTTCGAATCTCACCGCCTCCGCCAGTTG
>NZ_JAQVEJ010000028.1 GCF_028698005.1 Hydrogenophaga sp.
TTGGTTACGGCGAACAGATCGCGCCCCGGTTCCATGTGGTGGCCTACGACCTCGGCGTCAAGAAGAACATCCTGCGCATGCTCGCGCAGCGTGGCTGCAAGATCACCGTGGTGCCGGCCACGACGCCGGCGGCCGATGTGTTCAAGCTCAAGCCCAATGGCGTCTTTCTCTCCAACGGCCCTGGCGATCCGCAGCCTTGCGACTACGCCATCGCAGCCGCGCGCGAGATCGTTGACAGTGGCACGCCCGTGTTCGGCATCTGCCTGGGTCACCAGATCCTGGCCCTGGCCGGCGGCGCGCGCACGTTCAAGATGCAGAACAGCCACCACGGCGCCAACCACCCGGTCAAGGACCTGGATTCCGGCCGCGTGAGCATCACCAGCCAGAACCACGGCTTTGCCGTTGACATGGACAGCATGCCGCAGCGGCTGCGCGCCACCCATGTGAGCCTGTTCGACGGCACGTTGCAGGGGCTGGAGTTCACCGACCGTCCGGCTTTCGGCTTCCAGGGTCACCCCGAAGCCTCGCCGGGGCCGCACGACATCGGCTACCTGTTCGACCGCTTCATCGGCCTGATGCAGGCGCGGGCCTGAGCACGCCATGAAGCTGTTCAGCTTTCCCACCTTCGCCGTCGAAAAGGCCATTGCCAAGCGCATGCTCACGCTCGAATCGCCGCACAAGGAATGGTTCGCGCAGCGCTGGGCGCAAAAACCCTACCGCAAGGCCTTTGTCGAGAACAAGGCCATGCCGCTGATCACGCTGCTGGCCAAGGGCAAAACCTGGGACGACGACACCTTCGCGGCCGAACTCCAGCAATGGAACGCGCCGTTCTACCCGGCCGAAGCCGAAGTGCTGCGGCCCATCATCGAAGGCGACGGACTGCTGCAGCTGATGCAAAAGAACATGCCACCCGAGCGCGTCCAGACGCTGCTGACCCGACTGGAACAACTGCGCCAGGCCAGCGCCTGACGCCAAGCCACCATACGCCATGCCAAAAAGAACCGATATCCAGACCGTTCTCATCATCGGCGCCGGCCCCATCATCATCGGGCAGGCGTGCGAGTTCGACTATTCCGGCGTGCAGGCCTGCAAGGCGCTGCGTGAGGAAGGCTACCGCGTGGTGCTGATCAACAGCAACCCCGCGACCATCATGACCGACCCGGCCACGGCCGACGTCACCTACATCGAGCCCATCACCTGGCAGACGGTCGAAAAGATCATCGCCAAGGAGCGCCCCCAGTGCCAGGGTGGCTTTGCCATCCTGCCGACCATGGGTGGCCAGACCGCGCTCAACTGCGCGCTGGATCTGTGGCGCAACGGCGTGCTGACCAAGTACGACGTTGAACTGATCGGTGCCTCGCCCGAGGCCATTGATAAGGCCGAAGACCGCCTGAAGTTCAAGGACGCCATGACCAAAATCGGTCTCGGTTCGGCCAAGTCGGGTATCGCCCACAGCATGGAAGAGGCCTGGGCGGTGCAGAAGACCACGGGCTTTCCGACCGTGATCCGCCCCAGCTTCACGCTTGGCGGTACCGGCGGTGGCATTGCCTACAACCCGGAAGAGTTCGAGATCATCTGCAAGCGAGGCCTGGAGGCCTCGCCGACCAACGAACTGCTGATCGAGGAGTCGCTGCTGGGCTGGAAGGAGTACGAGATGGAGGTGGTTCGCGACAAGGCGGACAACTGCATCATCGTCTGCTCGATCGAGAACCTGGACCCGATGGGCGTGCACACGGGTGACTCTATCACCGTGGCGCCGGCGCAGACGCTGACCGACAAGGAATACCAGATCATGCGCAATGCCTCGCTGGCGGTGCTGCGCGAGATCGGCGTCGACACCGGCGGCTCCAACGTGCAGTTCTCGGTCAACCCCAAGGACGGCCGCATGATCGTGATCGAGATGAACCCCCGTGTCTCGCGTTCGTCGGCACTGGCCTCCAAGGCCACGGGTTTCCCGATCGCCAAGGTCGCGGCCAAGCTGGCCGTGGGTTACACGCTCGACGAGTTGCGCAACGAGATCACGGGTGGTGCCACACCGGCCAGCTTCGAGCCGACCATCGACTACGTGGTCACCAAGATTCCGCGCTTCGCGTTCGAGAAGTTCCCGGCCGCCGACAGCCACCTGACGACCCAGATGAAGTCGGTGGGCGAGGTGATGGCCATGGGGCGCACCTTCCAGGAGTCGTTCCAGAAGGCGCTGCGCGGGCTGGAGGTCGGCGTTGACGGCATGAACGAGAAGACGCAGGACCGCGAGACGCTCGAGCGCGAACTGGGCGAACCCGGCCCCGAGCGCATCTGGTATGTGGGCGATGCCTTTGCGGCCGGCTGGTCGGTTGACGAGGTGCACCAGTTCACCAAGATCGACAAGTGGTTCCTGGTCCAGATCGAGGAGATCATCAAGCTCGAACTGGCCATGGACAAACTCGTGGCCGACAAGGGCGACCAGGCGCTGGCCAGCCTGGATGCCGACACGCTGCGTGGCCTGAAGAAGAAGGGCTTCTCCGACCGGCGCCTGGCCAAGCTGCTCTCGACCACCGACGCGGCCGTGCGCGCGCGCCGGCAGGAACTGAATGTGCGCCCGGTCTACAAGCGCGTGGACACCTGTGCGGCCGAATTCGCGACCAACACCGCCTACATGTACTCGACCTATGAAGGTCATGGCGATGGCGAGTGCGAGGCGCAGCCGACCGACAAGAAGAAGATCATGGTGCTCGGCGGCGGCCCGAACCGCATCGGCCAGGGTATCGAGTTCGACTACTGCTGCGTGCACGCCGCGCTGGCCATGCGCGAGGACGGCTACGAGACCATCATGGTCAACTGCAACCCGGAGACGGTGTCCACCGACTACGACACCTCCGACCGCCTGTACTTCGAGCCGCTGACGCTGGAAGACGTGCTGGAAATCGTGGACAAGGAAAAGCCCACCGGCGTGATCGTGCAGTACGGCGGCCAGACGCCGCTCAAGCTTGCCCTGGGTCTGGAGGCCAATGGTGTGCCCATCATCGGCACCACGCCCGACATGATCGACGCCGCCGAGGACCGCGAGCGCTTCCAGAAGCTGCTCAATGACCTCGGTCTGCGCCAGCCGCCCAACGCCACGGCACGGACCGAGGCCGATGCGCTGGAAAAGGCCGCCGCGCTCGGCTATCCGCTGGTGGTGCGTCCCAGCTATGTGCTGGGTGGCCGCGCGATGGAAATCGTGCACGAGCAGCGCGACCTGGAGCGTTACATGCGCGAGGCCGTCAAGGTCAGCAACGACTCGCCGGTGTTGCTCGACCGCTTCCTCAGCGATGCGATCGAGTGCGACGTGGACGCCGTGCGGGATGCCTCGGGCCGCGTGTTCATCGGCGGCGTGATGGAGCACATCGAACAGGCCGGCGTGCACTCGGGCGACTCGGCCTGCTCGCTGCCGCCGTACTACCTGTCCAAGGCCACCGTGGACGAGCTCAAGCGCCAGACGGCCGCGATGGCCAACGGCCTGAACGTGGTCGGCCTGATGAACGTGCAGTTCGCGATCCAGGAGGTGGGCGAGGGCGAGCAGAAGCAGGACGTGATCTACGTGCTGGAAGTGAACCCGCGTGCCTCGCGCACGGTGCCGTTCGTTTCCAAGGCCACGGGTATCCAGCTGGCCAAGGTGGCGGCGCGCTGCATGGCCGGCCAGACGCTGGACCAGCAGGGCATCGGCGCCGAGGTCGAGCCGCCGTACTTCAGCGTCAAGGAAGCCGTGTTCCCGTTCGTGAAGTTCCCGGGCGTGGACACCATCCTCGGCCCGGAAATGAAGTCCACCGGCGAGGTCATGGGCGTGGGCAAAACCTTCGGCGAGGCCTTCGTCAAGAGCCAGCTCGGCGCGGGCACCCGCCTGCCGACCTCGGGCAAGGTGTTTCTGACGGTCAAAAATGGCGACAAGCCGCGCGCCGTGGTCGTGGCACGTGACCTGCACGCCCTCGGCTTCGAGCTGGTGGCCACGCGCGGTACCGCTGCTGCCATCGACGCTGCGGGCATCCCGGTCAAGACCGTCAACAAGGTGGCCGAGGGGCGCCCTCACATTGTGGACATGATCAAGAACGACGAGATCGTCATGGTCATCAACACGGTGGAGGAGCGCCGCAACGCCATTGCCGACTCGCGCGCCATCCGTACCTCGTCGCTGCTGGCCCGTGTGACCACCTTCACCACCATCTCGGGTGCCGAGGCGGCGGTCGAGGGCATGAAGCACATGGACAAGCTCGACGTCATTTCGGTGCAGGAGATGCACGCCGCGCTCTCCGCCTGAAGAGGCAGGGCACCAGGGCGGCCCCCGGCGGCTGCCATCCTGTCGGGGATTCCCCGTAGCCGGGACGGTCTGAACGGACCCCGATTCAGGGCATAATAGCCACCAACGAAGCCGCCGACCGGAAACGATCGGCGGTTTGCTTTTTGTCGTGCGCCCGTGCGGGCGCGCCGTACCAGGAGACCGGACCATGGCCACCTTTCCCATCACCAAGCGCGGTGCCGAAATGCTCAAGGCGGAGCTGCACAGGCTCAAGACCGTGGATCGCCCCAACGTCATCCAGGCGATCGCCGATGCGCGCGCGCAGGGCGACCTGAGCGAAAACGCCGATTACGACGCTGCCAAGGAGCGCCAAGGCTTCATCGAAGGACGCATTGCCGAGATCGAGGGCAAGCTCTCGTCGGCACAGATCATCGACCCGGCCGAGGTGAACGCGGGCGGGCGTGTGGTGTTCGGCGCGACGGTGGAGCTGGAGGACGAGGATTCGGGCAATCCCGTGACCTACCAGATCGTGGGCGAGGACGAGGCCGACATCAAGCTGGGCCTGGTCAATATCGGCAGCCCGATTGCGCGCGCACTGATTGGCAAGGAAGAGGGCGACGTGGCCGAGGTGCAGGCGCCCGGCGGCGTGCGCCGCTACGAGATCGTGGCGGTTCGCTACGAGTGAGTGGCGCCATGCGGCGACTTGCCCTGTTCCTGGCCGCCCTGTGGTGGGGCGGTATCTCGGGCCTGAGCTTCCTGGCCGTACCCACGCTGTTCGCGCAGCTGGGATCGCCTGCCGTGGCCGGCCCGGTGGCCGCCCGGCTGTTTTCCCTGCAATGCTATGCCGGCCTGCTCATCGGCATGGCGCTGCTGGTGCTCCTGCGGCGTGAGCGCGGTGCGGCCGTCGAGCATGGCGCCACACCCACGCCGGAGGACCTTGCCCGTGCCCAGCAAGTGCTGGCGACGATGGGCTTCGTGCTGCTGGGCATGATGCTGGCGCTGGTGCAGGAGTTTGGCGTCGCCCACCAGATCGTCACGGCCCGCGCCAGTGGCGGCAACCTGCGCCTGTGGCACGGACTGGGGTCGGTGCTGGTGTTCGGCCAGTGGCTGTGCGCAGGCGCCATCCTCTGGCGCCTGTCGCGCGAAACGCAGAGGTAGCGGATTCTTCGCTCCAGGGCACCATGGAACCGGCTTTGCCGGGCCACTGGTGCCGTTCCCCTTCGAAGCGCAGAAGGTGCGTTACGGAGGGGGCTGAGGGCCGCGGCTCCAAGCCTGCCTGCGCAGGCTTGGATGTGGCCGAAGAGCCGGGTGCCTCTGGCTCTGGCGGCGGCACCGAGCCGCGTCAGCGGCGCAGGAGGGTGTTCTCTGCGGATGCCAGGGTGTTGACCATCAGCATCGTGATGGTCATCGGGCCGACACCGCCCGGCACGGGCGTGATCCAGCCGGCCACCTCCTTCACCCCGGCGAAATCGACGTCACCGCACAGCTTGCCCTCATCGTTGCGGTTCATGCCGACGTCGATCACCACGGCACCGGGCTTGACCATGTCGGCCGTGAGCACGTTGCGGCGGCCGACGGCGGCCACGATCACGTCGGCCTGCAGGGTCTGGGCCTTGAGGTCGGCGGTGCGCGAGTGGCAGATGGTGACGGTGGCGTCCTTGGCCAGCAGCATCATGGCCATCGGCTTGCCGACGATGTTCGAGCGGCCGATGACCACGGCGTGCTTGCCCCTGAGGTCGTAACCGATCGATTCGAGCATCTTCATGCAGCCGTAGGGCGTACAGGGCCAGAAGCCGGGCAGGCCCGTCATGAGGGCGCCGGCGCTGGCGACGTGGAAGCCGTCCACGTCCTTCTCGGGCGAGATGGCCTCGATCACCTTCTGGGCGTCGATGTGGGCCGGCAGGGGCAATTGCACCAGGATGCCGTGGATGGACGGGTCGGCGTTGAGCGCCTCGACGCGGGCCAGCAGCTCCGCTTCGGTCATGCTGTCCGGGTAGGTTTCCAGCACGGAGTGCATGCCGGTGTCGTGGCAGGCCTTGACCTTGTTGCGCACATAGACCTGGCTGGCAGGGTTCTCGCCCACCAGGATCACGGCCAGGCCGGGGGTGATGCCCTGGGTCTTCAGTGCGGAAACGCGCTGGGCAACTTCTTCGCGCAGCTGGCGGGACAGGGCGTTGCCATCGATGAGTTGTGCGGTCATGGTGGGTGCGACAGTCGTTAGAAAGAAAGACGCCCGCCGGGAGGGCGGGCGTCTGGGTGGGTGTGGTGATCAGATCTTGGTGGAGGTCTGGCCCAGGGCGATCTTGAGCAGGTCGGCGACGGTGTTGGCGCCGAGTTTTTCCATGATGTTGGCGCGGTGTGCCTCGACGGTCTTGATGCTGATGCCCAGATCGTCGGCGATCTGTTTGTTCAGGCGGCCAGCGACGATGCGCTCCAGCACCTGGGACTCGCGGCCGGTGAGCTTGGACAGCAGGGCATCGCGGCTGGCGGCCTGCTGGTGGATGGCGAAGGCATCTCTGGCCTTGTCCAGCATGCGCTCGACCAGTTCGAGCAGCTGGTCTTCCTTGAAGGGCTTCTGGATGAAATCCAGGGCGCCTTTTTTCATCGACTCGACTGCCATGGGCACATCACCGTGGCCGGTGATGAAGACGATGGGCAGTGGCGATTGGCGCTCCAGCAGGCGATCCTGCAGTTCCATGCCGGTCATGCCGCTCATGCGGATGTCGGCGATCAGGCAGGCCACCTCGCGGGCATCGTAGCGGTTGATGAATGCCTCGGCCGACTCGAAACAGCGGACCCGGTAGTCCTTGCCTTCCAGCAGCCATTGAAGGGAATCGCGAACCGCCTCGTCGTCGTCGACCACGTAGACGGTACCTTTCTTGGGGATCAAACTCATCTCGCTCTTTCTTCTGTAAACGAAGGGCGCGCCGGTCCTCCGGGAGGATCGCCCCCCTCGGACGTTTGCCGGGAGTGAACCGGGATCCAGAAGCTGAAGCAGCAGCCGGCCACCTCGTCACCATTGTAGAGGTTCTCGACCCGCATCCGTCCGTGGTGCGACTCGACGATGCTGCGGCACAGCTTCAGACCGATGCCCATCCCCTCGCTTTTGGTGCTGTAGAAGGCCTCATAGATGCGGTCGATCATTTCCGGTGGCACACCCTTGCCCGTGTCCTGGATCGAGAATTCGACCACATCCTGGCCCTCCTGACGGGACGGTCCGACGCGCAATTCGACGTAACGGGCACCCAGCGGCCGGTCAGCCTGGACGATGGCCTCGCCGGCGTTCTTGATCAGGTTGATGATCACCTGCTCGATCAGGATTGGATCGACCATGAGCGGGGGCAGGCGCGCTGCCACATACGAACTCAGTCGTACCTGGTGGCGCCGCAGTTCAATTTCGGCCAGTTCGATGGCCTCGTTGACCATCAGCGCCACGTCGGAGAGTGTCGGGTTGGGCTCGCTGCGTTTGACGAAGGCGCGGATGCGCTGGATGATCTGGCCGGCGCGCTGGGCCTGGCGTGCGGTTTTGTCCAGGGCGAGCAGCAGATCTTCTTCGGTGATGCGATGCTCGCGCACGCGAGAGATCATGCCGGTGCAGTAGTTGCTGATCGCTGTCAGCGGCTGGTTGAGTTCGTGTGCCACGCTGGAGGCCATTTCCCCCATGGTGATCAGGCGGCTGGCAGTCTGCGCCCGTTCGGCCTGGCGCGCCGCCTGCTCCTCGGCGTTGCGGCGCGGGGTGATGTCACTGGCAATCACCATCTGGGCCAGACGTCCGTCGACCCAGGTCAGGTAGCGGGTGCGGACTTCCAGCCAGCGACCCAGGGCCGGCGCAAATACCTCGGTGTTTTCGGCGCCGGCGTCCGTGAGACTCTCGGTGGGCATGCCGGCGAACGTGTCGACGGCATCACCCTCGTCGGCGGTCGGGCCGGGCTGGTTGCGGGTCAGTTCGACCAGTTCCTGATGGCCTTGCCCGCGGGCGCCAAACCACAGCCGGTACATCTTGTTGGCAAACAGCATCTCGTCGCTGCCCAGGGGGGCGACCGAGACGGCCGAGTCCAGCGATTCGAGCACCGTCGTGAAGCGCTCGTACGAGGCGGACAGTTCCTCGCGGATGCGCTTGGGCTCGGTGATGTCGGTCATCGAGGTCATCCAGCCGGTCTGTTGTCCGTTCGGGTCGATCAGGGGCGAGACGTACATGCGTGCGTCGAAGACGCTGCCGTCGCGCCGGCGCACACTGACCTCGAAGCCGCCGGGCATCGAGCGTCCGTTGAGTTCGTCTTCCAGCCGGGCGGCCAGCGCATCCTGGTATTCCTCGGGCCAGTATGGGAACGGGGCGGTGCGGCCCACCAGTTCGGCCTCGGTCCAGCCCGTCATCGAGCAAAAGGCCGGATTGACGTAGGTGATGCGGCCCTGCATGTCCAGCGCCCGCATGCCGGTCAGCATGGAGTTTTCCATGGCACGCCGGAAGTTGGTTTCAGCGATCAGGGCCTGCTGCGTCTGGACGCGCTTGCGGGTGTGGCGCCAGGTGCCGATCAGCATCCAGACCGTCAGGGCGCTGAGTGCGCCCACGATCCAGAAGAATCCACTGCCGACGATCGCCTGCGAAGTGCGGTAGCCCTGCGCCTTCAGGATCAGGCTGTTGCCGACGGGAGAGACCGGTACCTCGTGCTCCAGGGGCTGGTTGGACCAGGGTAGCAGGCGCAGCACCGAACCGGGAGGTTGCAGGCCACCGGCCAGGACGCGCTCGCGGTCATCCAGCAGGGCCACGGCATAGCGCGCCATGACTTCGGGCGGTATGCCGAAGCGCAGCAGGCCATCGATCGAGTACTCGCCCATGATGGTGCCGGCAAAGCGGCCCTGAGCAGCCAGAGGAATCTGCAGGATCAGCGATGCGGCCGAGGCACTGTCACCCAAGGGGCGCGAGTACACCGGTTGACGCATTTCGCGGGCGAGGTCGAACGAGCCATCCGTCTCGTCGGCCGCCATGATCGACCCGGGCAGGCGCTGCATGTGCAGCGGGGCACTGGGTGACGCATACCGGGAAATGATGTTGCGCTGGGCATCGATCCAGGTGATGGCCTGCAGCTCGGGAAACTGGCTGATCAGGGCATCGGCCTGGAACTCGAACTCGCTGGCCTCGATTTCGCGGTCCGAGACGTCGCGCGCCAGGCGCATGAGTTGCTCCTGACGCTCCAGCAGGCGCAGGCGCAGGCGCTGCTGGGCATATTCGACGTCACGGGTGACCGCTTCCTGCTCGCGCTCGAGCTCCTCCAGCCGCAGGTAGGAGATGGCCACCGCAATGGCGACCAGGAATAGAAACACCGCCATCAGCGGTCCGAGCGTGGCAAAGCGATCCTGACGGGCAGGTGGCAGACGCCGCCACCAGCGCTTCCACCAGTGCCGGCTTTCGGTATGCGAGGCCATGAGGGTGACGGGGCGCGAAAACTGGCTCATCATGGCAGAGTCTACGTGACAGCGCAGCCCCGAACTTGATTTTGTTATATGAAAAATAGATGCATATATTGAAAACAACACTTCTTTGTGTGAGAATTCGCCGAACTGCAGGTCCGGCGTGAGGCCGGTTTTCCAACGCACAGGAGACAATACATGTCAGCGACCCCGTCGAAAAACCAGGGTGTGATCGATACCGATGCCCAGGAAACCCGTGAATGGATGGAGGCGCTGAGCGCCGTCATCGAGAAAGAAGGGCCCGAGCGAGCCCACTTTCTGATCGAGCAACTGCTCGAAGAAGCCCGCCAGAACAGCATCGACCTGCCGTTTTCGGCCAACACGGGCTACGTCAACACCATTGAGCCGGACCAGGAAGCGCGCTGCCCCGGCAATATCGCGATCGAGAAGCGCCTGCGCGCCTTCATGCGCTGGAACGCCATGGCCATGGTGGTGCGCGCCAACCGCATCCACCCCGCCGATGGCGGCGACCTGGGTGGGCATATCGGCTCGTTTGCCTCGCTGGCCTCGATGTGGGGTGCAGGCTTCAACCACTTCTGGCACGCCGAAAGCGAGAACCACGGCGGCGACTGCATCTACTTCCAGGGCCACAGTGCCCCCGGCATCTATGCCCGGGCCTACCTGGAAGGCCGCATCAGCGAAGAGCAACTGGAAAACTTCCGCCAGGAAGTGGATGGCAAGGGCCTGTCCAGCTACCCCCACCCCAAGCTGATGCCTGGCTTCTGGCAGTTCCCCACCGTTTCCATGGGCCTGGGGCCGATGATGGCCATCTACCAGGCGCGCTTCCTGAAGTACCTGCACGCCCGCGGCATCGCCGACACCGCCAACCGCAAGGTGTGGATTTTCCTGGGCGATGGCGAGATGGACGAGCCCGAGAGCAAGGGTGCCATCAGCCTGGCCGCGCGTGAGAATCTGGACAACCTGATCTTCGTCATCAACTGCAACCTGCAGCGCCTGGACGGCCCGGTGCGCGGCAACGGCAAGATCATCCAGGAGCTCGAGGGTGACTTCCGCGGTGCCGGCTGGCACGTCATCAAGCTGCTGTGGGGCAAGGGCTGGGACGATCTGCTGGCGCGCGACAAGAGCGGCAAGCTGCGCCAGCTGATGATGGAGACGCTGGATGGCGACTACCAGACCTTCCGTGCCATGGACGGTGCCTACATCCGCAAGCACTTCTTCGGCAAGTACCCCGAGACGCTCAAACTGGTCGAGCACCTGACCGACGACGACATCTGGGAACTGCGCCGTGGTGGCCATGAACCGGAAAAGGTCTATGCCGCCTTCCATGCCGCCAACGAGCACAAGGGACAGCCGACGGTGCTGCTGGTCAAGACCGTCAAGGGCTACGGCATGGGCAAGGCCGGTGAGGCCAAGAACACCGTGCACCAGACCAAGAAGCTCTCGGATGAGGACATCCGCTACATCCGCGACCGCTTCAACATCCCGATTCCCGACAGCGAGCTGGACAAGTTGCCGTACTACAAGCCGGCTGACGACACGCCCGAGATGCAGTACCTGCACGAGCGGCGCAAGGCCCTGGGTGGCTACTTGCCGCACCGGCGCCAGAAGGCCGACGAGCAGTTCACCGTGCCGTCGCTGGAGACGTTCAAGGCCGTGACTGAACCGACGGCCGAGGGCCGCGAGATCAGCACGACGCAGGCCTACGTGCGCTTCCTCACGCAGTTGCTGCGCGACAAGGCCCTGGGGCCGCGCGTGGTGCCCATCCTGGTGGATGAGGCGCGCACCTTCGGCATGGAAGGCCTGTTCCGCCAGATCGGCATCTACAACCCCCTGGGTCAGCTTTACACCCCGGTCGACCGCGACCAGGTGATGTACTACAAGGAAGACAAGGCCGGGCAGATCCTGCAGGAAGGCATCAACGAGGCGGGTGGCATGTGCTCGTGGATCGCGGCGGCGACGTCGTATTCGACGAACAACCGCATCATGATCCCGTTCTTCGTGTACTACTCGATGTTCGGCTTCCAGCGCTTCGGCGACTTTGCCTGGGCTGCCGGCGACATGCAGGCGCGTGGCTTCATCCTGGGTGGCACGTCGGGGCGCACCACGCTCAACGGCGAGGGCCTGCAGCACGAGGACGGTCACAGCCACATCCTGGCCAGCACCATCCCCAACTGCGCGAGCTACGACCCCACCTTCGCGCACGAGGTGGCGGTGATCATGCACCAGGGCCTCAAGCGCATGGTCGAGCGCCAGGAAAACGTTTTCTACTACATCACGCTGCTCAACGAGAACTACGCCATGCCCGGCCTGACGCCTGGCACGGAAGAGCAGATCATCAAGGGCATGTACCTGTGCAAGCCCGGTGCCGAGGGCGAGAAGCGTGTGCAACTGCTGGGCTCGGGTTCGATCCTGCGCGAGTCGCTGGAGGCGCAAAAGCTCCTGGCCGCGGACTGGGGTGTCCAGGCCGATGTCTGGAGCTGCCCGAGCTTCAACGAACTGACGCGTGACGGTCAGGATGTGGAGCGCTGGAACCTGTTGCACCCGCTGGAAACACCGCGCGTGCCCTTCGTGACGCAACAGCTGGGCAAGAGCACGGGCCCCGTGGTCGCGTCCACCGACTACATGAAGAACTACGCCGAGCAGATCCGCTCCTTCATTCCGGCGGGACGCGTCTACAAGGTGCTGGGCACCGACGGCTTCGGCCGCAGCGACTTCCGCAGCAAGCTGCGCGAGCACTTCGAGATCAACCGCCACTACATCACCGTGGCGGCCCTGAAGGCCCTGGCCGAGGAGGGCAAGGTACCCGTGGCCAAGGTGGCCGAGGCGATCCAGAAGTACGGCATCAACACCGAAAAGGTGAACCCCCTCTACGCGTAACGATCCGGAGACGTACACATGGCACTGGTAGAAGTGAAAGTCCCGGACATCGGCGACTTCTCGGAGGTGGCGGTCATCGAACTGCTGGTCAAGGTGGGCGACACGGTCAGCGTCGAGCAGTCGCTGGTCACCGTCGAGTCCGACAAGGCCTCGATGGAGATCCCCTCCTCGCATGCAGGGGTGGTCAAGGAGCTGAAGGTCGCCGTGGGCGACAAGGTCAGCGAGGGTTCCCTGCTGGTGGTGCTTGATGCCGAAGGCCAGGCCGCTGCGGCGGCGCCGGCACCGGCGGCAGCGCCCGCTGCAGCACCGGCTGCGCCGGCCCAGGCGGCACCCGCGCCGACCGCTCCCGCGGCCACGGGGCGCGTCGAGGTTCGCGTGCCCGACATCGGTGATTTCAAGGACGTGGCGGTCATCGAGGTCTTCATCAACCCGGGTGACACCGTGGCGCTGGAGCAGTCGCTGATCACGGTCGAGTCCGACAAGGCCTCGATGGAGATCCCGTCTTCCGCGGCCGGCGTGGTCAAGGACGTGGCCGTCAAGGTCGGCGACAAGGTCAACATCGGCGATCTGCTGGCTGTGCTGGAAGGGCAGGGTGCCGCAGCGGCACCGGCGGCTTCGCAGGCCCCAGCGGCCTCACCGGCACCCGCACCTGCCCAGGCAGCGCCCGCACCGGCCCCCGTGGCCGCTGCGGTGGCACCGGCAGCGGTGCCAGCGCACAACCCGACGGTGGCGCCGGTTGGCCTGCCGCATGCCTCGCCCTCGGTGCGCAAGTTTGCGCGCGAGCTGGGCGTGCCGCTGGCCGAGGTCAAGGGCTCCGGGCCCAAGGGCCGCATCACGGCCGAGGACGTGCAGTCGTTCACACGTTCCGTGATGAGCGGTGCGCTGCAGACGCAGGCACAGGTCGCGAAGACGCCAGCCGGAGGCGGCTCGGGCGTGGGCCTGGACCTGCTGCCCTGGCCCAAGGTGGACTTCGCCAAGTTTGGTCCCATCGAGCGCAAGGCACTCTCGCGCATCAAGAAGATATCGGGCGCCAACCTGGCGCGCAACTGGGTGATGATCCCGCACGTCACCAACAACGACGAGGCCGACATCACCGAGCTGGAGGCCTTCCGTGTGGCCACCAACAAGGAAAACGAGAAGTCCGGCGTCAAGGTGACGATGCTGGCCTTCGTGATCAAGGCGGTGGTTGCTGCGCTGAAGAAGTTCCCCGACTTCAACGCCAGCCTGGACGGCGACGAGCTGGTCTACAAACAGTATTTCCACATCGGTTTTGCGGCCGACACGCCCAATGGTCTGGTGGTGCCCGTGCTGCGCGATGCCGACAAGAAGGGCATCCTGCAGATCAGCCAGGAAATGGGCGATCTGGCCAAGAAGGCGCGCGAGGGCAAGCTGGGCCCGGCCGACATGACCGGCGGCTGCTTCTCCATCAGCTCGCTCGGTGGCATCGGCGGCACGCACTTCACGCCCATCGTGAACGCACCCGAGGTGGCCATCCTGGGCCTGTCCAAGAGCGCCATGAAACCCGTGTGGGACGGCAAGCAGTTCGTGCCGCGCCTGATCCTGCCGCTGTCCCTGTCGTACGACCACCGCGTCATCGACGGTGCCGCGGCCGCGCGCTTCAACGCCTACCTCGGCCAGATCCTGGCCGACTTCCGTCGCGTCCTGCTCTGAAAGGAAAACTGACATGGCAGTGATCGACATCAAGGTGCCCGACATCGGGGACTTCAAGGACGTGGCCGTGATCGAGGTGCTGGTGCAGCCCGGCGACACCGTCCAGCCCGAGCAGAGCCTGATCACCGTCGAGTCCGACAAGGCCTCGATGGAGATCCCCTCGTCGCATGGCGGCGTGGTCCAGGCGCTGAAGGTCAAGATCGGCGACAGGGTCGCTGAAGGCTCGGTGATCCTGACGCTGGAGGTCACCGAAGCCGCCACGGCACCGGCGCCCGCAGCGGTTTCGCCGGCGCCCGCTGCGGCGGCCGCTCCTGCGCCCGCGCCCGTGGCAGCCAGCTACGCCGGTGCGTCCGATATCGAGTGCGATGTGCTCGTGCTCGGCGCCGGCCCCGGCGGCTATTCGGCCGCCTTCCGCGCGGCCGATCTCGGCCTGAAGGTGGTGCTGGTCGAGCGTTACGCGACGCTGGGCGGCGTGTGCCTGAACGTGGGTTGCATCCCGTCCAAGGCGCTGCTGCACGTGGCCGCGGTGATGGACGAGGTCGGCCACATGGCCGACCTGGGCGTCGAGTTCGGCCGCCCGGTGGTCAACATCGAGAAGCTGCGCGGCCACAAGGAAAAGGTGGTGGGCAAGCTCACCGGCGGCCTGGCGGCCATGGCCAAGATGCGCAAGGTCACGACCGTGCGTGGCGTGGGCACCTTCGCCGGCCCGAACCACCTGGAGGTCGAAGAGACCTCGGGCAGCGGCCAGGACAGGAGCGGTGGCAAGAAGGTCATCGCCTTCAAACGCGCCATCATCGCCGCCGGCTCGCAGGCGGTGCGTCTGCCCTTCATGCCGGATGACCCGCGCGTGGTCGACTCCACCGGGGCGCTCGCCCTCAGCGATGTGCCCAAGAAAATGCTCATCGTCGGTGGCGGCATCATCGGCCTGGAAATGGGCACGGTGTACAGCACGCTGGGTGCGCGACTGGACGTGGTCGAGATGCTGGACGGCCTGATGCCCGGCGCCGACCGCGATCTCGTCAAGGTCTGGGAGAAGATGAACAAGCACCGCTTCGATCGCATCATGCTCAAGACCAAGACGGTGGGGGCCGAGGCCACGCCCGAGGGCATCAAGGTGCAGTTCGAGGGGCTGGACGGCTCGCGCAGCGAGGGCGTGTACGACCTCGTGTTGCAGGCCGTGGGCCGCACCCCCAACGGCAGGAAGATCGCCGCTGACAAGGCCGGCGTGGCGGTGACGGATCGTGGCTTCATCGAGGTCGATATCCAGATGCGAACCAATGTGCCGCACATCTTCGCCATCGGTGACATCGTGGGCCAGCCCATGCTGGCGCACAAGGCGGTGCACGAGGCGCACGTGGCGGCCGAAGTGATCGCCGGTGAGTTGCAGGGCAACAAGGAGCTGGCCGCCAGCGCCTTCAACGCCCGCGTGATCCCCAGCGTGGCCTACACCGACCCCGAGGTGGCCTGGGTCGGCCTGACCGAGGACCAGGCCAAGGCGCAGGGCATCAAGGTCAAGAAGGGCCTGTTCCCCTGGACGGCCTCGGGCCGGGCGATCGCCAACGGCCGTGACGAAGGCTTCACCAAGCTGCTGTTCGACGACAGCCCCGAGGCCCACGGCCACGGCAAGATCCTGGGCGGCGGCATCGTGGGCACGCACGCCGGCGACATGATCGGCGAGATCGCGCTGGCCATCGAGATGGGGGCCGACGCCGTCGACATCGGCAAGACCATCCATCCGCACCCGACGCTCGGCGAGAGCCTGGGCATGGCGGCGGAAGTGGCCCACGGCAGCTGCACCGACCTGCCGCCGCAGAAGAGGTAACACCCCCCTGCGCGGGGCCGACGCCGCTTCCCCCTCCGTAGCGCGCCTTTGGCGCTTCGAGGGGGGGAAGCGCAGGGTGGTGTTCCTAGTCCACCACCCGGCGGGCGCCGTTGAAGCGTTGTTGCCAGTAGGACACGTGCATGTCTTCCATGCGAACTTCGGCGCCGGTGCGCGGTGCATGGATGAATTTGCCATTGCCAACGTAGATGCCCACGTGGCTGAAGGCCCGGCGCATGGTGTTGAAAAACACCAGGTCACCGGGTTGGAGTTCGCTGCGGTCGATGGTGCGGGTGGCGGCTGCCTGTTCGTCGGAGCGGCGGGGCAGAACCTTGCCCAGCGACTGCTGGTACACGGCGCGCACGAAACCCGAGCAGTCAAAGCCGGTCTCGATGCTGTTGCCGCCGTACCGGTAAGGCACACCCAGGAAACCCATGGCGTTCAATATGAGCTGCGAGGCGTGGTGGCTGGCCGCATCGCGTGCCTCCGCCAGGCGCTCGATGAGTCCCCGGTCCTTGAGCAGGCTGTCCATGTCCTGGTACTGCTCGGTGCCTGGCTCGGCCAGCACCGTACCGGCTCCCAGCAGGGAGATCACAAAAGCAGCCGCGGCAACGGACTTGTGCATACCGCAAGTGTAGCGGGCAGACTTCGGTCGTCAAGCGAAGTTTCCTCACCAACCGCTTGATTCGGCGGGAAAAACAGCTTGTACCCTGCGCGGCCACCATCCATGGCCTCATGCCGGTGGCGCCACCAGCGGCCTGCTTCGCACCGGATCGTCTGGTGTCGAGGCCAGCGCCATGGCCATGGTGGTGATGCGCTGCCGGTGCTCAGCGGGGGCGCGGCGGGGCGGCCTGGCGCCGCACAGGGATGGTCAGTGGCCGGCCGGCAGGCTGGTCAATGCGTGGGCGGATCATCATTGGGAAGAAGCGCCACAGATAGAGCCCGAAGGCCAGCACCCAGGCGGCGCTGGCGGCATGAAGTGTGCTCGCGCTCCACGGGCCGGGCACCAGTGCCGCCAGGCGCAGTGCGGCGGCGGCGATCACCAGCGCGTAGCAGGTGACGATCAGCCGGTCGGTCTGCAGCGGCCGGCCCAGGTGGCCCAGTGCCGTGCGCGTGACCATGCCGATGATCAGCACCGAGAAGCCGGCCATGCCGATCACGTGCGCCGGCCAGGCCGTGCGCCACACCCAGCCGGCGGCGTGCGCGGCCGCCACCAGCAGACCCAGGCCCAGGGCGGCATAGCCCACATACAGAATCCACAGCAGGGGCACGCGTCGCACGGCCCAGGGTCTCCAGGCCCACCACTGCACCAGGGCAAGGCCGCCAGCGGCCGCCAGCAGCGCGGCCATGGTCCACGTCCAGCCGGCCAGACCGGCGGCGATGGCGAGCACACCGGCGCCCAGTTGCCACTGCCCGCTGCGCGCGTGCAGCGGCAGGGACAGGCCGGGAATGGCGCGCGAGGCGAAGAAGGGGATGACGCGGCGCGCCACCAGCAGGGTGATCACGGCCATGCACAGCAGCCCGGTGTGAAAGCGTTGCATGAGCAGCGCATAGTCTCCCTGGAGCACCGCCTGCAGGTACAGGGCATCGGCGCCACCCAGCCCCAGCAAGAGCACCGGCACGCCGTAGTTGCGCCGGTTGCGGGTCTTGATGACAGCACGGGCCAGGGCCAGGGCCGCTGCGCCGAAGAACAGTGCGTCACCGGCAGCGGCGATGCGAAAGGCCATTTCGCCGGGCACGAGAAATGCCACCCGCGCCAGCACCCACAGCAGGCACAGGCCGCCCAGCGCCGGGCCGCGCAGCGGGTTGATGCCCGTCCAGTTGTGCCCGGCGGTGAGCAGAAAGCCGGTGGCGATGGTGGCGATGAAACCCCAGAGCATTTCGTGTGCGTGCCAGATCACGCCGGGCATCCGGCCTTGCAGCCAGCCGGGGGTGAAAACCCACAGTGCGACCGACAGCGCCGCCCAGGCGCAGCCGGCCAGGTACAGCGGACGGAAGCCCAGTTCCAGGAAAGCTCCCCACTGGGGTGCGGCCCGTCGGGCGCCACCAGGCTCTTCGATCTGCAGCAGATCAGCCATGGCACAGACCTCGGGGCAGGGTATCGGGGGTGTGGCTGAACTGGTAGCCCATCCACAGGCTTTGGGCGATCCGGTCGGCCGCCTCCGTGGCCTGTCGCGCCATGGCCTGGTTGGGCTGCTCGGCCGCCGTCTGGTGGAACAGCGCCAGCCAGTGCTGGAACATGGCGGCGTTCAGACCCGGCAAGGCGGCATGCCTGGGCATGGGCGCACCGGTGAAGCGGCCGGTGCGCAGCAGAATGGACGACCAGAAGTCCGTCAGCTTGACGAGATGACGGTCCCAGTCATCGATATGGGTGTCGAAGACGGGACCCAGCAGATCGTCCCGGCGTACCCGGGCGTAAAAGGCGTGCACCAGGGCCGAGATGTCTTCTTCGGTGCACAGCGGTTCGGGGGGCATGGGGTGGTGGGTGCGGTGTTGTTTATAGATTCATTTTATATGCATCTTTAAGCGATGACCGATCATCCCCGCTGGGGTTGCGGGATTGGGACGGACCGCGCTTTTCGGTCGGTGGCGTGGCCCGACGCCGCGTCAGACGATGTCCAGGGTATGAAAGCCGAAATGGCCGTTCCGGCGGTCGGCGAAGTAGCGCTCCAGCGTTTCGCGGACGGTGCGAAAGGCGATGTCGTCCCAGGGGATCTGGTCTTCGCTGAACAACCGGGCCTCGATCGTTTCGTGGCCGGGGTTGAACTGGTCGCTGAGCAGGCGTGCGCGGTAGTACATGTGCACCTGCCCGACCCGGGGCACGCTCATCAGGGTGAACAGGGCGCCCAGTTCGATCCGGGCGCCGGCCTCCTCGTCGGTTTCGCGCACCGCACCTTCGGCGGTGGTTTCCCCCAGCTCCATGAAGCCTGCCGGCAGCGTCCACTTGCCCCGGCGGGGCTCGATGTTGCGTTGGCACAGCAACACCTGTTCGCCGCTGGCGCCCCATACCGGCACGGTACCGACCACGTTCAGCGGGTTTTCATAGTGAATGGTGCGACAGACGCTGCAGACGGCCCGGGGGCGGTTGTCGCCATCATCGGGCAGGCGATAGATGACGGGGGCGCCGCATTCCCGGCAGTGTTTGATGAGTGAGCGCTGCATGGCAGCAAGTGTACGGGTCAAGCCAGTTCAAGCAGGGCGGGCACGCAAAAAAGGCCCCGTGAGGGGCCCCGGATACGGCGCAAGCGCAGGCTCAGGCTTTCTTGCCGTATTTCTCGATCAGCGACTTGGCCGTGTCGAGCAATTGCTTGCCGTTGAAGCCGCGCTTGTCCAGATCCTGTACCCATTCCTGCTCGACCAGTTGCGCCTTGCTCGTGAAGGACTTCGCCTCCTCGCCACTGATGACGTGGATTTCGTTGCCCCGCTTGGCGGCGGACTCGCGACCGGGGATATCGCCTTCCTGCTGGACGCGACCCAGCCAGGCCGAGGTCTCCATGCCGGAGTTCGCGTCGATGATGGCCTTGAGGTCGGGGGGCAGCGACTGGTACTTGGCCTTGTTCATGGCCATGATGCACACCGAGGTGTAGAGCGCGCCCACGGACGGAGCGAACTCGCTGTGGTGTTTGGTCAGTTCCTGCACCTTGACCGAAGGCACGACCTCCCAGGGGATCGTGCAGCCATTGATGACGCCCTTGGACAGGGCGTCGGGGATCTGCGGCAGGGGCATGCCCACGGGCGTGGCGCCCAGGTAGCCCAGCAGCTTGGTGGCCTGCCGGGTCGGGCCGCGCATCTTGACGCCGCGCAGGTCATCGGCGGTCCTGACCAGCTTGTCGCGCATGTGGAACACGCCGGGGCCATGCACGTGCAGGGCCAGCGTCTGCACGTCCTTGAACTCATCCTGGGCCACCGTGTGGATGTACTCCCAGTAGGCACGGGAGGTGGCGTCGGCGTTGTTCATGATGAACGGCAACTCGAACACCTCGGCGCGCGGGAAGCGGCCGGCTGTGTAGCCGGGCAGCGTCCAGATGATGTCGGCAACGCCGTCCTTGGCCTGGTCGTACAGTTGCGGCGGGCCGCCGCCGAGCTGCATGGCCGGATAACCCTCGAACTTGATGCGGCCCCCGGAATCCTTGGTGACCTTGTCCATCCAGGCCTTGTGCATGTTCAGGTACACATGCGACTGTGGCGCCATGAAGGTGTGGAACTTGAGGGTGACGCTTTGTTGGGCGAAACCCACAAGGGCAGGGCTGCCTACGGCGATGGCTGCGCCGGTTTTCAGCAGGGTGCGGCGTTGGATCATGAATGTCTGCTCCTGTGATCGGAAGGCTCCTGGCGGCACCAGGGGAGGGATCTGTTCCGCATGTGACGGTAGCAGGGCTTGCTCGAAAAGGGCATGAGGTCAAACCCTGTTTGCTCTGACCAGACCGTCAGCCGATGCGCACCGACAACGGTGCCAGCCCCTGCACGGTGGCGTGCAGCAGGTCACCGCTGACGACAGCGTCAACGCCCTCGGGTGTGCCGGTGTAGATGAGATCGCCCGGTTGCAGGGTCCAGGCGGCCGACAGGTGTGCGATGGTCTCGCCGATGTTCCAGATCAGCTGGTCGATGCTGCTTTGCTGGCGGACCCGGCCGTTGACTTCCAGGGCGATGCGGGCATGCCCGATGTCGCCTGACGCGGCCGCCGGCGTGATGGGGCCGATGGGGGCGGACTGGTCGAAGGCCTTGCCGATGCACCAGGGTCGCCCCTGTTTCTTCATGTCGTTTTGCAGGTCGCGGCGCGTCATGTCCAGGCCCACGGCGTAGCCAAAGATGTGCCGGTGCGCGTCGGCGGCGGCGATGTCGCGGCCGCCGGTGCCAATGGCCACCACCAGTTCAACCTCGTGGTGCAGGTTGCTGGTCAGGCTGGGGTAGGGGATGTCGATGGTCTGGCCGGCCTCGGCAGGGACGATGGCGTCGGCCGGCTTGAGGAAAAAGAACGGTGGCTCGCGGCCGGTGAAGCCCATTTCTTTGGCGTGTTCGGCGTAGTTGCGCCCGACGCAGTAGACGCGGTGGACGGGAAAGCGCCGGCTTTGCCCGGTGACGGGCACGGAAACCGCAGGGGAGGGTGCAAAGGTGTAGTCCATGGGGAACGGTCAATGACAGTCAGGTTCGTGAAAAATATTCTCGTCGCTCGAAGTCGGTCTTGTCTTCGGCCTGGGCGTAGCGTTGCGCTTCGCTGCGTTTGATGCGCTCGAAATAGTGCAGGAAGCCGTCACCGAAACCCCGCGCCATGGCCGCGTCCTGCTGCATGGCGTCCAGCGCGTCATCCAGCGTGGCGGGCAGTTGGGGCAGGCCCTGTGCGTAGGGGTTGTGGCAGGCGGGCGGCGGCTCCAGCGCCCGCTCGACACCGTCCAGTCCGGCGTGGATTTGCGCCGCGATGTACAGGTAGGGGTTGGCGGCCGGTTCGCCGACACGGTTTTCGATGCGGCTGGACGCGTCGCCGGGCTGCCCCACCACGCGCAGCATGGCGCCGCGGTTGTCATGCCCCCAGATGGCCGATTGCGGCGCCAGGGCATTGGGACGAAAGCGTCCGAAGGCGTTGACTGTGGGGGCGCACAGGGCCGTCATGCCGGTGGCGTGGGCCAGCAGGCCGCCCAGCCAGTGCGCGCCGGTGTCCGACAGGATGTGGCGGGCGTCGTCCGGCCCTGCCGCCGGATCGGGCGCCGTGCGGGCAAAGCCGTTGCGGCCGGTGCGCTGGTCGATCACCGACTGGTGCAGATGCCAGCCGCTGGACATGATGCCGGGAAACGGGGGGCGGCACATGAAGGTGGCGTGGTAGCCGGCGCGACGCAGTGCCTGCCGCACACCATTGCGGAACAGCACCATCTGGTCGGCGGCGGTCAGCGCATCCGTGGCGTCGAACACCGCCTCCACCTGGCTGGGGCCGAGCTCGATCTCCAGCGACTGCAGTGGCAGCCCCAGTGCCTGGGCCGTGCGCATCACGATCTCCAGCGGTTCGTCGGCCATGTCGATCATGGCCTCGGCCTGCAGGTTGTAGCCCGGGTGGATCATGCGCACCTCGGGCGGCTCCCCGGGCCAGGCGGCCCGGGCCGGATCCAGTTGTGCGGCATCGTCAGTGATGCGGTAGATGTGGAACTCGACTTCCAGCCCGGTCTTGAAGGCCATGCCGTCGGTGGCCAGGCGGGCCAGCGCCTGCTGGAGCTGGTAGCGGGTGTCCAGCGTGACGGGTTGTCCGTTGCCGTACCAGGGTTGGCAGCGCAGCCAGGCGGTGCGAGGCTGCCAGGGCAGCACGGTGAAACTGCGTGGATCGGGCAGCAGCATCAGGTTGGCGGCACCGGCGAAGCCGGGCAGGGCGTCGGTGCCGCCATGTTCGAAGACGTTCCAGACGGTGCGCCCCGAGGTGTCCTTGAGCATCAGCGTGCCCACCATGCCCACGCCATCGCGCAGCGCGCGAGCAGCGGCATGCGGCATCAGGGTCTTGCCGCGCAGAACGCCATGCGCGTCGCACCAGCCCAGCCGCAGGCGCTCGATCCCCAGGGCCTCGATGCGCGCGATGACGTCAGCGCAGGCGGTTTCGCGCGCGGCATCGTGCACCTCGCAGCGGTGCGCGAAATGACCGGTCATGTGGTGGCCTCGTCGGAGGCAGTGACCGACCCGGGGGCCAGCCGGTTGCGCCAGGGGGCGTTGTCGCGGCGCTGGCGCACCTGCGCCAGCCACCAATCCTGCCAGCCTTGCGCCGGCGCGATGCCGTCGACCGTGTCCGGGCCGTGGATCTGGTCGTGCAGTGCCGCATCGCCGATGCCCGGTGGTGTGCCGCCGGCAGCCACGCTGTCGATGGCATCCAGCAGCATGCGGCGGTACATGGCGATCGCCTTGTCGGTGGTGCCCAGGTGCTCGCGCGTGCGGTCCTGGATCGCACCCATGCTTTCACAGGCCCACTGGTCGTGCACATTGATGTCGCGCTCTCCCATGCCCAGAAAGGTGCGGTTGACCTGCTCTTCGGCGTTGAAACCCCAATCGTTGTGCCGGCCGGCCTTGGGGACGTAGCCGGGCAGGGTGACGGAGGCCAGACGCTGCTCGCGCATGGTCTGCTTGTCGACCGGGCCGTCGAAGCTGGTGAAGAAGGCATACCAGTAGTTGTGGGTGTCGTCGACCGGCACGTGAATCTGGGTGATGGTCATGGTCTCGGACAGCGGGATCACGAAGGTTTGCGGGAACACGGCGTTGGTGATGCGTACGTGCGTGAGCGTCTCGCTCAGGTGGCGCAGCGCGGTCAGACGCAGGCCCCAGGGCGTGGCCATGCAGGCGATGTCGGGGCGCGCGAACTCGCGCAGCACCCGGGTCATGGGCCAGCGCTCTCCGTTGATGGCACCCATGCTGGCGCCGCGGAACTGCTTTCCGTAGCTTTCATCGAGCGACTCGTCCTCAAAGAAGCGGTGCAGGTAGGAGGCGTGTGCCGGGTCGATGCCGACCTCGAAGGCCTGCAGCCAGTTGCAGTGCCACAGGCCTTTGAAGGCGAAGGTGTGGGAGGCGGGGGCCTCGAAGCAGTCCAGCGCCGGCAGTGCTGGCGGCGTGCTGCCTTCGGGGCCGAACCAGCCGAAGAGCACACCGCTGCGCTCGATGAGGGGGTAGCTGCGCTGGCGGATGCGCGTGTGCAAGGTGCTGCCCAGCGGCTCGGCCGGTGTGTCGGTGCAGTGGCCGGTGGTGTCGAACTTCCAGCCGTGGAACGGGCAACGCAGACCATCGCCCTCATTGCGACCGTAGGCCAGATCGGCGCCCCGGTGCGGGCAGTCGCGGTCGAGCAGGCCGAAGCGCCCCTGGGTATCGCGAAACAGCACGAAATCCTGGCCCAGAACGCGCACCGCCCTGACCGGGCGAATGGCCATGTCCGGGTCCTGTGCCGGGTCGAATTCGTCCAGCAGCGCCACGGGCTGCCAGTAGCGGCGCAGCAGCTCACCGGCGGGCGTGCCCGGGCCAACCCGGGTCAGCCGCTCGTTGTGTTCGGCCTTCATGCATGTCTCCTCGTCGTGGGAATGGTCGCGTTTCTCTTGGCAGGGCACGGCGGCGGGCCGCCCGTCCGCAGTCAGTGTATCTTCGGGGAATGCAATCGACATCCGCGGAAACTCCCACTTCCCCGGCGGCGGCCGACGCGCAGGCCGTCCCGGGTGGCCTCGTGCTGCGGCGCGTGGCCATCGACACCTACCACGAAAACGTTGCCTACCTGCACCGCGACTGCGCGGTCTACCGTGCCGAGGGCTTCCAGGCCTTGTCCAAGGTACAGGTGCGCGCCAACGGCAGGACGATCCTGGCCACCCTGAACGTGGTGGACGACACCTCGATCGTGGGGTGCGATGAACTGGGGGTGTCCGAGGACGCGTTCGCCCAGTTGCAGGTACCCAATGGCCATCCGGCCTCGGTGTCGCAGGCCGAGCCGCCAGAGTCCATTCCGGCGCTGTTCCGCAAGATCAACGGCGAGCGCCTCGGACAGCAGGATTTTCGCGCCATCGTGCGCGACATTGCCGGCCGGCGCTACTCCAAGATCGAACTGACGGCCTTTGTCGTCGCCTGCAACCGCAGCGAGCTCGACCGCGAGGAGGTGTACTTCCTGACCGAAGCCATGATCGCCAGTGGTCGCAAGCTGGACTGGCATGAGCCGCTGGTCGTGGACAAACACTGTATCGGCGGGATCCCGGGCAACCGCACATCGATGCTGCTGGTGCCCATCGTGGCCGCGTACGGTCTGGTGTTCCCCAAGACCTCGTCACGCGCCATCACCTCGCCCGCGGGCACGGCCGACACCATGGAGGTGCTCGCCAACGTGGAACTGCCCTTCGATCATCTGACGGAGATCGTGCGGGAGCAGCGCGGCTGCCTGGCCTGGGGCGGCACGGCCGACCTGTCGCCGGCCGATGACGTGCTGATTTCGGTCGAGCGGCCGCTGGCCATCGACTCCCCCGGGCAAATGGTCGCCTCCATCCTGTCCAAGAAGATCGCCGCCGGCGCAACCCATCTGGTGCTGGACATCCCCATCGGCCCCACCGCCAAGGTGCGCTCCATGCCCGAGGCGCAGAAACTGCGCCGCCTGTTCGAATACGTGGCCCAGCGCCTGCGGTTGTCGCTGGACGTGGTCATCACCGACGGGCGCCAGCCCATCGGTTGCGGTGTCGGCCCGGTGCTGGAGGCGCGGGACGTGATGCAGGTGCTGGCCAACGACCCGGCCGCGCCCGCCGACCTGCGGCAGAAAACCCTGCAGCTCGCGGGCCGCCTCATCGAATGCAGCCCCGATGTGCGGGGCGGCACCGGCTACGCGATTGCGCGCGACATCCTGGAGTCCGGCCGCGCGCTGGCGCGCATGGAGGCCATCGTCCGTGCCCAGGGCCGCAAGGCGTTCGACTGGATGCACCCGGCGCTGGGCCCGCTGACGCTCGACGTGTGCGCCCCGGCCAGCGGCGTGGTGACCGGCATCGACAACTTCCAGATCGCGCAAATCGCCCGTCTGGCCGGTGCACCCAAGGTGCAGGGCGCGGGTCTGGACCTGCAGCGCAAGCTGGGCGACGAGGTCAAGGAGGGGGATCTGCTGTACCGCGTGTATGCGGGCTATCCGGCCGACCTGGCCTTCGCGCGGCAGGCCGCGGAGCGCCACAGTGGTTATCGCATCGGCCTGGCGGAAGACGTGCCGCAGGTTTTCGTGGAGTTCTGATGTGGTGACAGATACCGAAGCCGGTCTGCTGCTGGCCTTTCCCGAGGACGAAGCCATTGCGCGCCATGCCGCCGAAGCGAGCGGGCTGGGCTGCGCGCTGATCGCCCGCCACCGCTTTCCGGATGGCGAGATCAAGCTGACCCTGCCGGCCCGGCTGCCCGGGACGGTGGTGATCTGGCGCGGCCTCGAGTTTCCCAACGAACGGCTGACCGAACTGCTGCTGGCCGCGTGCGCGGCGCGCGAACTGGGCGCGCGCCGGCTGACGCTGGTGGCGCCGTACCTGGCCTACATGCGTCAGGACATCGCCTTCCATCCCGGCGAGGCCGTGAGCCAGCGCATCGTGGGGCGCTTCCTCGCCGGGCTGTTCGACGCCCTGGTGACGGTCGATCCGCACCTGCACCGCGTTGCCACGCTGCAGGAAGCCGTGCCCTTGCCGACGGCCGTGGCGCTCAGCGGGGCCCCCATACTCGCGGCCCACATCGCGGCGCGGCGCGAGCAGGTGCTGCTGCTGGGGCCGGACGAAGAAGCGCTGCAGTGGGTGGCGCAGGCGGCTCTTGGCCATGGCTGGGCACACGGCACCTGTCGCAAGGAGCGCCGTGGCGACCGGGATGTCACCGTTCAGTTGCCACCCGACCTGGCGGTGGCCGGGCGATCGGTCGTGCTCATGGACGATGTTGCCAGCTCGGGCCACACCCTCGTCCAGGCGACGCGGGCCTTGCTGGCCTCGGGGGCCGCGTCGGTGGATGTGGCTGTCACGCACGCGCTGTTTGCCGGCGATGCCGTCGAGCGCATCCGGGCCGCCGGCGTGCGCGAGATCTGGAGCACCGACTGCATTCCCCACGCGACCAACGCCGTCAGCGTGGTGCCCGTGATCGCCGATGCCCTGCGACAGCACGGCCTTGCCGGATGAGGACGGATCGATGACGCTGCCCATGCCTCCTTCCTGGCTGGTGCCCGACTGGCCGGCACCGGCCCATGTGCACGCCCTGTTCACGACCCGCGAGGGGGGCGTGTCGGCGGCACCGTTTGACACGTTCAACCTCGGTGCCTACGTGCGCGACGAGCCGGCGCACGTGCAGGCCAACCGTGGCCACCTGGGAGCCATCAGCGGTGCGCGGCATGTTTTTCTGCATCAGGTGCACGGTACCGCCGTGGCCGATCTCGACGCGGACCCACCCGACGAGACCGAGGCGGATGCCTGCCTGACGACGCGGCGGGGCGTGGCATGCACCATCATGGTGGCCGACTGCCTGCCGGTGCTCTTCACCGACCGGCATGGGCGCTTCGTCGCGGCGGCCCACGCAGGCTGGCGCGGGCTGGCAGGGGGCGGTGAGCCGGGTGTGTTGGCTGCCACCGTGTCGGCTGTGCGGGGCCGGTTTCCGGACGTGGCAGCGGGCGAGCTGCTGGCCTGGCTGGGGCCCTGCATCGGCCCCGGCCATTTCGAGGTGGGCGGCGAGGTGCGGGTGGCGTTTGCGCGTGCTGGCTTCGATGTCGGTCAGGCCTTTGGTCCGTTGGCAACACCGGGCAAGTGGATGGCCAACCTGCCGGCGCTGGCACGCCAGCAACTGCTCAGTCTGGGCATCACATCCATCCACGGCAACGACGGCACACCGCCCTGGTGCACCGTGGCACAGTCTTCAAGGTTCTTTTCGCATCGCCGCGACGCCGCCCGGCTCGGCAGCTCCGGCCGCATGGCCGCCTGCATCTGGCTCGGCTGACACGGCGTCGGGCACGGCATTTGCTGAGGCTTGTTCGGCGGCAC
>NZ_JAQVEJ010000029.1 GCF_028698005.1 Hydrogenophaga sp.
CGGCATATGCATGGCATGCGTGGCGTGAGGCAGCCGACCGCTGCTACTCGCCCTCGAATGCCGAGGCCATCCTGATGCTGCCTCGTTTCATGGCTGGCACATCTCGTGCGATGATAAAAACATGAGCACATTGCGTGTGGCGACTTACAACATCCACAAAGGGGTGCAGGGTCTGGGCCCGACGCGCCGGCTGGAGATCCACAACCTGGTGCACGCGGTGGAGCAGTTCGATGCCGACATCGTCTGCCTGCAGGAGGTGCGCAGCCACCACCGCAAGCTGGAGCGGCACTTCCCCCGCTGGCCCGAGCTGGGGCAGGCCGACTTCCTCTCGCCCGAAGGGTATGAGGCGGTGTACATGACCAACGCCTACACCCGCCACGGCGAGCACGGCAACGCGTTGCTGTCACGCTGGCCGGTGCTGGGCAGCGGGCATGCCGATGTGTCCGACCACCGCTTCGAGCAGCGCGGGCTGTTGCATGTCCAACTGCTGGTCGAGGAACAGGTGGTTCATGTGGTGGTGGTGCACCTGGGGCTGATCCATGCCAGCCGCGAGCGCCAGGTGATGCGCCTGGGGGCTTTCATCGATCGCGAGGTGCCCGAGCACGAACCCTTGATCGTCGCCGGCGACTTCAACGACTGGGGGGCCCAGTTGCTGCGACCCATGGCGGAGCTCGGTCTGCATACCTTCGACAGCCTGCGCTTGCCCACGTTTCCGGCCCGCCTGCCCCTGTTGCACCTGGATCGCATCTTCGTGCGCGGCCTGACGCCGCTGGGGGCCCACGTGCCGCATGGGCGCGTCTGGACGCGCATGTCCGACCATCTGCCGCTGATCGCGGAATTCGGCTTGTGACGGACGGGCTGAACGGGCTCGGCGCATGGGGAGGTGTTCCGGGCCGTTTGCGCCCGGGCCACGGGCTGGTGCTGCTGCAAGGCGGCCAGGCGTTCTTTCCGGCGCTGGTCGCGGCGATGGACGCCGCGCGCCAGGTCGTCCATCTGGAAACCTACATATTCCAGTTCTCGGGGGCCGCGCTGGCGGTGGCCGAGGCACTGGAGCGTGCCGCCCGGCGCGGCGTGCATGTGCGGCTGGTCATCGATGGCGTCGGCTCCCCCCATGTGCCCGCCGAGTGGCGGCGGCGCTTTGTGGCGGCCGGGGTGCACTGGCGCCACTATGCGCCGCTGGGCCGGCTGGGCCTGCTGATTCCGAGCCGCTGGCGGCGCCTGCACCGCAAGCTGTGCGTGGTCGATGGGGTGATCGGCTTTTGCGGCGGGATCAACATCATCGATGACCAGGACGATGTCGTGCTGGGGCATCTGGCGGTGCCGCGGCTGGATTTCTCGCTGCAGGTCAGCGGGCCGATCGTGCGCGAGATGGCGTCCACGATGGAGCAGTTGTGGTGGCGCTTGCAGGCGGTGCGCAAGGCGCGCCAGCGCGAGTTCGTGGCCGCCTGGGAGGCCTTGCGGGTGAGCCTGCCCGTGGGGGACTTCTCGGGCCTGGCCGACATGCCCGGCGATGCCAGCACGCCGCCGGGAGCCAGACCGCCCGTGGCGGTCGATGGCGCCAGTGCCGCGTTGCTGTTGCGCGACAACATCAGCCACCGGGGCGATATCGAGCGGGCCTACCTGAAGGCCATTGGCGAGG
This sequence comes from Hydrogenophaga sp., assembly GCF_028698005.1. Classification (GTDB taxonomy): domain Bacteria; phylum Pseudomonadota; class Gammaproteobacteria; order Burkholderiales; family Burkholderiaceae_C; genus Hydrogenophaga. The sequence continues at coordinate 1,640 of NZ_JAQVEJ010000029.1, forward strand.
CACGCCACGAGATCGTCATCGCCAATGCCTACTTCATCCCGGGCCGCCGGCTGCGCCGGGCGCTGATCATGGCTGCGGCGCGTGGCGTGCGCGTGCGGCTGTTGCTGCAGGGCCGGTACGAGCATTTCCTGCAGTACCACGCGGCACGGCCGGTGTATGCCCGGCTGGTGCGGGCCGGCATCGAAATCCTGGAGTACGTACCCAGCGCGCTGCACGCCAAGGTGGCGGTGATCGACCGGCGCTGGGCCACGGTCGGCTCGACCAACCTCGACCCGTTGTCGCTCCTGCTGGCGCGCGAGGCCAATGTCATGACGACCGACCGGCGTTTCGCGGAGCGCCTGCACGACTGTCTCGACGACATCCTGACGCATTCGGGCCGGCTGATCGACGCCGCCAGCCTGGCATCACGCCCCTGGCGCCAGCGCGTGCTCGACCGTCTGGCCTTCGGCATCATGCGTGCGGTGCTGTTCGTCACCGGCCACCGCTACTGAGCGGCCAGCGCCGGCGGTTCGCGCAATTGCCGTAGACGCCCGCCGGGGCGGGCATGGTGTTAGCATGCCCCATGCTCATGAAATCCGACACCGACATGACCCAAGCCGACTCAGCCGCTGCGGATGAAGGCGTGCCCGTTTCCGTCAGAATCCGGGAGCGGCTCAAGGCCGCGCGCCAGCGCTTCCACTCCAACGACAACATCGCCGACTTCATTGAACCGGGCGAACTGGAACAGCTGCTCGACGAAGTCACGGAGAAGATGCAGGGCGTGCTCGACAGCATGGTCATCGACACCGCGAACGACCACAACACCGACAACACTGCCCGGCGCGTGGCCAAGATGTACCTCAAGGAGGTGTTTGCCGGCCGCTACGTCCAGGGACCGGCCGTCACCGAGTTCCCCAATGCCGAGCACCTGAACGAGCTGATGATCGTCGGCCCGATCACCGTGCGCAGCGCCTGCTCGCACCACTTCTGCCCGGTCATCGGCAAACTCTGGATCGGCATCATGCCCAACGAGCACACCAACGTCATCGGGCTGTCCAAGTACGCGCGCCTGGCCGAGTGGATCATGGGCCGGCCCCAGATCCAGGAGGAGGCCGTGATCCAGCTGGCCGACCTGATCCAGGAGAAGACCCAGCCCGATGGTCTGGCCATCGTCATGGAGGCCAGCCACTATTGCATGGCATGGCGCGGCGTGAAGGACATGGACAGCAAGATGATCAACTCGGTCATGCGTGGCGTGTTCCTCAAGGATTCCACGCTGCGCCGCGAATTCCTCTCGCTGCTCCCCCGTCAATCCTGATTGCCCCACACCACCATGCTGGTTCGTCTGCTCTACGTCAGTCGCGCGGTCGACAAGGACTGCAACAAGGCGGCCATTGAATCCATTTTGGAGGCCTCGCGCGCCCACAACCTGCACAACGGCATCACCGGTGTGCTGTGCTACGGAGGCGGCATCTTCCTGCAGGCCATCGAAGGCGGGCGCAGCGCGGTCAACAACCTGTACAACCACATCGTCACCGATGCGCGCCATGCCGATGTGGTGCTGCTGCATTACGAAGAGATTTCCGAGCGGCGCTTTGGTGGCTGGACGATGGGCCAGGTCAACCTGGCCAAGCTCAACACCTCGGTCGTGCTCAAGTACTCCGAGCGGCCCGAGTTCGATCCCTACAGTGTGTCGGGCAAGGTGTCGCTGGCGCTGCTCGAGGAGCTGATGGCCACCGCCAGCATCATCGGCCGGGCGTGACGACCCGAGCCCAAGGTCACCGGCCGCACGAGGACGTGCAGGCCTTGCTCACCGGGTGCCTGTTCGTGGCCCTGGGCGTGGTGCTGTTCCGGCAGGCGGGCCTGTTTGCCGGCGGGACGGCGGGGCTGGCCTTTTTGCTGCACTATGCGACGGGCTGGAGTTTCGGCTTGCTGTTCTTTTTGATCAACCTGCCGTTCTACTGGCTGGCCTGGCGGCGACTGGGCCTGGCCTTCACGCTCAAGACCTTTGCGGCGGTGGCCCTGCTGGCGGTGTTTGCCGAGGTGCTGCCGCACTGGATCGGTATCGAGCGCCTGGACACCGGCTTCGCCGCCGTGGCCGGGGGCTTGCTGATCGGGGCGGGCATGCTGATGCTGTTTCGCCACAAGGCCAGTCTGGGGGGCTTCAACGTGCTGGTGCTGTGGCTGCAGGAGCGCTTCGGATGGCGTGCCGGCCACGTCCAGATGGCGATGGACTGCGCCATCGTGCTGCTGGCCCTGCTGACGATGGGCGGTGCGCAGGTGCTGTGGTCGGTGGTGGGCGCCGTGGTGCTGAACCTGACCCTCGCCGTCAACCACCGGCCGGGCCGCTACATGGCCGTGTGATCCCGGCGGCCGCAGACCGGGCACTGGGCCTGGCGGGGCAGGGTGATGGTGTGGAAGTTCAGGTCGCGGGCGTCGATCATGGTCAGCCGGCCCACCTGGCGCGAACCCAGGCCGGCCAGCAGCTTGAGCGCCTCGGCCGCCTGCAGCGTGCCCACGATGCCCACCAGGGGCGCGAACACGCCCATGGTGGCACACAGCGCCTCCTCCACGGCCGAGTCGGGCGGGAAGAGGCAGGCGTAGCAGGGTGAATCGGGCTGGCGGGTGTCGAACACGCTCAGCTGGCCGTCCATGCGGATGGCCGCGCCGCAGACCAGCGGGCGGGCGTGGCGCACGCAGGCGCGGTTGATGCGCTGGCGCGTGGCGAAGTTGTCGGTGCAATCGAGCACCACGTCGGCGGTGGGTACCAGATGGTCGAGCAGGGCGTCATCCGCCCGCGCCACCAGCGGGGTGACCTGCGGGTCGGGGTTGATGGCGGCGATGGCCTCGCGCACCGATTGCGCCTTGGGCTGGCCGACGCGGGCCAGATTGTGGGCGATCTGGCGTTGCAGGTTGGTGACGTCCACCGCGTCGTCGTCGACGATGGTGATGCGGCCGACACCGGCGCTGCCCAGGTACAGCGCGACCGGAGAGCCCAGTCCGCCGGCGCCGATGATCAGGGCGTGCGAGGCCAGCAGCCTGTGCTGGCCTTCGACCCCCAATTCGTCGAGCAGGATGTGGCGCGAGTAGCGCAGCAGCTGGGTGTCGTCCATGGGCGGCATCCGGGCACGCCAGGGGCATGCCCGGCCACGTCACTCCTGATCGGCGTCCTCGGACCTCTCGGGGCGGGCCGTCAGCGTCTTGCTGACCACCACGGGCTGGCCCTTGAGGTGGTTCAGGGCCTGCTGGAGCTGGAAGTCCTTGTCGCTGCCGAGCTCGGGCACCAGGCGCTGGTTGGGGTTCTTGCGCAGCTCTTCCTCGAGCTTCTTGCGGGCTTCCTCGCGCTCCTGCTCACGCTGCTTCTCGGCCTCGCGTTCGGCGTCGCTGATCGTGCCGTTCGCGTTGCCGTTGCCCAGGTGCTTCTGCAGGTCCGCCTCGCGGGTGCGCAGGGCGGCGAACACATTGCCCTCGGCCGTCTCGTCGACCATGATGTCGGGCACGATGCCGCGTGCCTGGATCGAGGTGCCGCTGGGCGTGTAGTAGCGCGCCGTGGTGAGCTTGATGCCGGTGTCCGGTCCGAGCGGGCGCACGGTCTGCACCGAGCCCTTGCCGAAGGTCTGGCTGCCGATCAGCGTGGCGCGCTTGTGGTCCTGCAGGGCGCCGGCCACGATCTCGCTGGCCGAGGCCGAGCCTTCGTTGACCAGCACCACCAGGGGGATGCGCTTGAGGGCGCCGCCGGTGGCCTGGGTCAGGCGCTGGATCGGATCGGAACCACCGCGGCGCAGGTAGTGCTGTGACACGGTCTTGTAGGTGGCCTGGCTTTCCGGCAACTGGCCGTTGGTCGAGACCACGGTGACGTTCTCGGGCAGGAAGGCCGCCGAGATGGCCACTGCCGCGTCCAGCAGGCCGCCGGGGTCGTTGCGCAGGTCCAGCACCAGGCCCCTGAGGTTGGGTTCGGCCTTGTAGATCTCTTCCACCTTGCGTGCGAAATCCTCGACCGTGCGCTCCTGGAACTGCGACAGGCGAACCCAGGCGTAGCCAGGCTCGACCACCCGGGTCTTGACGCTCTGGGTCTTGATTTCCTCGCGGATGATCGTCACCGGGAAGGTGCGGTTTTCGTTCTTGCGGAAGACGGTCAGCACGACCTTGGTACGGGGTTCGCCGCGCATGCGCTTGACGGCGTCGTTGATGGTCAAGCCCTTGACCATGGTGTCGTCGATCTTGGTGATGAGGTCGCCCGGCATGAGGCCGGCGCGGTAGGCCGGGGTGTCCTCGATCGGCGACACCACCTTGACCAGACCGTCTTCCATGGTGATCTCGATGCCGACACCGACGAAACGGCCGCTGGTGCCCTCGCGGAATTCCTTGAAGGCCTTTTTGTCGAAATACTGGGAATGCGGGTCCAGGCTGGAGACCATGCCGGAGATGGCGTCGGAGATCAGCTTTTTCTCGTCCACCGGCTCGACGTAGTCGGTCTTGATCATGCCGAACACCTGGGCCAGTTGCTGCAGCTCTTCGAGCGGCAGCGGTGCCAGCGAGCCCCGTGCCACGGCCTGCAGTTGCACCGTGGTGAGTGCACCGGTGACCGCGCCCACGGCGATCCAGCCTGCGATGCGCAGTTTCTGACTGACTTGCTTACCCATCCGTGATCCCCATCAAACTAGTGCCGGCCATGCCTGCGCGGGCCCTCAGCGGGCCAATATACACCTTGGATGTCGGCCCCGGGGATCGGTTCCGCAATCCCCGGGATGGTGTCAGCCGGCGGCCTCAGCCCTGCTTGCTGCCTTGCGCGGCCACGGCGGCCGCGGCACGGGCGGCGGCTTCGGCATCGCCCAGGTAGTAGTGGCGGATCGGCTTGAGGTCGTCATCCAGTTCATAGACGAGCGGGATGCCGTTGGGGATGTTCAGGCCGACGATGTCGGCGTCGGAGATGCCGTCCAGGTACTTGACCAGGGCGCGGATCGAGTTGCCGTGGGCGGCCACCACCACGCGCCGGCCGCTGCGGATGGCCGGGGCCAGGGCCTCGTTCCAGAACGGGATGACGCGGGCGACGGTGTCCTTGAGGCACTCGGTCAGGGGCACGTCGGCCGGATCGAGCTTCTCGTAGCGGCGGTCGGCGCGCTCGCTGCGCGGATCGGTGGGCTCCAGGGCCGGCGGCGGGGTGTCGTAGCTGCGGCGCCAGACCAGCACCTGCTCGTCACCGTACTGCTTGGCCATGTCGGCCTTGTTCAGGCCCTGCAGGGCGCCGTAGTGGCGCTCGTTCAGGCGCCAGCTCTTGACCACCGGCAGCCAGGTGCGGTCCATGGCGTCGAGCACGTGCCACAGGGTGTGGATGGCACGCTTGAGCACGCTGGTGTAGGCCACGTCGAAATCGTAGCCCTCGGCCTTGAGCAACTGGCCGGCCGACAGCGCCTGCGACACGCCGGTGGGCGTCAGATCGACGTCGGTCCAGCCCGTGAAGCGGTTTTCGAGGTTCCAGGTGGATTCGCCGTGGCGGATCAGGACAAGTTTGTGCATGAGGAATATCCGGTCGGTGAAGCCGGGTTTCGGAGCCCGGACGGGGTTGTCGCGGGCGCCTTGCCCACGGCATAACCCATCATTCTAAAATCCCCAGCTCTACAACCAAGGTGATCTTCGTGAGCTTCTTCCTCGAAAACTGGACTCTGTTTGCCGTGGCCATCGCGTCGGGCGCCATGTTGCTGTGGCCGGCCGCCAAGGGCGGCGCCCTCGGCGGCCTGACCCCGACCGACGCAGTGCAGCTGATGAACCGCGACAAGGCGGTGGTGATCGACGTGTGCACCGCGGACGAATTCGCGGCCGGCCACATCAAGGGTGCCAAGCACGTGCCGCTGGAGGAACTGGAGTCGCGCCTGCCCACGGTGGTCAAGAACAAGGCGGTGCCGCTGATCCTGGTCTGCGCCTCCGGCAGGCGCTCGGGCCGTGCCGTGGCCCTGGCTCGCAAGCTCGGCTACGAGCAGGCGCAATCCCTGAGCGGCGGCATGGGTGCCTGGCGCTCGGCCAGCCTGCCGGTCGAAAAAGCGGGATGATGCTGGCCTGAAAGGAACGCCATGGCTGCCCAGGTCAAGATCTACTCCAGCGATTACTGTCCCTACTGCATGCGTGCCAAGGCCCTGCTGCAGGCACGCGGGGTCACCGATTACGAGGAAATCGTGGTCGATGGCCGCCCCGATGTACGTGCCACCATGACCGAGATCACCGGCCGCACCAGCGTGCCCCAGATCTTCATCGGAGACCGGCACGTCGGCGGGTGCGACGATCTGCACGCGCTGGACGCGCGTGGTGCGCTGGCACCGCTGCTGGCGGCCTGAGGCCACCCGGTCGGGTGCAGTGCCCGCTTGCTGAGATAATCGCCGGTGGTGCCCGCTGCGGGAACATCTTCCCCAGCGGCTTTTCTTTGTGATATCCACCGAAAGTCATCCATGGCCGATCAAGATCCCGTCTTCCAGATCCAGCGCGTCTACATGAAGGAGGCCTCGCTGGAGCAGCCCAATTCGCCCGCCATCCTGCTCGAGCAAGAGCAGCCGACGGTGGACATCCAGTTGGGCGTGGAGGCGCAACAGGCGGCCGACGGTGTCTACGAGGTGGCCGTGACCGCCACGGTCCAGACCAAGATCCAGGACAAGACCGTGTTCCTGGTCGAGGTCAAGCAGGCCGGCATCTTCGAAATCCGCCACCTGCCCGAGGACCAGATGGGCCCGATCATGGGCATCGCCTGCCCGCAGATTGTCTATCCCTACCTGCGCGGCAACGTGGCCGACCTGATCCAGCGCGCCGGCTTCCCGCCCGTGCACCTGGCCGAAATCAACTTCCAGGCCATGTACGAGCAGCAGCAGGCCCAGCAGGCCGCTGCGGTCAACGGTTCGAACACCGCCCAGTAAGCGCCGGCCCATGCGGATCGTGGTTCTCGGCGCGGGCGCCTGGGGCACGGCCGTGGCCGTCAGTGCGGCCCGGCATGCCGGGCATGCGGTGGCCCTGTGGGCCCGCGACCCGTCCCAGACACAAGCCATGCAGGCGCAGCGCGAGAACGCGCGCTACCTGCCGGGCATCCCGTTGCCGCCGGCGTTGACCGTGACCGGTGGCGAAGCCACGTTCGACGCGGCCGTGGCCGGTGCCGACCTGGTTGTCATCGGCGCGCCCATGGCCGCCTTGCGGGGCATGCTGATGCGCCTGCGGCAGCAGGCCGCGCCGGTGGCCTGGCTGTGCAAGGGCTTCGAGCTGCCCCAGGCGGGTGGCCCGGGCTGGGGTCTGATGGCGCACGAGGTCCAGGCCGATGCGGCGCCGGGCCTGCAGGCGGGCGTGCTCAGCGGACCCAGCTTCGCGCAGGAGGTGGCGCGCGGACAGCCGACCGCGCTGGTGGCGGCCAGCCACCATGCGGCGGTCAGAGATGCCCTGGTGGCGGCCTTTCACAGCAGCAGTCTGCGCGTCTATGCCAACGAGGACATCGTCGGTGTGGAGGTCGGTGGCGCCGTCAAGAACGTGCTGGCCATCGCGACCGGCCTGTGCGACGGGCTGGCGCTGGGCCTCAATGCCCGCGCGGCCCTCATCACCCGTGGCCTGGCCGAGATGACCCGGCTGGGTATCGCGCTGGGCGCGCGACCCGATACCTTCATGGGCCTGTCGGGGCTGGGCGACCTGGTGCTGACGGCCACCGGCGACCTCTCGCGCAACCGGCGTGTGGGCCAGTTGCTGGCGCAGGGCCTGTCCCTGCAGCAGGCGGTCGATTCACTGGGGCACGTGGCCGAAGGGGTCTACAGCGCCCGCACGGTGGTGCAGCGCGCCCGGGCGCTGGGGGTGGAGATGCCCATCAGCGAAGGCGTGGTGGCCCTGCTGGAGGGCCACCTGAGGCCCGCCGAGGCCGTGAGCGCCCTGATGGAGCGCGATCCCAAGCAGGAAGGCGGCTTCTGAGCCTGGCCCCGGCGGCGACCCTGACGGGCGCCGTGTGCGGCCGGCTTCAGATCTCGAAATTGTCGATCAGGCGCGTCTTGCCCAGACGCGCGGCGCCCAGCACCACCAGCGACTGCGGTGCGACGGCGTCGGCGGCCGTGGGCGGCTGCAGGTCCAGGCGGCGACGCACCGTCATGTAGTCAGGGGCCCAGCCGCGCGCCCTCAGGGCGTCCATCGCGCGCTGTTCCAGTCCGGCGCGGTGCTCGGGCAGGGCACCGCCGGCGGCCAGCGCGTCGCGCGCCAGATCGCGCAGCGTCAGCGACAGTTGTACCGCCTCGGCGCGTTCGGTCTCGCTCAGGTAGCCGTTGCGCGAGCTCAGTGCCAGGCCGTCGGCGGCACGCCGGGTCTCCTCGCCCACGATGGTGACGGGCATCGCGAACTGCTCCACCATGCGGCGGATGATCATCTGCTGCTGGTAGTCCTTCTTGCCGAAGACGGCGTAGCCTTGTGCCGTGCTGCGGGCGAAGACGCACTGGAACAGCTTCATGACCACGGTGCACACGCCGGTGAAGAAGCCGGGCCGGAAGTGCCCTTCGAGGATGTCGGCCAGTTCGGCCGGCGGCTGCACCTTGAAGACCTGGGGTTCGGGGTAGAGGTCCTTTTCGGCCGGCGCGAAGACGATGTCGCAGCCGACCTCGGCCAGCTTGGCGCAGTCGGCCTCCAGCGTACGCGGGTACGTGTCGAAGTCCTCGTGCGGTGCGAACTGCAGCCGGTTGACGAAGATGCTGGCCACGGTCACGTCGCCCAGCGGGCGGGCGGTGCGCACAAGGTTCAGATGCCCTTCGTGCAGGTTGCCCATGGTGGGCACGAAGGCGGGCGAGGCGTGGGACGCCAGCGCGGCGCGCAGGTCATCGATCGTGTGGACGAGTTTCATGGGGATTCGGGGTTCGGGAAGCGGCAGGCAGTGGGGCCACGGTCACCAGGCGTGCAGGCTGTCGTCGGGGAAGGTGCCATTCTTGACGGCCTGAACGTAGGCCTGCATGGCCTCGCGCACGCTGCCGGCGCCTTCCATGAAATTGCGCACGAACCTGGGATTCTTGCCCAGGTTGATGCCCAGCATGTCGTGCATGACCAGCACCTGGCCGGCCGTGCCCTTGCCGGCCCCGATGCCGATGGTGTGGCAGATCTGCAGTGCCTGCGTGATTGCGGCCGAGAGGGCGGCCGGGACCATCTCCAGCACCAGCATCGACGCACCCGCGTCCTGCAGTTCCAGGGCCTGGCGGCGCAACTGTTCGGCCGCGTCGTCACCACGGCCCTGCACGCGGTAGCCGCCGAGCGAGTGCACCGTCTGCGGTGTCAGGCCCAGGTGGGCGCATACCGGGATGCCGCGATCGACCAGGAAGCGCACAGTCTCGGTCGTCCAGCCGCCACCCTCGAGCTTGACCATGTGGGCGCCGGCGCGCAGCAGCTCGGTGGCGCTGCGCAGGGCCTGTTCCTTCGATTCGTGGTAGCTGCCGAAGGGCAGGTCGCCGATGACCCAGGCCGTGCCCTGCACGCGGTGCAGGCCGCGGACCACGCTTTCGGTGTGGTAGCGCATGGTTTCCAGGGTGACGCCGGTGGTGCTCGGCAGGCCCTGGCAGACCATGCCCAGCGAGTCGCCGATCAGGATGCACTCCACGCCGGCGGCGTCGGCGACGGCGGCGAAGGTGGCATCGTAGGCCGTGAGCATGGTGATTTTTTCGCCGCGCTCGCGCATCTCGGCCAGGCGTGGCAGGCTGACCGGCTTGCGCTGCGGCAGCGGTGAAGCCGATGGCAGCGTGCCGTAAGGGGTTGCCGGGGAGGAGGGGGTGGTGGTCGTGTTCATGGGTATCGCGCCCGTATCGCGTGCAGAAAGGCCGGAATGGGGCGCACTATAGACCATGTGGGTATGGTCCAGGCGTTATGCTCGGGGTCCATGAAACACCTGCCTGATTTTGATGAAACCACCCTGGCCGGGCGAGCCCTTGCACAAGCCGGCGCTGGCCGCCCATGCATGGGGAGCCGGACCCCGGGGGGCATGGCCGCGGGTGTCGTCATGCGATCTGAAGCGCTCTGACCGGGAACCACCATGAACACCGCCACAGTCACCAGTGACCGCGTCATCGACGTCGAGTATGAACAGCCCGCCTGCCCGACCCGGCATGCCTGGGCACGGGTGCCGGTCGAGCCCACGCCGTCGCAGCGTGCCGAACTCAAGGACCGGATCCGGCGCCTGCTCAAGGAGCGCAACGCGGTGATGGTGTCGCACTACTATGTGCACCCCGACCTGCAGGACCTGGCCGTGGAAACGGGCGGCATCGTCAGTGATTCGCTGGAGATGGCCCGCTTCGGGCGCGACCATCCGGCCACCACGCTGGTGGTCTCGGGGGTGCGCTTCATGGGCGAGACGGCCAAGATCCTCTCGCCCGAGAAGACCGTCCTGATGCCCGACCTGGACGCCAACTGCTCGCTGGACCTGGGCTGCCCGATCGACGCCTTCGGCGCCTTCTGCGACGCGCACCCCGACCGCACGGTGGTGGTCTACGCCAACACCAGTGCGGCCGTGAAGGCGCGTGCCGACTGGCTGGTCACATCCAGTTGCGCGCTGGACATCGTGCGTGCGCTCAAGGACAAGGGCCACAAGATCCTGTGGGCACCCGACAAGCACCTGGGTGGCTACATCCAGCGTGAAACGGGTGCCGACATGCTGATGTGGAATGGCTCGTGCATCGTGCACGACGAGTTCAAGGCCCTTGAGCTGGAGGCACTCAAGAAGGACCATCCCGGGGCCAAGGTGCTGGTGCACCCGGAGAGCCCGGCCGAGGTGGTGGCCCTGGCCGACGCCGTCGGCTCGACCTCGGCCATTCTCAAGGCCGCGCGCGAGATGGATGCGTCCGAGTTCATCGTCGCCACCGACAAGGGGATGATGCACATGCTGCGCCAGCAGAACCCGGGCAAGGTGTTCATCGAGGCACCGACGGCGGGCAACAGCGCCACCTGCAAGAGCTGCGCCCATTGCCCCTGGATGGCGATGAACGGCCTGGCCGGCGTGGCCAGCGTGCTGGAAACGGGTCTGAACCAGATCCATGTGGACGCGGCCCTGATCGACCGCGCCCGGGTGCCGATCGACCGCATGCTGGCCTTTACCGCGGCGCACAAGGCCGGCTGGGACGCCGGCGCCCTGGTGCCCGATATCGGCGCGGCCTGAGGGTACTCCCCCCTGCGCCGCCAGCGCGCCCGGTGCCGCCGCCAGCGCCGGCGGCTCTTCGGGCACGTCCCAGCCTGCGCTGGCAGGCTTGGAGCCGCGGCCCTCTTTTGCTGCGTGACGGACTGACAAAAAAACCCGCCGAAGTGGCGGGTTTTCTTTGATCAGAAGCTTGCCGCTGCTGCGCTCAGGTCGGCACCTTCTTGAGCATCTCGAGGCCGACCTTGCCGGCAGCGATTTCGCGCAGCGCCGTGACGGCGGGCTTGTTCTTGCTTTCGATCTTCGGGGCATGGCCCTGGCTGAGCATGCGGGCACGGTAGGTGGCGGCCAGCACCAACTGGAAGCGGTTGGGGATTTGCTCCAGGCAATCTTCGACGGTGATGCGTGCCATAGGGACCTCGGGCGGGAAAAGTGGTGATTCGGTCAGCGGATGCCGAGCGCGGTGAACGTATCGTTGCGGGCGATACGCTGGGCGGCGTACTTCAGACGCTGCGCATGCACAATGGCCTTGAGATCGAACAAGGCGCGCTCGAATAACTCGTTGATTATAACGAAATCGAACTCCCGCGCATGGTTCATCTCCTGCGCCGCGTTCTTCAGCCGCAGTTCGATGGTGTCGGCGCTGTCCTCGTTGCGGCGTTCCAGGCGCGAGCGCAATTCTTCCCAACTGGGGGGCAGGATGAATACCAGCACCGCGTTGGGGAAGATGCGCTTGACCTGGATGGCGCCCTGGAAATCGATCTCCAGCACCACGTCGGCGCCTTGCTGCATGCGCTGCTCGATGGCCTGCTTGGACGTGCCATAGCGGTTGCTGTGCACGTTGGCCCATTCGAGAAACGCACCCTGGGCGACCATCTGGTCAAAGGTTTCGTTGCTGACGAAATAGTATTCGCGGCCGTGCACCTCTTGCCCGCGCGGGCGGCGGGTGGTGTGTGACACCGACGGCACGACCCGCTTGTCCAGTTCCATGAGCGCCCTGACCAGGCTGGATTTGCCGGCCCCGCTCGGGGCCGCGACGACGAACAGGTTGCCGGGGTATTCCATCGGCCGATTTTAGCGAAACGCGGCCGACGGTCTGGCCGGATGGCGGCCCGCCGGCCTCACTCGAGGTTTTGCACCTGCTCGCGCATCTGTTCGATCAGCACCTTCATGTCGACCGAAATGCGGGTGAGCTCGAGGCTGGACGACTTGGATCCGAGGGTGTTGGCTTCGCGGTGCAGCTCCTGGATGAGGAAGTCCAGCCGCTTGCCGGTTTCGCCGCCCCGGCCGAGCAGGCGCTCGATTTCGTCCAGATGGGATTCGAGGCGGGTGAGCTCCTCGGCCACGTCGATGCGGATGGCATAGGCGGTGGCTTCGGTCAGGGCACGCTCCTGCGCGGCCGCGCTGCCGCTCGTGGTGCTGGCGGCACCCAGGGCTTCGTTCCAGCGGTCGAGGAAGCGCTGGCGCTGCTGCTCGACCAGGAGCGGGACCAGGGGCTGGGCGTCCCGGGCCAGTTGCCGCAACTGGCGCAGGCGGTCGATCAGCATCTCGACCAGGCGGGCACCTTCGCGGGCACGGGCATCGAGCAGGGCCTCGACCGTGCGCTCGCCCAGCGCCACCAGGGTGTCCTGCCATTGGCCGGGCTGGGCCGTCTGGCGAGCGGTGAGTTGCAGGATTTCGGCCACCGACAGCGGTGCCGCCTTGGGGCACCAGGCCTGGATACCTTCCTGCAGGGCGGACAGCCGCTGCAACTCGTGCGGACTGGGTGCCCGGGTGGTGCTGTCGTGGCGGCCCTCCACCCAGGCGCGCACCTCGACCTTGCCCCGCTTGAGCCTGGCCGTCAGCAACTCGCGCAGGGCCGGTTCGGCGCCACGCAACTCGTCGGCCAGCTTGAAACTCAGGTCCAGGAAGCGGCTGTTGACCGATCGGATTTCGAGACCCAGACCGGTGCGGGCCGGCTCATCGGCGCCGCCGGTCCCGTTGCCACTTTGGGCCGTGGCGTAGCCGGTCATGCTGTAAACTGGCATTGGACATAGAGGGCCGCTATCGGGCCTTTCGGATTGAATGGCCCCAAACGAGGCGTCACGGACTGCTCAGCGCATTATGTCAAAGGTCAAACCCGCCCCCCTGCCCCCCGACACCGTCATTGGCGGCTACCGCATCGTCAGGAGGCTGGCGGCCGGGGGCTTCGGGGTGGTGTACCTGGCCGTGGACACCGAGGGCCAGCAGGTGGCCATCAAGGAATACCTGCCTTCGTCGCTGGCCACGCGACTGCCGGGCGAGCTGCTGCCGCAGGTGCAGCCCGAAAAGCTCTCGCTGTACCGGCTGGGGCTCAAGAGCTTCTTCGAGGAAGGGCGTGCGCTGGCGCAGATTTCGCACCAGTCGGTGGTCAGCGTGCTCAATTTCTTCCGCGAGAACGAAACCGTCTACATGGTGATGAATTACCTGGAAGGGGCGTCCCTGCAGGAGTTCATCATCACCGCGCGCGAACTCAAGAAGCAGAAGGTGTTCCGCGAGTCGACCATCCGCTCGCTGTACGACGAGGTGCTGCGCGGCCTGCGCATCGTGCACCAGCACAAGATGCTGCACCTGGACATCAAGCCGGCCAACATCTTCATCACCGACGACAACCGTGCCGTGCTGATCGACTTCGGCGCCGCGCGCGAGGTGCTGAGCAAGGAAGGCAACTTCATCCGTCCGATGTACACGCCCGGCTTCGCGGCGCCCGAGATGTACCGGCGCGACTCCAGCATGGGGCCATGGACCGACATCTACGCGATTGGCGCCTGCATCTACGCCAGCATGCAGGGGTACCCGCCCAACGACGCGCCCCAGCGGCTGGAAAAAGACCGTCTGTCGCTGGCGCTCTCCCGTTTGCGCGGTGTGTATTCCGACAACCTGATCGAAGTGGTCGAATGGTGCATGTCGCTCGATCCGCTCTCGCGCCCGCAGTCGGTGTTTGCCTTGCAGAAGGAACTCAACCGCGAGGTCGAACGCAGCTACACCAAGCTGACGGTGGCCGAGAAAATGCGCCTGCAGTTCGACAACCTGGTCGCCGACAAGGCCAAATCCGGGCGCAAGACCGGTGCGGGGACCAGGCCTCGATGAAGTTTTCGGTCTACCAGATCAGCCGCCAGGGCGGCCGTGAGCGCAACGAGGACCGCATGGGCTATGCCTACACGCGCGAGTCCGGGCTGCTGGTGCTGGCCGACGGCATGGGCGGCCACCCCGACGGTGCCATGGCGGCGCAACTGGCCCTGCAGACGGTGTCGGCCTACTTCCAGAAGGCGGCATCGCCCGCCGTGCGCCAGGTGCCCGAGTTCCTGAGCAGCGCGCTGATGGCGGCGCATCACCAGATCATCCGCTACGCCGCCGAGAAGGGCATGCTGGACACGCCGCGCACCACGCTGGTGGCGGCCGTGATGGAGCGCAACCACCTGCACTGGATCCACTGTGGGGATTCGCGCCTGTACGTGGTGCGCAACGGCGAGCTGCTGACCCGCACGCGCGACCATTCCTACATTGAGCAGCAGGCGAACCTGGGCCGCTCCACCGAACACATCAACCGCAACATCCTGTTCACCTGCCTGGGTTCGCCGGCCAAGCCGGTGTTCGACATCTCGGGGCCGCTGCAACTGGTGCAGGGCGACCGGGTGCTGCTGTGCTCCGATGGGCTTTGGGGGACCGTGCGGGACCACGAGATTGCCTACGAGCTGTCCCGGCGCACGCTCGACCAGGCGGTGCCGGAACTGGTCGAGATGGCCCTGCGGCGCGGCGGCGTACGTTGCGACAATGTGACCGTGGTGGCCATGGAGTGGGAGACGCCCGAGGAGTTCCAGGCCTCACGGGTGTCCACCGACGATATTGAAGACGGCGTTTTTGCCTCCACCATCCAGTCTGGCGTACCCGATCCCACCATCGAGGACCTGGACGACGAGGCGATCGAGCGCTCGATCGCCGAAATCAACGAGGCGATCCGGCGCACGGCCGAGCGCCGTTCTGCTTCTTCCTGAAGGTATTGTGATGAGTCAATTGCAGCGGCCCGATCAGCGGGCCCATGATGCTTTGCGCCCGGTGCGCATCACCCGCGGCTACACCATGCACGCCGAAGGCTCGGTGCTGATCGAGTTCGGCAACACCAAGGTCCTGTGCACCGCGTCGGTCGAGGAAAAGGTGCCGCCGCACAAGAAAGGCAGCGGCGAAGGCTGGGTGACGGCCGAGTACGGCATGCTGCCGCGCGCCACCCATACCCGCAGCAGCCGCGAGGCGGCCAAGGGCAAGCAGACCGGTCGCACGCAGGAGATCCAGCGCCTGATCGGACGCTCGCTGCGCGCCGTGTTCGACCTCAGGGCACTGGGCGAGCGCACCATTTCGCTCGATTGCGACGTGCTGCAGGCCGATGGCGGCACGCGCACGGCCAGCATCACGGGCGCCTTCGTGGCTGCGCACGATGCGGTGAGCCGCCTGCTGGCCGAGGGCAAGATCGCCACCTCGCCGATCAAGGGCCATGTGGCGGCCGTGTCGGTGGGCATCCTCGATGGCGTGCCCCTGCTCGATCTGGCGTACGAGGAAGACTCGACCTGTGACACCGACATGAACGTGGTGATGACCGGTGCCGGCCACTACGTCGAGGTGCAGGGCACCGCCGAGGGCGTGGCCTTCACCCGCCAGGAGATGGACGCTTTGCTGGTGCTGGCCGAGAAGGGCATTGCCGAGCTGGTGGCCTTGCAGAAGGCGGCGCTGGAGGCATGACGATGAAGCTGGTGCTGGCGTCCAACAACCGCGGCAAGCTGGCCGAACTGCAGGACCTGTTCGCGCCCCTGGGCGTGGAGCTGGTGCGGCAGGCGGACCTCGGCATCCCCGAGGCGCCCGAGCCGCACCGCACCTTCGTCGAGAACGCGCTGGCCAAGGCGCGCCACGCCGCGCACGAAAGCGGGCTGCCGGCGCTGGCCGACGACGCCGGCCTGTGCGTGGAGGCGTTCGGCGGGCAGCCGGGCGTGGACACGGCCTATTACTGCACGCGCTTCGGCTACGAGAAGAGCGACGCCAACAACGTGCGCGCCCTGCTCGAGCAACTGGCGGGCGTGGCAGACCGGCGCGCCGCCATGGTGAGCACGCTGGTGGCGGTGCGCGGCGCCGACGATCCGGAGCCGCTGGTGGCCTCGGGCCGCGTGGCCGGGCTGATCATGCAGGAGCCGGTGGGCGACGGCGGCTTCGGCTTCGATCCGGTGATGTTCCTGCCCGAGTTCGGCAAGACCTTCGCCCAGTTGCCGACCGACGTGAAGAACGCCCACAGCCACCGCGGGCGGGCGGCGCGGCAGATGCTGGCGCTGATGCGCGAGCGGTGGTTCTCGTGACCGACGCGCTGCGGCACTGGACGCGCCCCGGCACCCTGCAGTTGCAGGAGTTGCCGCCGCTGTCGCTGTACATCCACCTGCCCTGGTGCCTGAAGAAGTGCCCCTACTGCGATTTCAACTCGCACGAATGGGGCGCGACCGCGGCGCCGGGCGCCGCGATGCCCGAGCTGGACTATGTGGCGGCGGTGGTGGCCGACCTGGAGTCGGCGCTGCCGCTGATCTGGGGCCGGACGGTGCAGACGGTGTTCATCGGCGGCGGTACGCCCAGCCTGTTCTCGCCCGACGCCATCGACCGGTTGCTGTCGGACGTGCGCTCGCGCCTGCGCCTGGCGCCGGGTGCGGAGGTGACGCTGGAGGCCAACCCGGGCACTTTCGAGAAGGACCGCTTCCGGGCCTTCCGCGAGGCGGGCGTGACGCGGCTGTCGATCGGCGTGCAGAGCTTCCACGACGGGCACCTGAGGGCGCTGGGCCGCGTGCACGACCGCGCGCAGGCACTGGCGGCGGTGGCGGAGGCGGCGCAGGCCTTCGAGACCTTCAACCTCGACATCATGTACGCGCTGCCGGGGCAGACGCTGGCACAGTGCGAGGAGGACATCCGCACGGCGCTGTCGTTCGCGCCGCCGCACATCTCGATCTACCACCTGACGATCGAGCCGAACACGGTGTTCGCCAAGTTTCCGCCGGCGGTGCCGGAGGACGACGAGGCCTATGCCATGCTGGACCGCATCACCGAGCTGACGGCGGACGCGGGGCTGGCGCGTTACGAGGTCTCGGCCTATGCCCGGGCCGGCCACCGCTGCCAGCACAACCTCAACTACTGGCAGTTCGGCGACTACCTGGGCATCGGGGCGGGCGCGCACAGCAAGCTCAGCTTCGCGCATCGCGTGCTGCGCCAGGTGCGCGCGCGCGAGCCGCGCCTGTACATGGAGCGCGCGCGGGCCGGTGACGCGGTGGTGCAGTCGGACGAGGTGGCGCGCCGCGACCTGCCGTTCGAGTACACGCTCAACGCCCTGCGCCTGCGCGAGGGCTTTGCCATGCGGGAGATGCTGGAGCGCACGGGGCTGCCGGCGTCGGCCTTCCGCGCTGGCATCGATGCCGGGGTGGCCAGGGGCTGGCTGGTGGAGGAGGCCGGCTGGGTGCGACCCACCGAGCGCGGCTTCGATTTCCTGAGCGACCTGCAGACGCTGTTCCTGCCCGACTGAGGGATGCCGCGGGCATCGCGGCGCGGGCGCTTGTGGCAGACTGTGCCCACCGTTTGTTTCTGGTGTGGAGTCTGCCCATGAAGATGTTGACCGCCTTCCGCGTGGCCGCCGTGGCCCTGACCGTCTTTGCCGCCCAGGCGCATGCGCAGGACACCAGCACCTGCCAGGCGGCCGCCGCCGGGAAAAAGCTGGCCGGTGCCGCCAGGACCTCGTTCCTGAACAAGTGCGAGCGTGACGCCGCCGCCGCGTGCGACCTGGCTGCCGCCGAGAAGAAGCTGGCGGGCGCCGCCAAGACCAGCTTCACCAGGAAGTGCGTGCGCGATGCTGTGGGCGAGGCCCCGGCCGCGGCCGACAAGAAGCCGTGACGATGGCCATGTGCGCATCGAGCCAGGCCCGCTGACGGCAGCCGGCCGGCCGGCCGCGCCGCCGAGCAGGACTTGGCGTGAAGCAGGGGCTGAGGGTGGCGGGGGCCTTCAGTCTTCCGCCGCGGGGCCGGCTTGCCTGAGTTCTGCAAACTTGGCCGCCATGGTCGGGTTGCCCCGGGTCAGCTTCTTGATGGTCACGTCCTGGGCCTTGTCATTGGCCAGGCGCAGGTTGCGATCGGCGCCCAGCAGGGCATCCTTGGTTTTCTGCAGGTGGTCGATGGACTTGTCGATCTCCGCAATCGCCTTCTGGAAATGGCCTGAGGCCAGGTCGTAGTTGCGCGCGAAGGCGCTCTTGAAGCTCTCCAGCCGGCTCTCGAAGTGGGTGATGTCGATGTTCTGGGCCTTGACCAGGGCCAGTTCCGCCTTGTACCTGACGGTGTTCATCGCCGCGTTGCGCAGCAGCGTGATGATGGGAATGAAAAACTGCGGCCGCACCACATACATCTTCGGGTAGCGGTGGAACACGTCGACGATGCCGGTGTTGTAGAGCTCGCTGTCGGGTTCCAGCAGGGAGACCAGCACCGCGTACTCGCAGCCCTTTTCCGTGCGGTCCTTGTCCAGCTCTTTCAGGAAGTCCTCGTTGCGCTTGCGGGTCGCCGTCGCATCGCTCTCGTTCTTCATCTCGAACATGATGGAGACGATCTCGGTGCCCGACTCATCGGTGTCGCGGAAGATGTAGTCGCCCTTGCTGCCCGTGCGGGCGTCGTTGTCTTTCTCGAAGTAGGCCCGGGGAAAGGCGGTGGCGCGGATGCGGTTGAACTCGGTCTCGCAGTGCTGCTCCAGCGTTTCGCCCACCATCTTGGTGGACAGGCGCGCCTTCATGTCGCGCAGGCGTTCGATGGCGTCGTCGCGGTCCTTGAGCTGCACTTCGTAGCGTTCCTTGAGGGATTGCTCGGCCAGTTGCTTTTCCAGGCGGGCCTGGGCCAGGCTGGCCTGCAGTTCGTCGCGCTGCTTTTCGACGGAGGCCAGGGCCTCGGTGATGGCCAGCTTCTGTGACAGCGCCACCTCGGCCAGTCGGGCCTTCAGGTCCTGGATCTCGCTGTCCTTGCTGGCAGCGGTTTTCTGCAAGTCGGCCAGGCGTTGCGCCTCGGCCAGTTGCCGGACCGCCTGGGTTTCCTGCCGGGCCTTGTCCAGTTCGCTGGCCAGGGCATCTCTTTGCTTCTCGACCTCGCTGAGGGCCTGTGCCACGGCCAACTGGCGGGCCACTTCGCCGGCCTCCAACTGGGCCTTGAGCCTCTGGACTTCCGCCTCGCGTTCGGCGCTCTGTTTCTGCCACGCCGCGCTCAACTGGGCACGTGCCAGTTCGATGGCGGCCTGTTTTTCGCGCTCGGCCAGCTCCAGCCGTTCATGCAGTTGGTGCTCGAAGTCGCTGTCGCGTACCTGCTGGAGGATGTCGGCGTAGCCCGCTTCATCGATCTTGAAAGCCTTGCCGCAGTGCGGGCAGATGATGTCGTTCATGGTTGCAACCCTTCGGGTACATAGGGTAGCAAATGCGCGGCAACCTGCGTCAAGCCGGCCGTTGCCGGTGGCCGGCACGTTGGCAGCCACGGCGTGTTGGCCACTTCGGACAACAGAAGCCTTCAGGGACGTACAGGTCTGAAGGCCAGTGACGCTTGACCGGGGTTAGCGTTTGACGCGGGCGCGTTCTACGATCGCATCTGCCTGAGCCTGCGACACGCCGGGCCCCAGAGTGCCGAACATGACACCCCAGTTGCTGGCGATGCCGCCGATCCTGGTCTTCAGGAACACATCGACGACGTCCGATGTGGCGTGACGCAACAGCTCCACGCCCTGAACGCAGCGCGCCACCGCCTCCGTGGCCGGGCGGGCGAGGAATTCGTCATCGATCATGGCCTGAAGCAGCTCAGAGGTTGTGCTGACGAAGGCGTCGAAGCGCGAATCCATCCCCTTGACGCTCGTCAGCTCCGCCATCAGCGCATCGCGACAACCGGGGTCCTTTTGCATGGCACGCCGCACGTCCATGCACATCATGTTGGCGGAGCCTTCCCAGACGCTGTTCAACGGGGCCTCGCGGTACAGGCGGGCCATCGGACCATCCTCCACAAAGCCGTTGCCGCCGTGGCACTGCAGGGCCTCGTTGGCCACGGCCACCACACGCGAGCAGTTGAAGTATTTGGCCATCGGCGTGGTGATACGGGCAAACGCCTTTTCTCTGGCGTCGGTTTCGATGTGGTCCGTGGCCTTGGCGACGCGCAGCGCCATCAGCGTGGATGCCTCGACCTCAACCGCCATGTCGGCCAGCACGTTGGCCATCATCGGGCGCCTGGCCAGGCTGGAGCCAAAGCCGTCGCGTGTGGTGGTGTGATTCAGCGCGAGCGTCAGCATTTGCCGCATGAGACCGGCCGAGCCAACGGCAAAGTCCAGGCGGGTCAGGTGTGCGTGTGACAGGATTTCCCGCAAACCCCTGCCTTCTTCACCCACGCGAATGGCCAGTGTGCCGGCGTACTCGACTTCGCTGGAGGCGTTGGACTTGTTGCCGGCCTTGTCCTTGAGGCGCTGCAGGAAAAAGCGGTTGTAGCTGCCGTCGGGCAAGGTCCGCGGCAGGAAGAAGCAGGTGACTTCGCCATTGACCTTGGCCAGGGTGAAGAAACCATCCGACTGCGGGACCGAGCAAAACCATTTGTGCCCCGTCAGTTCGTACCAATGTGCCACCGCTCCGTGGTAATCGGCCGAGTGCGCAAACACCGCCGTGGTCTGGGTCTCCCGAAGGTCGGAGCCGCCTTGCTTTTCGGTCATGGCGTAGCCAACGACCACCGAGGGCTTGTCCGCGACCTCGCGGCGGCTGAAATCGTAGACGGTGCCCAGGGACTTTTCTGCCCAGACCTTGAGGGCAGGCTCATGCATGAAGCCCGCGTGCGCGGCATAAGCCATGCCGGTGGGGCAGCCCGTGCCTTGCTCCACCTGATTCCACAAGTAAGACAGAACCGCGCGTGCAAAGTGGGGGTGCTTTTCCTGGGCCGTCCATGCCAGTGTGGGGACTTCATGCTGCCAGGCCAGTGACATCAACTGGTGCCAGGCGGGGTGCAAGTCGACCCAGTCGATCCGGTTGCCGTAGCGGTCGTGCGTTTTCAGCTCCGGGATGAACCGGTTGGCCTGGCGTGCCAGCTCCTGCACCGCTTCACTGCCGGCCAGGTGCCCGATGGCAGACGCCCTGGTTGCAGCCCAGGGGGCTTCGCGTTCGACCGCCGCCTTCAGAATGACATCGTCCTCGAACGCATTGAATCCGAACGGAAAGTCTGCCTGGTTCTTCACGACATGGGTCGAGAAGCGGCTTGCCTGATGGGCCGGCGGCCTGGCTTGTGTTGGAAGGGGGGCGTTCATCGTTGTCTCCTGTTGGCGAGGGTGATCGGGGTGATCTTCTGGGGGGGGAGCACGGTGGCACAACAAACATCGGCGATCTGGCTGGCCAGGCCGTGCACAGCGTCCAGGTCGTGTTGGCCCGAAATGTCAAAGTCGGCATTGAGTGGTGACAGCGGGCCGATCAGGCTTTCCATGAAGCCGCCGACGATGACGGTGGCTGCGATCGAGGGATCGATGTCTGTACGGAAATCACCTCGCTCCTGACCCGCCCTGACGATCCGCATGATCTGCTGGCTGATGGCACGGCGATACACCAGTCGCGCCTCATCCAGTTCCTTCTCACAGGGCTCTGCGATCAGCGCGTAGGCCAGCCGGCGGTTGCGCATCGCGCGCTCGACAAAGGTGGACACCGCGACATGCAGGTTCTGGGAAGGGGCGTCGGCGCTGTTCGCGATGGCTTGCAGCACGTCCACTTCCCGTTGGGAAACGGTGGACAGCACCTCGACGAACAGGTCTGCTTTGGATGGGAAGTAGCGATAGACCGAGCCGATGGCCACGCCGGCAGACGATGCGACGTGGCTGATCTGTGCCTCGCTCCAGCCGCCCTCGGAAACCATCATCCGGGCCGCAGCGAGTATCAGCGCGCGCTTGTCGGCCAGGCGGGCCTCGATCTGTTCGGTTTTGCGGTAGGCCATGAAGAAATGAATTTGAATTCATTGATGGAGTGAATCCTAGTTCATGTCATCCTTGGCGGCAAGGGCGAGGCCGGACACCGGGATGACGGCGATGTCATCCCGTTTTCAGTCGCCCTGCTCTGAATCCCCAGTCTGATGTGACCCCGATCGCTTCATCGCAGGATGATGGCCTTCTCTGCGTCCTACTCCTGTGGTGTGTGAGAGACCGCGTGGGCGCGGTCCATCGTCGTGAGCGGGGTCAGCGTGGCAAGCTGGCGCCAGTCATCCATCAGCTGCCGATGACGCCACCGTCGTTCTTGGTGATGACAATGGTGGCCGAGCGCGGGCGCTGGCCGGCGCCGTAGCCGGCGTTGGCGGGCCACTGGCTCTCGTACTTCGCCGGGTTGGTGGTATCGGCCATCTTCGTGTTTTCACCCGGGTGCTGGATGTTGACGAACAGCGCACGGCCGTCGGGCGTTTCGGTGATGCCGGTGATCTCGGCGCCCCTGGGGCCGACCAGGAAGCGCTTGAAGGTCGCGGGCGTTTGTGCCTTGCCCACATGGGTGGTGACCGTCTTGTCGCCGTAGGTCAGCGACTTGCTGCCACCGTCGCCCACACGGCCTGGCACCGCGGCCATCAGCATGCAGTTGGTTTTGTCGGTGTAGGCGCCGTCGTCGGTCTCGATCCAGCACAGGCCGGTGGCCTGGCTGAACACCAGTCCATCAGGCGAGGACAGGTCGTTCTCGTCGTTCAGGTTCGAGAGGTTCACCGTGGCCTTGTCGGCATCGGCCTCCGACGCGAATAGATAGATGTCCCACCGGAAGCCTGTGTCGGTAGGCTGGCTTTCGGCCAGGCGCAGGATGTGGCCGTGCACGTTGCCCTTCTGCGTCTTGCTGCCCTTCATGTCAGTGTAGGCGCGGGGGTTGGCGCTGTCGGCGGTGGCGCCCGTGCGGGCGCTGTTGTTGGTCAGCGTGATGTAGACCTCGCCGTTCTTCGGGTTCACGCCGGCCCACTCGGGTCGGTCCATCTTGGTGGCGCCCACGGCGTCGGCCGCCAGGCGGGTGAAAACGGCGATGTCGGCCGCATCTTTGAACTCGAAGTAGGAGCTGCCGGCGATCACCGGGTTGTCCATCGACAGTTCCAACCACTGGCCGGTGCCATCGCTCTTGAAGCGCGCGGCGTACAGCGTGCCCTTGTCGAGGTACTTGTCGCCCGCGGCCAGGCGGTTGGCCGGCTCGGCGTCGGCGGCGTCCCACTTCGCGTCCGAGACGAATTTGTAGATGTACTCGCCGCGCGCGTCGTCGCCCATGTAGGCCACCACCGGCTGGCCCGGGCTCACCTTGGCGAAGGTGATGTTCTCGTGGCCCATGCGGCCCAGCGCGGTGCGCTTGCGCAGCAGCGAACGGCCGTCATAGGGGTCGAGTTCCACCACATAGCCGAAGGTGTTCATCTCGTTGCGGTAGTCGTCCTTCGCGCTGGCGCCACTGGCGCTGTTGTTCCAGCGGGCGTACTGGTCGGCCGTGCCGGCGCTTTCCCAGCCGTGGCGGCTGGCGGCGCCGGCCTTGCGGCCGTAGCGCACCAGGCCCTTGACCTGCTTGTCGTTCTTGCGTGCTTCGTCGTCCTTGGCGTCGCGGAAGAAGTAGCCGAACCAGTTTTCTTCGCCGCTCACAAAGGAGCCCCAGGGCGTCCGGCCGGCGCCGCAGTTGTTGAGCGTGCCGCGGGCCCGGGTGGCGGTGTTGTCGTACCGGGTGACCAGGTGCTCGCTGCCACGGGCCGGTCCGTGGATGGCGGCTTCGGTCATGGTGGTGATGCGGCGGTTGAACGGCGAGTCCGGTTGGTAGGCCCAGCGCTTGCCGTCGGACTGAACCTCGACCACGGAGAGACCGTGGATCATGAGCTCCTTGTCCACCTCCGCGGCGGGGCGGGGCAGGGTGGCGGTGCCGCCGTCGGCGTGCAGGAAGAAGGACGACAGCTTTTCGTCCGTGGTGGCCTCATGGTTCATTGCGATCAGGCCGCGCAGGGCGGCGCTGCGGGAGGGTCTGCCCTGCGCATCGAGGCCGAACCACTCCATGCCGTCGTGGTGGTCGCCGGCGCGGTTGCCGAAGTCGGCGTCGGTGCCGTCGTTCCTGAAGGCGGGGGTGGACGCCGTCAGCGGGTCGCCCAGGGCGTAGAGGACCTGGGCCGTGTAGCCCTCGGGCACCACCACCTTGTCGCTGGTGTGCTTGGCCACGGCCTTGAAGGACAGGCTGCCCACGCTGTGGCCGCTGCCGCCACCCATGCCGGTGGCACAGCCGGTCAGGGCCGAGGCGCCCACGGCGGCGCCCGCCAGACCGGCGCCCTTGAACAGGCGGCGGCGGCTCAGGCGTGCTTCAAGGATCTCGTCAATGCCCGGGTTGTTCGTGGTGTTGGAGTCTTCGTTGTTGAAGTGCGATTCGGCTTTGAAGCTCATGTCGGTTCGGCGTGGGTTGATGGAAAGCGAGTCCAGTCTGCGCTGTGGTCATGAAAGTTTCATGACAGTGGTGTGGCCGTTCGTGGTGCCGGCTTGCGTCGTCACAAAAGCTTCATGACACCGCCACGGAAATGACATGAAGCGGCCGGAGCATCGAGGGCATGAACAACCGACACATCTTGACCCAGGAACCCCACATGCGAGAACTGCCGACTCTGATGCTGGACCTGGCGCCGCTACCCGACTTCCGGAGGACGCTTCGCCCATGCACCGGCGAGCCTGCTGCGGTGGTGGTCCCGGCTGCGGGCGGTATCGACGTCAGCTGGGCGCGGCACCTGGATGAGGTTAGGGAGGCGCAGCGCCTGAGGTTCGAGGTGTTTGCCGGCGAGATGGGAGCCATCCTCTCCAAGGCGGTGCCGGGCCACGATGTCGATCTGTTTGACGACTACTGCGAGCACCTGTTGGTGCGCGACGTCGTCACGCGCCGGGTGATCGGTACCTACCGCGTACTGACGCCCCAGCAAGCCAAGCGGGCCGGCAGCACCTACTGCGACACCGAGTTTGACCTGGTGCGCCTGCGCCGGCTGCGAGAGAGCATGGTGGAGCTGGGCCGCAGTTGTGTGCACCGTGACTACCGCCAGGGAGGCGTGATCATGGCCCTGTGGGGTGCGCTCGCGGCCTTCATGCAGCGCAACCGGCTGGACACCATGATTGGCTGTGCCAGCATCCCCATGCAGCACCAAGGCCCGCATGGCGTGATCGGCGGTGGCCACGCGGCAGCCAGCATCTGGCGCCAGGTTCAGGGCAGGCACATGGCCCCGATCGACTGCCACGTGCGGCCGCGGCTGCCGCTGCCGGTCGATCAGCTGGACAGCTCGCTGGAAGTGGAGCCACCGGCGCTGATCAAGGGCTACCTGCGTCTGGGTGCCAAGGTCATGGGCCCGCCGGCCTGGGACCCGGACTTCAATGCCGCCGACCTGCCGATGATCATGCGCATCGGCGACATGCCGGTGCGCTACCGGCGCCACTTCGGTGTCTGATGCTGTGTGCCGGCGGGCATCCCTGCGGGGCGCACGCGCGATCCTGCCATGTGCGTTGGGTCGCCGGATTCATGGTTTGAATGAAGTCGGGAGCGGACCGCTGGACTGGCGGTGTGGATCAATGCTCGGCACGGATCAGGCAGAGCCACAAAGCCACCGAGCCCTCGATCGGGGGCTTTGTCTCATGTGGGGTTTATGTGAGCCTGATCTGGAAAAATGCGTTGAGCATTTGATTGATAAGGCCAACTGGCGGAGGCGGTG